>CAWUKT010000018.1:0-94968 GCA_963923035.1 uncultured bacterium
CATTCGCAGTACAGGTGGAGCTGTTTCCATTGACATCCGTTACCGTCAGGGTAACGGTATTGCCACCAACATTGGAACAGTCGAAGCTGCCATTGTCAATGCTGATCGAAGCTACCGCGCAGTTGTCAGTCGAGCCACCGTCTACATCAGCAGCAACGATGGAGCCGCTACCAATGGCATCCAGCTGAACCGTGACATCCTGGCAAACTGCATTCGGAGCGACGTTGTCTTCCACGCTAACATTTGCCGTACAGGTAGAGCTATTTCCATTGACATCCGTTACCGTCAGGGTAACCGTATTGTTGCCAACATTCGAACAATCGAAGGAACCATTGTTGATGCTGATTCCAGCCACCGCACAATTGTCCGTGGAACCACCATCGACATCACCGGCGGTGATGGAAGCAGAGCCGCTGGCGTCGAGCTGAACCGTAACGTCCTGGCAAACGGCGTTGGGAGCGATATTGTCTTCAACCGTGACGTTGGCCGTGCACGTGCTGCTGTTGCCGCTGAGATCGGTGACCGTCAGGGTAACTGCATTGCCGCCTACGTTCGAGCAGTCGAAGGAACCGTTGTTGATGCTGATAGAAGCCACTCCACAGTTGTCGGTGGAGCCACCGTCTACGTCGGCAGCAGTGATGGAACCATTGCCACCGGCATCCAGTTGAACCGTAACGTCCTGGCAAACTGCATTCGGAGCTTCGGTGTCAGCAACGCCAACATTGAAGGTGCAGGAAGCCGTATTGCCACAATCGTCGGTCGCCGTAGCCGTCACAGCGGTCGTGCCCGTCGGGAAGGAAGAGCCAGAAGCCGTAGAGAAGGTGACCGAAGCATTGCCGCAGCCATCGGTAGCCGTAGCGTTATAAGTTACCACAGCCGCACACTGACCGGGATCGGTACTCACCGAAATGTCAGCCGGGCAGGTGATCGAAGGAGGCGTATTGTCTTCAATGGTGATTTGCTGGGTACAGCTCGCCGAATTGCCGCAGTCATCCGTAGCGGTGAACGTACGGGAGATCACACCCGTCTGGCCACAGGCTGCCGCAAAGGCATCGCTGAAGGTCACGTTCGGGCCCTGGGCACTCTGCAAGCAGAAACCAGCCAGCAACGGAGAATCCGTCGGCTCAACGCCGTTGGAGAAGTTCGGATCGTAGATCCAGACCTCACGGATCGACTGGGGATCAACTCCACCAAAGAAGGACTCCCGTCCAATGGTCATCCGCATCGCAACGGCGCCACAGACACCCAACGGAGACTGGAAGGAGACGTTGACACTCTGCTGGTTGTTGGCATTGATGTTCTGCCAGGTATTGTCCACAATCGGAATACCATTGTTCAGCATGAAGGAGTTGGAAGGAGCGACTTTGAAATCAATTTCCTGGATGACCCAGAACTGGGCAACCGAGAGGGAAGCCGTATAGCTACCGGCGGCGCCACTGAGAATTGCGGAACCCCAGGGCTCCTGAGCGGTACAGGGAATAAAGCCGCAGTAGTCAATATTGATATTGCCAGCCGAAGTCGCCAGACCGTAAGCAGCCGTCAGGCTACCCGCGCTGGAAGAGTTCGTACAGTTGTCGGTCGCAGTGGCCAGGCCCGTAGCCGTGGGATCCGTAGCATCGCCACACTCAACCGTTACGTCGGCCGGGCAGGTGATGGCCGGAGCGTCATTGTCCACAACGGTGATGCTCTGGTCACATTCGACAAAGTTGCCCGCCTGGTCCGTGGCCCGGTAGGTACGGGAAATGACCAAGGGGTTGGAAGGACAGCCCGTGCCGCCGTTGTCGACGTCCTGGACATAAATCACAATGGTTCCCGGGCAGTTGTCCGTCGCATTGACAATGGAGGGATCCGGCATCGGGATATCGGCCACGCAGGAGAGGACCGAAGAAGAAGGACAGGTGACGTCGGGATCGTCGTGGTCGTAGACCTGAACGACGAAGTCACAGGTGGCGGTATTGCCCGCATTGTCAGTAGCCGTTACGGTTACCGTGGTAAATCCAACCGGGAAAAAGGTGCCGGGGGAAATGCTGTACGTAATGGTCGCACCGCCGCAATCGTCGGTGGCCGTGGCCGCGTAGGTGACTTGCGCGCCGCACTGGTTCGGGTCGTTGAAAACCGAAATATCGGCCGGGCAGGTCACGACCGGAGGCGTGACATCCGGATTGTTGCCCACCGTCACGGTGGTGGAGGCATCACAACCCTGGGCGTCCAGTACATCGATGGTATAGGAACCAGGTGCCAGGCCGGAGAAAGAACCGGAGCTCTGAGCAGCACCGCCATTCAAAGAATAGGTATAGGAACCGGAACCACCGGAAACAGTGGCCGTAATCGAACCATTGTTCTGGCCGCAGTCAGCGCCCGTGGTCGTAGCGGAAACGCTGACCGGAGAGGTCGCGCCGCCTACGGTTACGGACGTATTGGCCGTACAGGAATTCCCGTCGACCACCGTTACGGAGTAGGTGCCGGGAGCCAGGCCGGTGGCCGTCGCACCATTGGCGCCGTTGCTCCAGGTAAACTGAAGGGGCGGAGTCACATTGTTGGCGGAAGCCGTGGCCGTACCGTCATTCGCACCCGCACAGGAGGCAGGCGTGGTCGTGGCCGTGACCGTCGCATTACAGGGAATCGGGACAGTGATGTTGAAGGTCGTGGAACCAGTCGACGGAGCCGGGCAGGCATCGTCGGTGCCCTGGATCGTCACCGTATAGGTCTGGCCTTGATTGGCGGCAGTCGGGGTAAAGCAGAACGTACCGGCCGCGCTGCCAGGGCTGCTGGAAGTTACCGTGAAGGTGCCGGGAGGAATGATACCCGAAGTGGCCGTCAGGGTGATATTGTCGTTGTCGGCATCGGTCGCAGTGACATTCGCGCAGAACTGTTGTCCTACATTCACTACCACGTTGGAAACGTTGCTGACTACGGGCGGAGCATTGTTACAGGAGAGGACCCGGACCTGGATGTCACGGACAATCTCACCGATCTTGGTTCCGTTGCGGAATTCCTCTGCCTTGATACAGATGACACCTACCTGACCGGCTGAGGTCGGGGTAAAGGAAATCTCACCGGTATTGGCGTTGAGGTTGAAACCAGAAGAAGTCGTCAGAGGATTGGTAGCGCTGAATCCAGCGGCATAGCTCACATTCGTGGGCCCCTGGTCCAGACAGGAAGTGAACGAGTACAGGATCGCGTCTCCATCGGGGTCATTCGCGTTGGGCGAAATGGTGGCCGGGGAACCGGCGCAGAGGTACGCAATCGGTACATTCAGGAATTCAGGAGAGTTGTTCCGGGGGAGCTGGTTGGGGTCCAACTGCGTGGATAGGTAGAAACCAGTGCTTCCGGGGTTGTTCAGGGTGTTTACCGCAAAGTTCCGGCAGCAGCTCTGCCAGAAAAGGGTATAGCGCTGTCCGATCGGAAGCGCGTTGAGGGTAACATTCGTACGGTAGATGTGCTGTTCGATGCCCGGAGTGCTACCCCCAGAACATACGGAAACCTGTCCGGGACAGGTCGGGGTGATATCGGTAACCGATACACGGGTGGCCGAAACAACAGATCCGCTATTGGTGGGCGTGATCTGGATGCTGGCGGTCGAGGGAAGGTTGATACCTGCGCAGTCCCGATAGACGGTCAACTGCACCTGGTAAGTGTTCCCGGTAACGTGAGTGTAGATGATTTCTCCACCGGCAAGGTGGGTGGCTAGCAGGTCTCCTCCGAATTGGAAGGAGAAAAGGGCCATCAAAATCACCAGGATGCGTTGCACGGGAGAGCCCCATGTTCGCCGCATTGGTGGTGCCTTGGCTGCTGTCGTACGACAACAACACGAGACATCTGGATTCTTTTCCAGTTGTTGATGAAGCATATTACAGATGTTGGTTACAAAAAAAACTTAAAACTCTTTTGAATGATTGTCTCTGGTCTATGGATTGATATTTAACCGTAACAGAGTTAGCATTTACAATAGTTCATAATATACGATGAAAATCTAAGAGGATCAAAGCCCCTCCGATTTCGCTTTCCTTGGACGAGGGATAAACCCAGGCGGACCCCTTCTCATTCAGCGGGTTCCACAGCATGCAAAGATTTCATGCATTGAGCTCCGAAAAAAGATTTCCCCAGAATCTCCCATTTGTGCATAACTCCATCTTTTCTCCCCTCCATTCTTCGCGGATTTTTGCCCCTGATACTTCCACTGATCATGGCCTACGTTGTAGAACAAGACATTTACCGGATCCAACTGCCCGTCTTCGAAGGGCCGTTCGACCTCCTCTTGTTCTTCATCGAACGGGATGAACTCGACATAGAAGACATTCCCATTGCCCAAATCACCCGGGACTTTCTGGACTATATCCGCCAGATGGAAGAGCTCAACATGGAGGTGGCCAGCGAGTTCATCTTTGTGGCGAGTACCCTGATGAAAATCAAGTCCCGCATGCTTCTCCCCCGCCCCGTCCTCAACGAAGAAGGAGAAGTCATCGACCCGCGCCAGGAATTGGTGCAGCGATTGGTAGAATACAAGCGGTACAAAGAGGTGCAGGAACAGTTACGGGAAATGGAAACCGATTCTCTGGAACGGTTCAAGCGCCCTTTTGCCAAGCAGGAAGAAAAGATATTCCTGCAAAGCGATTTCCCGGAAGAAGAACTGGCCAGCATCGACCTGTATACCATCATGCGGACCTTCAAACGCATCTGGGAACGCCACGAAGACCGCATGGCCCGCCCCAAGCACGTGATCCGGAAGTATCCCTACACGGTGGACGGCGTCAAAACCCGCATCCTCCAACAGTTGGAAGCCCGTCCCCGGATCGACTTCGTGTCCTTTGTCCTCGACGAGCCCAGCAAGCTCTTCTGCGTTTTCTCCTTCCTCTCCATCCTCGAATTGGCCCAGCTCCAAAAGCTGAAAATCATCATCGGCCACGGCTACAACAATTTTTGGGTGACGAGATTGGATTACAAACGCTAACTTTACCCCATGTCCGATCCTGAATTCATTGACCGGCTCGCCCGCCGGCTCCGTTCTCCGCTGCCCGGTCTCGAAGCCCAATTGAAAATGGCGCCTCTGGAACGCAGAAAGAATGTGACGCGGATCAAGGTCCCGGACAATGCCCGGCAGAGTGCGGTCCTCGTCCTGTTGTACCCGCATGCCACGGGCCCCTGGCACCTCCCCATCCAGGTCCGCAATGCCTACAATGGCGTCCACAGCCGCCAACTCGGGCTGCCCGGAGGCGGCAAAGAGCCCTTCGATTCCGATTACGAGGCCACCGCCCTCCGCGAGACCGAAGAAGAACTCGGCGTTCCGGTCGGCCAGGTCCAGCTCCTTGGCCGCTTATCCCCGCTCTATATCCCCCCCAGCAACTATTACGTCCAGCCCATCGTCGGCACCGTCACCGAGCCCCCCCACTTCATTCCCGACCCTTCCGAGGTCGCCGAATTGCTCGAGGTCCCGGTCCACGATTTCCTCAACCCCGCCAACGAAGTCGAGGCCACCATCGACCGCGGCAATGGCATGTCCTTCGTGGTTCCCAGCTTTCAGATCATGGGCCGCACCCTCTGGGGCGCCACCGCCATGATGATGAGCGAATTCCGCGAAGTGGTCCGCAGCCTCTGACCCGATCCGTCCCCCGGAACTGTGTAATCCCGGCAGGACATTAAAAAAATCACCTCACTCAATAGGAAAGTCGAAGAAAGCGTAGTCCCAATGGTCCGCTCCGAGGCCATTGGCTCCTCACCGCGCTGAATCCACGCCGGACCTCCTTCCCACTGGAGAGGATGAACCACTGTATTGGCCATCCGAGGCATCGGAACTGGCTGGTCAACCACCACCGAAGCGCTTTCTCCCAGCCGGATCACGACCATCAATGATAAATTCAATCTAGTTGAGAAGTGAGATAGAAATCATACAGGCCATTGCGGATGGAGACGACCAAGCGTTGACCGAGCTGTATCATCTATACGCGGAGAAGGTTTACAATACCTCGTTGAGCTATACCAAGAGCGTAGAAGATGCAGAAGAAATCACCCAGGATGTCTTCGTGAAGATCTACAAGAGCGCTTCCTCCTTCCGGGCTTCGTCCTCGGCGAGCACCTGGATTTATCGGATCACAGTTAATGCCTCTCTGAATCGCCTGAAGAAGAAGAATCGGTTTAAATTGTTCAAGAGTTCACTCCCCAACGCCAACTCCATTGATTTTGAGCACCCGGGGGTCATTCTGGAGAACAAGGAGAATGCGGCGGCACTCTACAAGGCGATGGATTGCCTCCCCAACTCACAAAAAACGGCATTTATCCTCTGCCTGATCGAGGACCTGCCCCGCAAGGAAGTTGCCGACATCATGGGAATCTCTCTCAAGGCGGTGGAGTCCCTGTTACAGCGCGCCAAGAAAAATATGCGGGTGGAATTGGAAAAGTTTTTTCCGCACCGAGGGAAATCGAAGAAGTAGTTGTCCAAAGGATACCATCATGAACGACGAAAAAGAAAAATGGAAAGACCAGGTCTTTCAAAGTATGAAAGGCAATCAGCGGGCAAAGCCGCGGCCAGAGCTGCTGGCCCAAATTGAGGATGAAATCGCCCGTTCAAAAACCCGGGTTGTCCCACTGCCCAATTTGAGATATGTTGCGGCGGCGGCAGCTTGTCTGCTATTGGTCAATACAGGGGCCCTGATTTACTATCACCAGCAAACACAAGCCACCTCGGAAAACGTGACCGGGGCAGGTGACTACGAACAGTCGCTCATTAGTTCTTATCAAATCTATGAATGATGGACCGGGTTAAAATTTACAAATATGGCACCTGGAGCCTGGTGGCGCTGAACATCACGGTGCTGGCCTTTTTCCTGTTTGCAAGGCCCCGCCCCCGACCTCACCCTCCGCAGGGAAGCATTCGGGCCGAAGTCATCGACTTATTGGACCTGGACCGTCAACAAACCGCTCAGTTCAACGCCATGGCGGATGACCACAAAAACCAAATGAAGGACATCAACGGGCAACAGAAGGAGCTACTGGCTCCCTATTTTGAAAGCCTGGTTGATGCAAATGAAAGTATGGACAAGGACAGCTTGTTGGAGGCGTACCAACAGTCGGAACGGGAAAAAATCGAAGTGACCTACCAACATTTTAAAGACATCAAAGGACTTTTGACCCCGGATCAATTGACTGACTTCAAGGAGTTTATGGAGAAGGTCACCGAGATACTTCTCTGAGGGACCTCAAAAAAATCCACCCGCCCCGAAGGATTTTGAGGGGTGGGATGTCTAAAGGGAGATTTACAATAAAGACAGTCTCATGACAAAATTAAATTTCCCTTTAGCTGCAATCTTTCTTGGCTTTTCCATCCTGTTCATCACCTCCTGCAAGAAGGATGATGAAGATCCCATCGAAGAGGCCCCGGTGGACGATACCCCCGTCGATACCGGCGTCAACAGCACCCCGCTCTCCGCATTCGATGAATTCAACCCTGACGCCGTGACCATTTCATTTGACGGCGACGAGGTCACCATCGAATCCAACGGATTGCCCAACCATACCTCCCCCTACTGGGAAGAAACCAACCCATTGCACATTGATCCCGTCGTCGCCGTCGCCCAAACGCCCGGTCGGATTGGCGGCAACCGAAGCTATACCTTAACTGTACCTCTTACCCCGGAACTGGCGGCCACCAGCACCGCCACGGGCCTGGGTCCCATCGGCATTGCGGTAACCGGCGTTCCCATTTTCAATGACCTCGAAGGCCCCAACCGGCCCCTCGAAGAGATGATCGTGGAAACGTTTGACTATGCGGGCGCACACAATGGCCCGTCCGGCTACCACTACCACATCGAGTCCTACAATGTTCCCGAAAATACCGTGCTGTCCTACGACGACGAGCAACTGGTCGGGATCATGTCGGACGGATTCCTGATCTACGGGAGAAGGGAAATGGACGGCTCCTATCCTACTGACCTGGACGCTTCCGGCGGACACTTTGGGGTCACGCCCCACAGCAACGGAGAGGAGATCTACCACTACCACATCGTCAACGAATACTACTTCGGGAATATCATTGCCCTGTTTGCCGGCGAGCTGCAAGGCACCCCCAATGCTATTTTCTAAGGAACAAAAACAATTTTCCATTTGTAAAGGAGCCATCGGGGTTGGGTGTCAAAACAGACCTGGGATGGCCCTTTCATTTAACTCCACCCCGATGAAGTATTCCATGGCCGTCTTGCTCCTCTTCAGTCTTTTCACTACGAGCTGTGCAGAAGAGATGGAAAAAAGGAGCCCGGAACCTCCCCGTCCAGTCGATCTCTCCGTCAGTATCCCCGATACCACCATTGAAAAGTCCCAGTTGCACTATGACAACCGGAACTCCCTTTGGACCTGGAACCAACAGCTGTATTCAGGCTATGCGGTCACCCATTATCCCGACGGTGGACTCGCAGAAAAGATCGGGTTCCTAAATGGAAGGAAACAAAATCAAGCCACGCACTGGTTTCCCGATCAGCATTTGAAACGCATTGCCAATTACCACCACGGAAAACTGCACGGGGTAAAAAAATCGTGGTCGCCCGATGGTGCGCACGTACTGCTCTCTCAGTTGAACTATTACCTGGGAAAAGCCCACGGGGAACAAATATTCTGGTACCCCACGGGAGAGCTGTACAAAAAGCTCCACCTCAACATGGGCAGCGAAGAGGGGATGCAACAGGCCTTCAGGAAAAATGGAGAATTGTATGCCAATTATGAAGCGAGGAAAGGGAGAATCTTCGGATTGAAAAAGGCTGCCCTGTGTTATGGGCTGGAAGAGGAAAAGATCAAGTATCGAAAATAACGGTCTTTCTTTTTCTTCCGTCCCGGATTGGCTGGCGCAGCCCTATTGCTCCCCAAGCCGCCTTTCAAATCTTATGCCTACAGGCCCGGGCTTTGCCGGTTGGCGTCTTTCGCTGGCCATCCGAGTCACGGACTCGGAAAACGCAGTTCCAGACTCGGCCACTCGAGTCACGGACTCGAAAACCGGAGTTCTGAACTCGGCAACCCGAGTCGCAGACTCGGAAATCGCAGTTCCGAACTCGGCCATCCGAGTCGCAGACTCGGAAATCGGAGTTGCGAACTCGGCCATCCGAGTCACGGACTCGGAAATCGGAGTTCTGAACTCGGCCGCCCGAGTCGCCGACTCGGAAATCGGAGTCATGGACTCGGAACCGACGCCGGAGCCCCGGAGCGCGTTGGCGCCATCATACCATAAAGCGGTTTAGCCCACCATTCCCTGCCCAATGTGATAGGCCAGGGCCATGATCGAGATCATGGGATTCACCCCGGCCGCGGTCGGGAGGACACTGCCATCGGCCACGTACAAGCCTTTCACCCCGCGGAATTGGCCTTCGGGGGTGCAAGGATGCCGTTGGGCATCGGTGCCCATGCCGCAGGTGCCCATCTGATGGGCCGTGAACAGGTTGAAGTGGTTCGTGCCCCAGTTCATGCGGGACATCTGGGAGATGAAATCTTCCAGGGTGATCTTGGTGGTGAGGGGACGGTAAAGGGTGCGGCTGTTGTGGGGAACCATGATTTCTTTGGCGCCCGCCGCGGCGTGGATGCGCATGGCATCCGCAATCCCGGCCAGCAAGTGCTGGCGGTCATAGGGATGCAATTGGTAATGCACAATGGCCTTGCCTTCCCGGTCGACGGTCACGTGACCGCCGTGCTTGTCGCGGACCAGCACAATGAAATTCGCCATGTTGACCATGCGGGCCAGGTCCGACTTGTGCTGAACCGGATCCTTCCAGGGCAGCGCCAGGGCCGCCAGGCCAGCATGCACCGGCGGTGTCTCAATCCAATAGCCAAAGTGGCCGTCGGTCTTCATCCCCACCTTGTTCACGGTACTCATCATGACGCCAAACCAAGGCCGCATCGGCTGACCGTAATCGGCCGGGACCGCCACCGTGGGGTGGAAATAGAGGTTCTTACCGAGTTGGGGATGTTGGAGGCCGCTCCGCATCAGGAGCGCCGGGGTCTGGATGGACCCCGCTGCCACGACCACCCGCTCGGCGCGGATGGTGACCGGGTGGGTCTTCCCGTTGGCGTCCGTGGCGAGCGCCTCGATCCCCCGGGCCTGGCCACTGCTGACCACCACCCGCTGAACTTCCGTGTCCACGAGGATGCGGGCGTCGGCATCGACGGCCCGTTGGAGCCAGGTCCGCATCATCGACCGCTTGTGCCCCTGACGACAGCCCAGGCCACAGTAGCCACAGTGCTTGCCGCCGTCGACATCGCAGCCGCCCACATTCCGCTGGATGAATTCTACCTGCTGTCCCAATTTCTCGGAGCCCTTGCGCAGGGCGTCGTTCTGGGGATTGTCGGGAGAATGATCGGCATTGACGGAAAAGGAGGTCATGACCTGGTCGAAGACGTCGCGGTAGTAGGGGGTGCGAACAAAATCGAGCCCGTGGTCACGGGACCAATCTTCCAGGACGTGGTCGGGAGTGGGAAATGAACCCGTCCAGTTGATCGTGGTCCCTCCGCCGAGGCAGGAACCGGCGAAGATATTGGTGCCCACATCTTCGGTGGTGAGGGCGCCCATCCGGTCGTAGGTGGCCGAGATCATCTCGGCTTCCTGATTGGTGAAGTCGCTCCCCGCCATATACGGTCCCTTCTCCACCACAATGACATCCTGGCCCGCCTCCGCCAACATTCCGGCGACCAAACCGCCGCCGGAGCCCGAGCCCACCACGACGACATCACAGGTCAATTCGATCGCGCGGTCTACCCGAAGCGGTTCAATCCGAGGCTTTTTACCCGGCGTCTCGTCGAGGGGACCCGGATAGTCCATCCCCGCCCACGACGGATTGGGGCCGTCGGGGGAGCTCCCGTAATGGATAAATGCAGTCAGTTTCTTGAGCGTACTGAAGGCCTTGCGGAGCAGGCCGAGTCGACTCTGGGACCACTTTTGGAGGGAGGCCACCTGCTTTTCGGGGGAGAGGGTCCGGAACTTTCGGAACCCACCGCCGATGAACCCCATTGCAAATCCATTTTCCATGAGGGACAGGAGCTGGAGGAATTCCTTCTGGGCGGCGCGGGGCTGGTCGCCCATGACTTCCAGGAGGGCTTCCGCGACGTTGAGGTCGGAGGCTTTGGTGCTCCAATAGGTGGAGGCGTTGCCATCGGGGGAATCCAGGGAGGGGATGAGGGCATCGCAGGCCGCCTGGAGGGCAGCGAACTGGCCGGGAGAGACAGAAAGCGGGACGGGCATGAAGTATACAGTTTGTGACCGGATGGAAAATGCTTAAAAAAAGGGAAAAGGAAAAGCCGTACCCGGCGAAATGGTGGAGGGATCCTTTGCAGCAGGGATGGGAGCAATTGTGGAGCTCCCGCGTGAGCGGAGCGACTGCGGACAGCCCGGTCCGGTAGGAGCTGCCCTCTTCTATCTTCGCCTCCGGAATCCTGATATTCTCCGCTTCTCCTGCTTTTCTGGTGCAAAAATCCTATATTCAAGGCCAATCAGATAGATTATTAATACCCAATTGAACATGAAAAAATTTACTCTGTTGGCGTTTATCCTGGGCTTCGGCTTGTTCATGAGCGCCTGTGAAGAAAAATCCTCCGGCGACACGAATGAGCCGGATTCGACGGCTACCGCGGAGGAGGTCGATCCGCCGCAGGAAGAAGCGACGACGAGCTTTTCGGATGGCGGGCTGAAAATTTATGCCCTGGAAGGGTCTACCCAGTATCCGGATGCGAAGCTGAGCCTGGAAATGCCGCCTTCGGGAACGGATCTGCCGAGCGGCGAGAACATGTTCAAGTTTGTGGTCGAGAATTACCAACTGGGGGAGCAGACACCGGCTGCCGTGGACCTGGGCATGGCCAACTCGCCCAAGGGCCAGCACATCCACTTTATTCTGGACAATAGTCCTTACTCGGCGCATTACGAGCCGGAGTTCACGAAAGAGCTGACCGATGGTCACCATGTGTTGCTGGCGTTCCTGTCCCGGTCTTACCACGAGAGTGTGAAGAATCCGGACGCGTTTGTGGTCCGTCAGTTTGTGGTGGGCGAACCGGAGGGGGGCTACCAGGAAGCCGATCTGAATGCACCGCACATGTTCTACAGCCGCCCCAAGGGCACCTATAAGTATGGTGACTACGACAAACTGCTGCTGGACTTCTTCCTGGTCAACTGCGACCTGAGCCCGGACGGCTACCGTGTGAAGGCGACCATCAACAGCGCCGAGTTCACGTTCACGAAGTACGTCCCGTATGTGGTCGAAGGCCTGCAAGCGGGCGAAACTACGATCAAGCTGGAGCTGCTGGACGCGGATGGCAATCTGGTGGACAGTCCTTTCAATCCGGTCGAGCGGACCGTGACGCTGGAAGCCGCCGAAATGTAAGCGCCTGCAGACAGGCATTTAACAAAATACTGGCCATACAGATATAGTTGGCTACAGGAATAGAGCCGGGAACCCTTGGGGTTTCCGGCTCTTTCTTTCTACGAAAGCTGAAATATTTCCTACGCCTTTTGGAATAATAGCGGGTGAGGTAAAAAGGTGTTGGAACAGGGAAAAGGGAGGGGTAAATCGGCGAATGGGAGCGGCAACGCCCAGTTCCAGGAGAGCAGGGATAAAAGCAGGACTACCCGAAAAGGGTCTAAATCAAGGAGATAGCGGGAGGAGGGGCAGGAAAAATAATTGTATTTATGCGGCTTATTGTATAATATACGTAAAGGAGTCACGATAGGTAATACATTTTAATTTTTTTAGGATGAGGAAGAAGATTACGCTCGTTCTAATCCTCCTGGGATTCGGAACATTATTGTATTCACAGAACGTCACCATCACGGGTCAGGTCACAAATTCCAATCAGGAACCGATTGAATTTGCCACAGTACTGGTCAAAGGGACCACTACCGGGGCTTTCACGGATTCGGAAGGGAAGTATTCGATTACGGCCCCGGAGCAGGACGACATGGTCCTGGCGATCTCTTTGGAGGGCTACGGTCCCCAGGAAATCGATGTGAACGGACGGACCAGCATCGATGTGGTGCTGGAATCGGAAACGAAGCTGGACAAGGTGGTGATCGTCGGTTACGGCCAATCCAGTACCAAGGAATTGACGGGGGCGACCTCGCAGGTGGAGGGGGAAGATGTGGAGAAGATGAACCTGTCCCGGATGGACCAGGCCCTGCAAGGGCAGGTCGCGGGGGTCAATATCAGTACGAACTCGGGGTCGCCGGGCGGCTCCTCGAATATCCGCATCCGCGGATTGTCGACGTTTGGGGACAACGACCCGCTCATCCTCGTGGACGGGATCGTATACGATTCGGAGGGCCTCAACGCGCTGAATCCCTCGGACATCGAGTCGATCAACGTGCTCAAGGACGCAACGGCGGGTATCTACGGGGTGCGCGCCGCCAACGGGGTGATCATCGTGGAGACCAAGAAGGGCAAGTTGAACGGGCGCCAGAAGGTGGAGTACAACGGGTACTACGGGGTGCAGCAGACGGCCCGTAAGTTGAGCCTCCTGACGGCGCAGGAGTACGCGGTCATCAAGAATGAAATGTTCGGCTTGTCCGGGCAGCCGCTTCCCTTCAACAATACCGACCTCGGCGTCGGCACCAATTGGCAGGACACCATTTTCCAGAATGCTCCGGTCCAAAGCCACAACCTCAGCATCTCCGGGGGATCGGGCAATACGACCTACTCGCTGGGCGTGGGGTATTTCACCCAGGACGGGATTGTCGGCGGCGACAAGGCTTCTTTTGACCGCTACAACGCCCGCATCAACCTCAGCACGAAGATGTCGGACCAGCTCCGGCTGAATTCGATTTTCCTCTACACGAATGAATTCCGCAGCGGGCTCCCGGAAAATGGCCTGGGGTCGGTGCTGTACAATACAATCAATGCGTTCCCGAATGAGCCGGTACGGACCGCCGATGGCAACTTCAGCTATCTGGAGGAGGTCGCCGACATCATCAATCCGGTGGCCCAGATTGAAAATACCTTCAATGGTGCCACGGTCAATAAGTTTGTGGGGAAAGAGGAATTGGTCTGGGACATCAACGAGCATTTCTCCCTGACCAATCGCTTCAGCTATAACCACGCGGCCCTGGACGTCAAGTCCTTCTCGCCGCTGGCCTGGTTCGGCCCCGGCAAATTCGCCAATACGGCCCTCAACGAACAACTGGACGCTCCCCTCGTGGAGATTGCGGACAGTGTCTTCATCGAACGGGGAGCTTCGGTCTACGAAGAACGGGCGAGCTTCACCGACCTGACTTACGAGGGCTTCCTCAATTATGACCGCACCTTCGCCGGGCTCCACAAGGTCAAGGCCACGGCCGGGGTGTCCGTGTTCCAGCGCCACGGGGAATCTCTGAGCGGCACGGCCTTCGGCATCCCGAACAACTCGCTTGATTTTGCGGACATCTCCGCGAATACCGCCGAAGGCGGCTTCCTGAACAATGTGGGCTCCTACGAATTCACGGAGCGCCTGCTCTCGACCTTCCTGCGGGCCGAATACAGCTACAATTACCGCTACCTCATCTCGGCGATCATTCGGCGGGACGGGTCCAGTAAGTTTGGCCCGAACAACCGTTACGGGGTGTTCCCGACGGTCTCGGCGGGCTGGGTCGCTTCGGAAGAAGACTTTTGGAATGTCGATTTCATCGACTTCGCCAAGCTCCGGCTGAGCTACGGGGTCTCCGGCAACGACCAGATCGCCAACTTCGCCTACCGCGCCCTCCTGGACGGCGAGGGGGTCTACGTCTTTGACGACGTGATTTCGAATGGCGTGGCCATCGGCCGGGGTTCCAACCCGGACCTGAAGTGGGAGACGACCCGCCAGTTCAATCTCGGGGTCGACCTGACCTTCTTCCGGTCACTGGACTTCACCATGAACTACTTCATCAAGAATACCTCCGACCTGCTGTTCCAGCCGAATATCTCGGGCGTATTGGGGACTTACGGTCCCGGCGGTTCTCCGCCCTTCATCAACGCGGGTGATGTCTCCAACCGCGGCCTGGAACTCGAATTGGGTTACTATTCGGACCGGACGAAGGACTTCCAGTTCAACGGTAGCTTCAACTTCACCTTGTTGTCCAACGAGGTGACGGCGGTGCCGGAAGGCGTCGACTTCTTGCCGGGGGTTGGATTCAGTGTGGGGGGCAATGTCGCGACCCGCTTTGAGGAAGGCTTCCCGATTGGGTATTTCCACGGCTACGAGACGGCGGGCATTTTCCAGACCCAGCAGGAGATCGACGATGCGGCTGTGGTCCAGGATGGCGCCCAGCCGGGTGACCTGATCTTTGTGGACCAGAACGGCGATGGAGTGATCAATTTCAGTGATGATTCCGACAAGCGGCAAATCGGCTCGCCCATTCCCGACTTCACGATGGGATTGGCCCTGACCTTCCGCTACAAAGGCTTCGACCTGTCCGCCAATGTGTACGCGGCCCTCGGCCAGGAAATCATCCGGAACTACGAACGGCAGCAGCCCTTCGCCAACCAGCTCGACTACGTCGTGGACCGCTGGACCGGCCCCGGATCAACGAATATTCATCCCCGAGTGACGGTCGATCCGACCCGGAACAATGTCTTCTCCGACTACTTTGTGGAGGACGGCTCCTTCGCCCGCCTGCGGAATACCCAGCTGGGCTATACGTTGCCCCGGAACTGGCTGACCAAGGCCCGCGTGTCTTCGTTGCGGGTCTACTTCGCCGCCAACAACCTGGTCACCCTGACCCGGTACCAGGGCTTTGATCCCGACGTGGGATCGGCCGGGGCACTGGCCAGTGGCGTTGACTTTGGCCTGTATCCCCAGGCCCGGACCTTGATGGGAGGCGTTAACCTTAAATTCTAAGAAACATGAAGCAGTTCAATCATATATACGGATTCTTGTTGCTGCTCTTCGCAGCCGTTGCACCGATGGGTTGCAATGATTTCCTGGAGGTCGATCCTCCATTTACCCAGGACGCCGAAAACTTCTTCCAAACCCAGGAAGACTACGAACGGGCATTGATCGGCGCCTACGACCTCTTGCAGGGCTCTTATCTGACGGTTTGGATCGGGGAAATCGCCTCGGACAATGCCATTGCCGGCGGTGAATCGGTCACGGATACCGAGGGCCTGCACCAGATTGAGGCCATGACGCACGGCGCGGTCAACCTCGAATTGCAGGGTGTCTGGCGGGCCAATTACGCGGGTGTCACCCGGGCCAACTATATCCTCGAGAACCGCGACAATATCGAGTTCGTCGGCAAGGACCAGATCATTGCGGAGGCCCAGTTCCTGCGGGCCTATTACTACTTCGAGCTGGTGAAATTCTTCGGGGATGTGCCCCTGGTGGTCGACCGTCGCTTGGGGGTAGAAGAAGTGACGTCCATTCCCCGGACTGCGGCAGCAGAGATTTACGCCCAAATCGAATCCGACCTCCTGGCCGCCTCGGGCATTTTGCCCTCCATGCAGGCTGTCAAGGGCAAGGCGACCCGCGGCGCAGCATTGTCGCTGCTCGGCAAGGCCTACCTGTACCAAGGCAAGTGGTCCGAGGCCGCACTCACCCTCGACGAGGTCATCAACGGCGGTCAGTACAGCCTGATTTCGGACTATACCCAACTGTTCACCGCCGCCAATGAAAACAACAGCGAATCGGTGTTTGAGGTGGAATACTCCGGCCTGGAAGGCGGTAGCTACGGCTGCCTGATTTGTCTGGAAGGCAATGCGGCGCCGGGCTTCCACGGCATCCGCCA
The DNA here is from genome assembly GCA_963923035.1 of uncultured bacterium. GTDB lineage: Bacteria > Bacteroidota > Bacteroidia > J057 > JADKCL01 > CAWUKT01. The sequence goes on from CAWUKT010000018.1 coordinate 16,691, forward strand.
GTACGAAGGTCCGGTTTACGGGGATGGCAACAGCTATAACCTGCCGACCCAGGACCTGTACGACTTTTTCCCGGCCACCGATCCCCGTCGCGATGCCACGGTCCTGGACATCGACGCGTTCATTGCCGCCCAACCCAACTCCGCTGACATTACCTATGCCATCGGTGCAGGAGGCCATACGGGTTATTACAACAACAAGTATATCAAGCGTCAGGGCGAGCTGGGCTTGCCGGACAATGACCTGACCAGCCCGGTCAATTACCGCGTGATCCGCTATGCGGACGTGCTCCTGATGGCGGCCGAGGCGCATTACCAGAATGGCGCGGTGGGGACGGCCCAAAATTACGTCGACCAGGTGCGGAACCGGGTCGGAGTCCCCACTCCTGGCCTGGGCTCGGTGGAAGACATCTACGCGGAACGTCGCCTCGAATTGTCCGGCGAAGGACATCGGTTCTTCGATTTGGTCCGTACCGGCCAAGCCGCCAGTTCTATCGCGAATTTCCAAACCAATAAGAACGAATTATTCCCCATTCCGCAGATCGAGATTGACCTGGCGGGTGGAAATTGGAGTCAAAATCCCGGATATTAAAAGACCATTGCTATGAAACGTTTGAATTATTTCCTCTTCGCTTTGCTGGCTCTGGGAGTCTTGTCCTGCCAACCAGAAGATCCTCAACTGGGCCCTGCACCTACGGATGCCGATGCTCAATTCAACGCGGTTCCCACGGCCGCCAATGCCAATATCATCGATTTCACAGCCGTTTCGGAAGGTGTCAATGCCGTTTGGGACCTGGGAAATGGGCAATCCGGGACCGGGACCAGCGTCACGGGCATTTACCCCAACGCTGGCACCTATACCGTGACCCTGACCATCTTTGGGCGGGGCGGCAGCGCCTCCAGCACCCAGGACATTGTCATTGCCAATACCGATCCGACTCTGCTGGACAATCCGCTGTTTGATATTCTCACCGGTGGGGCCACCGGCCCGGGCAGCAAGACCTGGGTCATGGATTCGGCGATGGCCGCTCACTTTGGGGTCGGACCTGATCCGGTAGGGGCAGCGGGGGATTTCCCCGAATGGTACGCGGCCGCTCCGGGCGACAAGGGCGGCGTAGGTCTCTACGACGACCGCTATACCTTCTACCTCGCCAATTTCCAATTCGATATGGTGACCCAGGGACAAGCCTACGTCCACAATGGACTGGCGGCTGATTTTCCCGGTTCCTTCGAAAATTCTACGGACTATACCGCGCCCTATCCGGATCAACTGGGGGAAACCTGGACGATCATCGAAGGGGCAGATACGATCCTGCGGGTTTCGGGAGATTCCTGGCTGGGCATGTACACGGGCGTCCGGGACTACCGCGTGGTCTCGATTTCGGATACTTCCATTTTCCTCCAGTACAAGCATTTCGACGGCGGGCTCCATTGGTATATCCGCCTGATTCCGGAAGGCTTTGTTCCCAGCGGGGGCAACGATCCCGATCCCACGTTCTCCCTGCCCTTCGACTTTGAATCGGCTGATCCGCCCATCTTCAATGGCTTCGGCAACAGCACGGCGGCGGTCATCGCCAACCCCGATCCTTCCGGCATCAATACCAGCGCCAATGTCCTGGAGACGGTCCACGGCGACCAGTCATGGTCGGGCATTGAAATTTTGCTCGATACTCCCCTTGATTTCTCCGGCACTCCCAATATCAACTTCAAGATCTGGGCTCCGATCACCGGACCGGTCCGGGTCAAGGTGGAAAATTCAGCTGATCCCGGTGAATTTGTGGAAATCGACGCCGATGTCCTGACCACGAATGCCTGGGAGCAAATTTCGGTTGATTTCTCGGGCTCCACGAACGGGGTTTTCGATAAATTCGTTCTGTTCCCCGGCTGGAATGTCCCGAACGCGGGCACCTTTTACATTGACGACGTCGAACAGCAATAAACGTACATGAATACAAGGTCATCCATTTTCTTTGCCCTCTGCCTGCTGCTCTTTTTCGGGTGCGACAAAGACCCGGAACCCAACGAACTGGTTCTCCCCTCGAACCTCAACGTTTCTCTTTCGGTCGAAGCAGGATTGGTCGTGGCGACGGCTACCGCTGACAAGGCCAATTTCTACACCTTCGCTTTCTTTGAAGATGGCGAGACGACAGAAATTGAGTCGCAGGATGGGACGGAATCCTATACCTACGCGTCCAGTGGCACCTATGAGATTCGGGTCCGGGCCCACGCGACTCCCAATGACTTCATCGAAGTCACGGAATCGGTGAGCATCACGGTGGATCCCGATACCATTTCCGGCATCCCGACCGCCGGCTATACCACGCCTACCAGTTATCCCGGTTATACCTTGGTGTGGGCGGATGAATTTGATGGCAATGCCCTGTCGGGTGATTGGGTGCATGAGATTGGAAATGGAGATTGGGGCTGGGGCAACAATGAGCTTCAGTACTACCGCCAGGAAAATGTGACGGTTGGGGGTGGTTACCTCCAGATCACGGCGAAGGAGGAACCCTTCAACAATTTCCAGTATACCTCTTCGCGGATCAAGACCCAGGGTCGCCAGTCGTTCCTGCGGGGCCGGATCGATATCCGGGCTGCGCTTCCTTACGGGCAAGGCATTTGGCCGGCTCTGTGGATGCTCGGCGAGAGTTTTCCGACGGTGGGATGGCCGAGGTGCGGGGAAATTGACATCATGGAAATGGTGGGAGGAAGTGGAACGAAGGACAAAACGGTCCACGGCACCATCCACTGGGATGCCAATGGCAACCACGCCAATTACGGCGGCAGCAATACGCTGTCGGGCGATGTGAAGTTCGCGGAAGAGTTCCACGTCTTCTCGATCATTTGGGATGAAACGGCGATCCGTTGGCTCCGGGATGACATCGAGTACCACGTGGCGGACATCAGCCCCGCTGACCTCAGCGAATTCCACAGCGACTTCTTCTTCATCTTCAACGTCGCAGTGGGCGGCAACTGGCCGGGTAGCCCCGATGCCAGCACGGTTTTCCCGCAGACAATGACGGTGGACTACGTCCGGGTGTTTCAGTAGGAACTGAGTCTTTATCATGAAGAAGCCGCCCCTGTTACAGAGGCGGCTTCTATATTTTGGAGTATGTTAAATTCTAACCCATACCTATTCTTCCATCCTTCCCGGTATATCCATTCTTTCATGTAAAATCCGGATAACATCAACTTCACCAGTCAGATGGGTGCGGTAAAAAATAATGTGCTTGTTCTTTTTGAGGCCAAAGATCGTGGGATCAATATCATTGTAATTCCTTCCTATTCGTGGATTCTCCCCGATGGCTTTGAATTCACCCATTAGCTCCCTCAGATACTTGTCCGCTTGTTTTTCGGACCATGTATCATAAGTATAATTCCAAATCGTGCTTAAATCCCGTTTGGCCTTACGGGTAATGCGGTAGTTGGCCATTACTTCTCTTTGGACAAGTGGAGCTCATTGATGAACTCTTCTGGATCAAAATTCGCAACCACACCACTTTGAATCCCCTCGTTCAACGCGATCTTCAGGTTGTTCATCTTATCTTCTCTCTCTTCAAGTAAACGCAATCCCTCTTGAACCACCTCACTTGCATTTTTAAATGATCCTGATGCAAGCTGTTGGGCGATGAACTCTTCGTAATACTCTCCAAGTGATATTGGTGTATTTTTTGCCATATAACTAAGATACTGAAACTCCAGACATTTTTCTAGGGGCCTACAACAGGCTTTTAAGCCAAAAATTTACATGCCCCGAGTCTGTTCAGAATTCGAATACCAAGTGGGCATCAACAAAGAAGCCGCCCCTGTTACAGAGGCGGCTTCTTTGGTTATCGTATCTCCGGAGCTTAGCTCCGGGAATAGTTCGGGGCTTCCTTTGTGATCTGAACGTCGTGGGGATGGCTCTCCCGGAGTCCGGCCGAGGTGATCCGCACAAACTTGGCGTTTTGCAGGTCGTGGATGGAGCCGGCACCGACGTAACCCATGGAGGCGCGCAAGCCACCGACCAATTGGTATACGACTTCGCTGACGAGGCCTTTGAACGGCACGCGGCCGACAATGCCTTCGGGGACCAGCTTCTTGATGTCGTCTTCCACGTCCTGGAAGTAACGGTCTTTGGAACCTTCCCGCATGGCTTCGATGGAACCCATGCCGCGGTACGACTTGAATTTCCGGCCCTGATAAAGGATCGTCTCGCCCGGGCTTTCTTCCGTTCCCGCAAACAATCCCCCAGCCATGATGCAGTTGGCACCGGCGGCGAGGGCCTTGGGAATGTCACCACTGTACTTGATCCCACCATCCGCGATGAGCGGAATGTCGGTATTGAGGGCGTAGCGGGCCGCTTCCATGACGGCCGACAACTGCGGCACGCCCACACCCGCGACGACGCGGGTGGTACAGATGGAGCCTGGTCCCACACCCACTTTAATGCCATCCACGCCGGCCTCGGCGAGGGCCTGAGCACCCTGCTGGGTGGCGATGTTGCCCGCAATGAGCTGGACATCGGGGAATTCCCGCTTGACGCGGGCCACCATGTCGAGGACGCCCTGGGAATGCCCGTGGGCAGTGTCAATGGTGATGACATCGACCGATGCTGCTTCCAGGGCCGCTACGCGGTCCAGGGTGTCGTGGGTGACGCCAACGGCGGCCCCTACCCGGAGACGACCGAGGTCGTCTTTGCACGCATTGGGGAAGTTGCGCTTCTTGAGGATGTCTTTGTAGGTGATGAGCCCCGTCAACCGGCCTTCGCCATTGACGACGGGGAGCTTTTCGATTTTGTGGTTGCGCAGGATCTCCTCCGCGGTTTCCAGGTTGGTGCCCTCGGGCGCGGTGATCAGGTTCTGGGAAGTCATCAGGCTTCCGATCTTGCGCTGGTCGGGGGTTTGGAAACGGAGGTCGCGGTTGGTGATGATCCCAACGAGGAAGCCATCGGCGTCGACGATGGGGATGCCACCAATCTTGTGCTCGGCCATGATGCGGTCTGCATCGTACAGCGTGTCGTTGGGAGTCAGGGTAATGGGGTCCACGATGAGGCCACTCTCGTGGCGCTTGACCCGGCGAACTTGTTCTACCTGGGCCTCGATGGACATGTTTTTGTGGATGAATCCGAGTCCACCTTCTACGGCGATGGCAATGGCCATCTGGTATTCGGTGACGGTATCCATGGCCGCGGTGACGACCGGAATGTTGATTTTAATTCCGCGGGTGAGCTGAGTGGAGGTATCCACGTTGCGGGGGAGCACCTGGGAATGAGCAGGGAGGAGCAAGACATCGTCGTATGTCAGCCCTTCGAAAACAATTTTATGCGCGTAAGACATTGGCAAATATCTCTCTATATTTGCCGATCAAAATTAGACAAAAAAATCGACTTTCCACGGATTGGGAAGGTTTTTCACCAATGTTGGCCGATAATTAACCCTCCGTTCACAAAATCTTATTCTCGTCCCTGTACGGATCGTCCTCAAATTCCACAATCACGATCTCCTCTTTCTTCACCACGATGGTCACGGCGATTTTTCCTTCTTCCTCGTACACCTTCGGCTCCCACTGGGAATCGATCTGGACATTGTCCTGGATGATGTCGATGCCGAGGTCTTCCTCCGCGTTGTAGATCTGGACGAGCATATCCTCGCGCCGGAACGAATTGTCGGCGATGCTGGTCAGGGCTTCGGGGCTCATCTGGAGGCCCAGATCATTGATGATCATGCGGGCGTCGTCCCGTTCGTAGCTGGCGGGACGGTGCTTTTTGCGGATGCCTCCCCACCAGGAGCGGGCGATGCGTTTGAGTCGGTCTATTTCGGACATGGTGTCAATTTAGCTTATTGATTTCAATTCGGTCGGAAAAAACCACCAATTTCAGTCTTCGGGGGGCGCCGCGCATTTGCAGGGTGTCCTGGACGCTGAAGTATTCGCCTCCGGCTCGCACCAATCCCACCAGGTGGTAATCCCCCGGCAAAATGGCATTGTAGCCCGTAGTAGGAGCTTCCTTCGCGTCGGGACGGGGCGTCCAGCCCACCAATTGGAAATTGTTGGTTTCCACCGTGACCTCCTCCATCTTGTCAAATTCGGTCTGGTACTCAATTTCGAGGTCCACCCGCTGAATACGGGTCTCAATCTTGCTCAGCACATAATTGCGAATGGCGTTGCAGTAATCGTTGAAAACCGGCCAGGTGCCCGGAGTGACCGTGCTGTTGTCAGCATTGGAGCGCAGGATATTTTTTCCGTTGTGGTTCAACTCTCCTATGTCTCCTCCCCGTTCAAATACCCGTTGGATATCATCAAATACCACTACCACCGAATCAAAGGAAATCCCCATCAATTCCTGGTAAAAGGCTTCTACTTCCCCCGGCTGGGGCGCATAGGCGTTGACATATTGCAGGTTGTAATAGTAGGCCTGGTAGGAAATGCTGTCGGGAGCAACATAATACACGTTGTCGTAGGGCTCGGCCCCTCCTTTTTCCCGGACTGCGGCGTAGAAGTCATCGGGCATTTCCAGTGCGCCAGGAGCTTCAGCCGGCCCAGCCGCTGCCGATTCGGTGGTTTCCTGTTCCCCACAGCCCCACATACTTCCCAGCAACAATAGACAAATGATCAGATTTCGTTTCATTTCAAGGGTCTTTGGAGGAGAAAAATAAAGGCTTGGGGGGGCTTTCGCAAGCTGGGGAGGCGTTTTCCTGATTTGAGAAAGAATGACGCAAAACGAGAATCCAATCGGGTAACCTGTCCGCCAAAAAGGGCTTGGGGAGCCATGTAAACCCCATCTGTTTTTTGTGTTCAGATTGGTCCGGTATTTGCTGATATTTAAATCATACGGAACAATTTCTCGGTCGACATTATTTTCTCAACTCAATTTGGTGTTATGATTCGGATGCAAAAATTAATCCCCCTCTTTCTCTTGGTCGTGCTCTTTTTGGGTACTTCCATGGCTTCCTCCGGTGACCGGGCCATGGTCAAAATCGATGGCCAGGTGATCGAGCCGGAAGGCGTGCTCAAGTTCAAAAAGGACGATACAGTCTATTTAGAGGCGACTGGCATTAAGCCAGACTCGGATGTGGAGATCAAAGTGAAGAAGGCTGGGATCCGATGGGCCAACCATACCTTTCGGGTGGATGACTCCGGAGAGGTCATTGGCATCATGCACATGCCGGAAAAGAAACTTAAAGTCACATGTACCGTACTGTATTATGACAGGAATGGAACCTTCAACGAAGTAAAGTTCAAGTTCCAGACCTACTAAATTTGTACTTCAGACTTCAGGATAAATTTTTTCAAGGGGCTTCGGCCCCTTTTCTCGTCTTTATTCCCCTTTTTCCCGCCATTCCAGCAGGGCCAGGGCCGCCGGATAATTCCACTTCACTTCCCCCCTTTCGTAGGCTCCCGGATCATTTTTCCGCAACGCATCGGCCAGTTCCAGGGGATCGGGCGCATTATTTTTCATGGGCCACAACAAATGCTTCACCCCACCTTTGTAGGCTTTTTCGACCTGGTAATCCGCAAAACGAGGGGAATCTTTGGCGTACATCGTCGCCATCATGTACATCATCGGGCCCATCATCAGCATCATGGGGAACATGATGTTCATGTAGGGCAGCATTTTCATCGCGATGGCCATCAGGGTGAAGACGGAGGGGACGAGGAAAATGAGGTAGGAAATGAGGAAAAATACGTGGTTGTCGGCGACGGAATATTTGACGGCGAAACCAAAATAGGGGACGAACAGGAGGAGCAATTGCCAAAACAGGGAACGGCGGTCCCGGAACATGATGACCCAGCCCACGATGGCGGCCAGGGTAAACATGTGGAAATTGTACATCATGTACATCATCGCCTTGCCCATGCCGTCCATGAGCTGGGCCATGTCAAAGCCGAGCAGTTCGGATTGGAACTGGTTGTCAAAGAAGATGGACGCAATGGAATTGGTGTCGCTGATGAGTGGGGGCAGGAACAAGACGAAAAACAGGATGCCTGCAATTCCAAGCGCCCCGACGGCCCGGAGGGGACTGTTTTTCCCGACTCGCACCAAATAATAGATGAAAAATGGGACCGACAGCAGGTGCTGGATATGCGTCAACAACCCGATTCCCAGCAATGCTCCGACCAACAGCGTGTACTTGGACTCGTTGTGGAGGAGGTCCTTGAGGGCGAAATAGAAGAAGTTGATGAAAATGAGGTTGTTGAATGCGTAGACCTCGATGATCTCGGATTGCTGCCAGAAGGTAAAGGACAGGGCCAGGACCAACGGCGGTATGATCCAGGTAATCGGAGGGGTGCCAAAGAGTCGAACGAGTTGGTAAAGCCGCCCCAGGGTCAGCAGGGAGCATACCATGGAAAACATGGTCAGGACCAGCACCGAGGGCAGGAAGAAGAAAACTTCGAGCAGGATGTGTTGGAGATTGTTGTAGAGGAAATGACTCGTGGCATTGGTATAGGGACTGAATCCCTGCTCGGCCTCGAGGAGAAAGCTCAGGCCATCGTTGAAGCCGACGTGGGGGCTCCGGCCGATCAAATAGATCATTCCGACCATTCCAAAGAGGACCCAACGAAACACAGGGAAATCCCAATAACGCTTGCGCGGAACACGAAATATTTCAGACATAGGGCTTTACGGTACGTTCAGGCCAGTAATTTAAGGAAAGTCCTGACATTTGAGGGCCATTTACCGACAATGTTCCTGATTTTACGCGTTGTAGACAGTTCGCTCATTTTCATCCACTTAGCTCCTTCCCACACATTTTTACTTTCAATCCCATCCTCCGCTTTGTTTTCTAAACCCGTTTTATTTTTTTTGTAGGCTGATTTAAAAAGAAGTTAATGGCAAAAAATAAACGAGATAAAGCGAAGGAAGAAGAGGTCGAGAAGGACGAAGTGACCTACGAAGAAGAGGTCGGTGGGGAAGGCAGTGGAGATGATGGTGAGCAGAAAGAAGGCTTTTTTGCGAAGAACCGCTTCTATATCATCGCCGCAGTGGTGATCCTGCTGGGTGCTTTCCTGTACAACCGTTACTCGGGCAGCCGTGGGATCAGTGAAGATGAGATGGATGCCCAAGGCATTTTGGCGCGGGCAGAGTACCAATTCGAGCGGGATTCTATCCGCCTTGCCATCAACGGCGACGGACAATATCCGGGCTTCCAGGCAGTGGTCGATGACTACCCTGGTACCGATGCCGCCAATATTGCCCAGTACTATCTCGGCCTGTGCTACCTGAAGATCGGTGACATCGCCACGGGTACTTCCTACCTGGAAGAGTATTCCCAGGGTGACAACCAGGTCGCCGCCGCTGCCAATGCAGCGATGGGCTACGCCTACGAGCAGCAAAACAACTTCGCGGCAGCGGCTGAAGCCTACGAAAAGGCTTCGACCATCCCCGAAGAAAATCCCTATACCACTCCTTTCTACCTCATGGATGCAGCCCGCGTCTATGAAGCCGCCGGCAATACTGCCAAGGCTCTGGAGACGTACCAGCGCATTCGGAACGACTATCCCAATTCGCAGGATGTCCTCCAAGGCAATGTCGATCGCCACATCGCCAAACTCGACGCTGGTGCCTGATTCGAAAGGACACGACCTTTCCCATATCCGCTACACGGGTGAAGCGGACCATACCCACGACCGGGTGGTGGTTCTGGTGAGCAAGTGGAACTCCGAAATCACGGAAGTGCTGTACGAAGGCGCGCGTGACACCCTGCTCGCAGCGGGCCTGGAGCCCGACCACGTCATCCGCCTGAATGTCCCCGGCAGCTATGAGTTGCCGAGTGCCGCCCAGTTTGCGCTGGAAGGCATGCGCTATACCGACGCCGTGATTTGCCTCGGCGTCGTGGTTCAGGGCGAGACCCGCCACTTCGACTTCATTTGTGAAGCGGTCGCGCAGGGGATCAAAGACGTGAGCCTGAAGTACAACCGTCCGGTGATTTTTGGCGTGTTGACGCCGGATACGCAGGAGCAGGCAAAAGCCCGCGCGGGAGGTAAGTATGGTAACAAAGGGGAAGAGGCCGCGGTAGCGGCATTGGAAATGATCGATTTGCAGCGGAAGGCGCGGAACTAGTTCCGCCTTTTCGTCGATGAAATACTCCGGGGAACCTGTGATCAGTTTCCTTTTTTATTTCCCCTCCCTGCAAAAATAATTCTCCCAATTTGTACTCCCCGACTGTCCTCTGCCCCTTCCAAGCCGGCGAACAGAGCCATTGACAAGATGATTTCGGAAAAATAATCGCCCCAAAGCCTACTTGAGGTCCCGCCGCCCATTGTGCTCCTTAGAGGATGAACCAAGAATTTCAACACGATCAAGTCAGCCAGGATAAAGCCATTGCCAATCCAACGGGGCTCGGGATGCTCCCCCCTCCTTTTTCCATCAGCGCCTCCCCCTCCGATGAGAAGCAAGCTCCCCTGCAACTCTCCTCAGAAGGAGAAACCGATTCAAAATCGTCTCCGTCCTCTCAGTGGTCGGGCAACAATGTCCGCGTCAAACACCACGACCCCGGCAATCCTTACAAATTGAGGTCCGGGCCCAGCACCGATTCCGAGATCATGGCCCAGCTTCCTTTCAATACCGCGGTCAATGTGATCGGGGAAGCCGCCCCCAATTGGCTCGAAGTCCTCACCGAAGCTGGCCAGCGGGGATACTGTGGTTATCCCAACAAGCACCTGTCGAAGAATGACATTGACCCCAATGCCACATTGCATTGGATTCAACCGGGCTCGGATGCCCTGGGGACGGCAGCCCAGTATTTTTCCCGAAATACCGAATGGGGGCGTGATTATCGCTTCTACATTCAGGTCATCGCCCACATCAATAATATTTCCATCCCCAATAAGCGGCGCGGGTGGAAGGAAATGAAGGGCAGCAACTGGAAAGCCAATACGCCGATCTGGATTCCTTCGCTGGCATTTGCCGTTGGCAAAGTGGGCGAATTCAATTCGGGCAGTATCTCCCGCGAGGGAATGCGCGCCATTGAAGAGACCGCCGAACTCATCGAGCGGCTGAAAAACGACTTCGGGACTTCCATTCAGCTGGCTGGCCCTTTGATTTGGGCGGGACTGGACGAGGCGATCCTGGAAGGCCTTGAGGGTGCAGTAATGGAAAAAATCCGCGAGACGATTCGAGCCTTGGCCATTGTGGGCGGTGCGACGGCTGTCGGTGCCATCATTGGAGCCCTCGCCGGAGGCGCAGGTGCATTGCCGGGTGCTGCCGCAGGATTCAAAGTGGGGACGATGCTGGTCGCGCGGATCGAACTCTTCGAAGCGATTGTTGGAATCGGGCAATTGGTCGTGCATTTTGGGAAGGAACTGGGCCGGTACATCGACATGGTGTTTCAGGCGGAAGGAGACGAGGAGGCACTTGCCGCTGCGGCCCAGGTGCTGGCCAATGCTACCCTGCTGCTGATTCAAACGGCAGTGGAAGAAATCGCGGGCAGGTCCAAGAAAAAAGGGCCCGATGCTTCTACTCTGAACATGACCCCTGAGTCCAATACCCGGCCTTCTACTTCCCTGGAGACGGTAGATTCCACTCCAGCGGAAGTGACTTCCAAACGAGGATCCAATTCCACCGACAACCTGGAAGCGGAGGGATCTGTCACTCGTCCTGAAACTACTCCCCCGGTGGAGAGAACGGCCGAAGATGGCGTCCTGGCCAATGATACCGACACCGCCACGCCCAGCTCCCGGTCCTACAATCCCAGCGGGAATTTCCGAAAGACCCTGGGAACGCCCGCAATCAGCAGTCCCACTCCAGCCAACTCTACCCGCGGCTGGAAAGCCGGACAACCGATCAACAATTTGACTTCCGCCGGGAATGTTCCTACCTGGACAACAGTGAAGAGGAGATACTGGAGAAATGTAGCTTTCTATATCCAAAATGCAGATGAGCATTCTCAGGAGGGCAGACTTCGAACAAAAGCGGACAGCCTCTACTCTAAGGGTAATTTAGAGCGGATGGAGAGCGGAAAAGCACCGGTATTGAAAAACCCAGATACCGGCAAGGAAAATCCCTTAGAATTGGAGCATAGACCCTTCCCCCAGCGTGAAGGCGGACTCTTCGACTTTGTAGAAGTCAATGATACTGAACACGACGTCCTTGATCCGTACCGCAACACGGGGGAACCCCAATTTCACATGAATCAATCGTTCCTGGAAGTTGGCACCATCAACAGCCAGTGGGCGCTGGAAAATTAATTACTTGGCACTGCTGATCAGGGGGGGGGCGCCCGCTCCCCCAACAGGGTCACCCGGTCGCCATTGCCCAGCCGCGTGAACAGCAGGTAATGCGCGCCACCGGTTTCGATCCGAAGTGCCGCTTGGATTTTTTGAACGGACAAATCAAATCCCCGCCGGGTGAGGTTGGCTTTTTTCCATCCCCGCCGCTTCAATTCCTTTTTCAATTGCTTGGGCTTGTAAGGCAAGGCGTCCAAAATCCGATACACCCGCCCGGGAAAATTCCCCTGCCATTCCTCCCCGAAATAGTAGCCATCCGCCCGCGCCATTTTCCCTTTGATCCCCAACTCTTCCCGACACAATTCCCCCACCACCCGGGCATGGTAAGCCGCATTGTCGGGTTCAAAGGCCATTTTCCCCACCAACTCCTCCATCTCAAGGTCGTCCATCGCAATGGAGATTCCCGGCAAGGTATAGTGGTGGTCCTGACCGGCACGGTGGAGGTGAAGGGCAACAGAAACTTTCTCCGGAGTTGGCGCATTGGGATTCCATTCGACCAGCACCTCTTTTACGCCTCCGTCCACCGCCACCACGTGAAATTGCAGGCTACCGCCCAAGGGGCTGAATTCGGCTTCCAGGGCGGACAGGTCGAGGAGGGGAGAGAGCTTCAGGAAAAAAATCGGGTGAGGTCCCTGTGGAAATTGCTGGAGGTAGGCGGGCAATAGCTGGGTCAGGTCGGGACTGTACGCGTTCAATGGCGTTTTGCGCGTGCCGGAGGAAGAGCGCCGATCCGGATCAATGACCACCAGGTCAAAAGCCAGTTCATGTGCCTCCAACAAAACCTCTTCGGCCCGGCCATTCCGCACGGTGACATTGTCCATTCCCAGCCGTTTGAAATTCATTTGCGCCAATTCACACAAAAAGGGATCGGCGTCCACGTACAGGACCTCCTCGCAGCTCTGGGCGAGGTGCCAAACGTCCACGCCCAATCCGCCGGTCAAATCGACCACCCGCCGGACGGCTGGAAGGGGCTTCAACCGCGCGGCGAGCTCCGAAGTGGATTGCTCGTAGGCCCGGGCGGTAAACCAACATTGGTGCTGCACCCAAGTGGGAAGTTTCTGGACGGCCCGTTGATAAATGCGTAATTGGGTAGCCATTGCGGCAACTGGAAGGGGTTGGCCATGAAAACGCAGGGCAAAGTCAGCGGGATCGTCTTCCAAATGACGGAAAATGAGTTCTTGGACATGGGGTTGATCGATGGCGTGGAGTTCTTCCAGGGTCATGGGGTAAGAAATTTCGTGAAAAGAACAGAATAAATGGGGTAAAGGAGTTATTTATTCCTTGAATGTGGGGGCAACCTTGACTTATCCACATTAAATTTCTACATTGTTAATAAGATCAGATGGGAGGAAAAGTGGGGACAGATAGTTCATTGGACAGGACTTTGCAAAAAAATAGGATCGTTCTTTGGTTGGAAACAGCCCGGTAACATTGCGTCTCTCCGAAAAGTGAAAGAATGGGATGTAAAAAGACGTAACGAATTGATTTTCCGGGCGTAGTAAAAACAAGATTTCAATTAAAAAAACTTGGTTGCCATGAAAAAATTCATTTTGATACTCCTTGCTGGAATGCTCATTGCAGGCACCATTACTTCTTGCACCAGCTCGAAGGCGCACTGCATGGCGACGAAGGTGGGGAACCACCGCTAGGATCGTAAAAAGACAAATAAAATTGGTTCAGGTCTTCGCAATCACCGGAGACCTTTTTCTTTTTACCATTCACCCAAATTGGTGGTGTCAACGGAAGAGATTGGTTATATTAGGGGCATGAAAAAATTTGTTTGGATCGCATTGGTTGCATTCGCTCTGGGCGCCACGGTGAGTAGCTGTACGGTAGGTAAGCCGCACTGTCAGGCTGCCAAGACGAATAACCATCGTTAATCAATCGCCTCTTTACATGGGCTGGAATAAAATTACGGACTCCGCAGATGTGGCCGCTCTGAAGGCTGCTTCGACGGAGCGTCCTCAGTTGATCTTTAAGCACAGCACGCGCTGTGGCATTTCGATGGGCGCCCTGTACCGTCTGGAAGGGGGCTTGGAGACCCTCGCCGAGCGGTTTGACCTCCATTTCCTGGATTTGTTGGCCCATCGTCCCCTTTCGAATCAGATTGCGGCCGACTTTTCGGTGGTGCACGCTTCCCCCCAGGTCATCGTGGTCGAAGATGGCGCTGCCACCTTCAATGCAAGCCACGGCGTGATCAGCCCTGAGTTCATTTTATCCCGAACCAGCTGATTGCCAACCACTTCCCTTATTCTCTTCGTTGACTGTATTTTTTCTAAATATTTATTTGGAAATCAAGGTCGGACTCTGCATCTTTGCTGTCCCTTCAAGAGAAGATAACAACGCTGCGGTTCGCGCCCTGCGCGTGTACAAGCGTCAAAATACATTGCGGGGTAGAGCAGATGGTAGCTCGTCGGGCTCATAACCCGGAGGTCGCAGGTTCGAGTCCTGCCCCCGCTACCAAGTCCTGATTCGTTGAGAGTCAGGACTTTTTTATTTCCCCAACCTTCCCTTGTATAGAATCTCTTCCAACCGTAACTCCAAAGCATCATTCGACCCAAGCCTTCCTACTTCCCCTTACCCCATGACCGGAAGCCCCCCACTGCCATCCCCTTCCACCGAATCCCATTCAGACAGCCACAGCCACCGTTCGCCCCCGAGTGTCAGCGCCATTTACTTTGGGCGCATTATCCAAGGTTTCTTCCCACATTTCGCAACTTATTGACAGGTTTCAGGTAAACCCAAACATACCAAACCCTTTATGATTATGGAACTACAATCAAATGACGCTCAGAGCGTTAAATCAGAGGCTACCCCTATGCTCGGCGCCCACTCCTTTACTGGTTCAGCCGGAGCCCGAAAGGCATCGGCTCCCCCCTTTCAATTGAAGGCAAGTTCGGCCGGAACGGTGCAAATGCGCGGTTACGACCTGAAGACCGTCATCGCGGCAGCGGGCGGACACGCCCATGAAACCGCCAATGGACGGCAAATGTCAACTCCCAATCAAATGGCGATGGAGGGAATCAAGTGGCATTTTTCCATCCCCAAAGACAATCCCCACGACATGCACCTCTCGTTTTACCCCGCGGAGGATGCTGACTTCAACCACAAAATCCTCGATTTCAGGAGTCAATGGAATCCCCAATCGGAATCCTATGGCCCCGTTGCCCAGATCTTTGCCCAGTGGAAGCCCTACAAAAAACAATTCGGGGCCATGAAGCAATTTGCCTCCGCCAGGTTTCAGGAGCTGGGAGTCGCCATCAAAACGTTGTTGGACAATCCTCCCCAAGCCCAATCCAATCCCTCACTTGGCGACGACTTCATTTCGCTGCAACCCTATGACGATGGAATGGACATCGATTTACCCAATGAACGGTACACCCACGAACCGTTTCCGACCGGAGAGAACGAATACGAAACCAGCAAGACCCTCTTTTTCAAAAAAGACCCCGCGGCCCTTTCCAAGAGTACGCCGATTCAGCGAAAGGCCACCCACATCGCCGATGATGAATCCACGGACGAGCACATGGCCATAGAAAACTCCTTTGAATGGTTAGAATTATCTGCACCCGACAACGTCAAAGCTGCCTATCGAGCAATTACATCCCATCCCACCCTGCAAATCTCCATTGGTTTTTCAGATCATGTAGAAGGTGAAGAATTCGGATTCAGCCAGATCCAGGGAAGTACCATTGCCATTCACCTCAGCCGGGAATTGATTCCCGAGGACGAAGAACTGACCGAAACGGACCTGCAGGCCACCATCTTCCACGAATTTATCCTTCATATCATGCCTGCCCTACCCGACCTGTTGGCCTCGCGGGAGCCCCACCCCGATGAACTTCAGGAACATACCAACCTCGCTTCCTGGAAAACCTACCTCGATACCTGCCAAGCTGTGAACGGTTATGTGCTGTTCAATGCCATTTCCGATGGGTTCCACCACCACCACCTTTTCCCAACCTCCCAACAAAGCGCTTTTGAGGGCCTGCTGAATAGCTATCCGGTGGACGGGATGTGGATCAACCAACTCGGAGGGGGTGTCTTCGGCATTGGATTAGGAGAGTCGCTCCAAAACTACTTCATTCGCACTCCGAACGGGATCACCTCCGCCCCGGACCTGGAAAGTGAATCTGAAAGCGACGATGGAAACATGATGCTGGACGAGCCCCCCACTCATGGGAATGGAGATGGTTTTATTCCCTTGCCACAGGAAGACCCCATGTCCATAGATGATTTAGACGATTCCCAACGCTATTTTGGAGGACCATTTCCCGCCGAGAATGAGTACGAAACTTTCCCTTGGGATTGAAGGGGTGGGGGGAAATGAAATAGCAAACCTGTACCCGGACCGAAGAGCCTGAATGGCCCCGCCCAGTCCAGGATGAGCGAGAAGGGCTTTGTTTCCATCCAAAAAAAACTTTATTGAATTAAATAGTTCTCTTCTCATGGATTCATTGAGTGCGTCTCGCCAACAAGGGAAAATAGCCTTTCCGACCCTCTTCCTGTTCATCCTATTGGTGGCCGGATACGTGGGGCTGTGGTTGGCCTTCACCCATGACCACCTCCATCCCCTGCTGACCGGTTTCCTCGGGGCTTTTCTGGCCTACGGAATGTTCACGGTTGCGCACGAAGCCAGCCACGGCAATATTTCCGGCGGCGATTCCAGGGTTCTCAGGCTTGAATCTTGGCTCGGGTGGTTCTCTGGTGCCACCCTGTTGGTTCCCTACGGCGCCTTCAAGGCGATCCACCTGGAGCACCACGCCCATACCAATGATCCCGAGCACGACCCCGACCACTACGTGAATGGAAAAAACGCCGTGGACACCGCTTTTCGTTGCCTGACGGTCGTCGTGCACTACTATTCCCGCACCTTGGGGCGGGAAAGCCACCACAACGTCAACATGAAGGCGCGGCGGCAGGAAAGCATCCTCTTTCTTGTGGGCATGTCGCTGTTGATTGGCTCCCTGATCGCATTTGGCTTCGGAATCCCCCTCTTTTTCGTGGTGATTCTCCCCGCGCTGATCGCGGCGCCCTTCCTCGGTTTTGCCTTCGACTGGTTGCCCCATTTCCCCCACCACAACATGGGCAAGGACCTGAATACGAGAATCATCACCATCCCCGGCCTGGAATACCTGCTTTTGTTCCAGAGCTACCATTTGATCCACCACCTCCATCCACGCGTTCCCTTCTACCGCTACAAGCTCAAATTCCGGGAAATTGAATCGGAACTGGCCCGCAAGAAATCTCCGGTGGAAGGCTGGCGGGAACAGGATGCGAAATTGATGCGGAGCGGCAATACCTACCACGACATCGCCCAGGGATCCAAGTGGAACTATGCGCTCCAGGTGGCTTCGGTGGAAATGCTCACCCACGATTCGGCGGCGATCGAATTCGAAAATGTAGGTGGATTGCCGTTCCAATTTAAGGCCGGCCAGTACGTCGTGGTCTTCAAAAAGGTGAACTATGAAAAGATCAGCCGCTGTTATTCCATTTGCTCGAATCCGGGGAAAGGAAAACTCCGCATCGGAGTCAAGCGGGTTCCGGGAGGGTTGTTGTCGAATCAGTTATTGGATACCGTCAAGGCCGGACAAGCGATCCATGTAAGCGGTCCGTTTGGAGAGTTTGGATTGCAGGGAAACAGGGCCCAACATGTGTTCATTGCGGGGGGAAGCGGCATCACGCCCATTCTGTCCATGGTTCAACAGGGACTTGCGGACACCGAGGCGAAGATGAAGCTCATTTATGGTTGCCGCTCCGAACACGATGTGATGTTCAAAGAGGCCCTCGCCCAACTCCAGCGCGCCCATCCCGAGCGTTTCGAATTCGTCGTGACCTACGATGTGCTGGTGGCTGAAAAGCAGCGGGAGTTGTTGGGGGAGGTTTCGGAAAATGCCTCGTACTACGTATGCGGGCCGACCGCCATGATGGCGGCCTCCCAACAGGCCCTGGTCGCCTTGTCGGTGGATCCCCAGTGCATTGTGACCGAGGAATTCTCGCTGGAGGCCCCGTCGCTGACGGGGAAGCAGCATGTCGTCCGGCGCGGAAACATTTCGTTTGAAGCCTACACCTCGGAGACGATTCTGGAAGCGTCGCGGAGAAGCGACCTGACCTTGCCCCATGCCTGTGGCATGGGGCAAGGTCAAGCTCAAATCCGGGGAGGTCAGCTGGAAGTCGGAGGACCAATCGGTCCTGTTGGAAGCTGAAAAAGAGGCCGGATTCATCCTGACCTGCCTGTGCCGGGCCGAATCGGAGATCGAAATTGAGCGGTAGGCAAGCAGGAATTCACCAATAGAATCGCTATGGGAAGGCACGCCAAAGCAAAGGAACGGAAACCCTTGTCCTCCAAAACCAAGCAGTGGTTGAGGGCTCTGGTACCATTGATCCAGGACCGCCCCCTGGACAAGCTGGCCATTGATGACCTGGCCAAGCTGGGCGGCAAAAGCAAAAGCAATATCTACTCCTATTTTTCCTCCAAGGAAGAAATCTACCAGACCGCTCTTCAATTGATCATCGATGATTTGCAGGCCGTGGTCTCGGACGAAATCCTGGAGGGAGACGAGATGGAACAGGCCTACCGACAAATCATGGTCACCATCAGCGAGGGCATCGAGGGCCTGTCGATCTATTTTCTCGATCAAATCCAATCGTTTTTCCCCTCGGTATGGGCGATTGTCGAGCAATTCACCTCCCAACTCCTCGCGAACCTGGCGCTGGTCTACCAAAAGGGCATGGACACCGGCGAATTCCGTTCCTCCAATGTGGCGTTGCTCACCGCCCTGGACAATCACTTTGTAATGTCCATCATGACCGATTCCGCCTATTTCCAGGACCAGGAACTTTCCCTGAACGACCTGGTCACCGAGTATTTGGAGATGCGGATTCGGGCGTTGAAATGAGTGGGGGAATGAGCGAAAAAGTTGACGGAGGAAACTTACTGCCTATCTTGCCCTTATGGGCGTCTTCCAAATAGTGAACGTTTCTTCCATTGCCATTGCATCGTTCCTCGGGCTCCATTTTTTCTTCCGGGGAAAAAGAGAAAATATCGTTTTGGGGCTGTGCCTGGTTTTCATTGCGTTCTCGGTACTGGCTTCAGAACTTCTCCATCCCCTCCTATTCATTCTTTCTTCCCCCTTTCTTCTCGCCCCCCTTTTGCTCCAATTCCTGTTTGCCATCATCCAAAAACCCGCTTCCACCACCCGCAAATCCCAATGGCTATTTACTTTTGCCGCCGCCGATGCCTTGGTTGTGATGCTATTCCCTGATTCGGAACTGAGGGCATTGATTTCGGCCCTGCTTTCTTCGGCATTCAACCTCATCGTCTTCAGTTGGATTCTGCTCGAGTTGAAACGGCACTCCCGAACCATCGAATCCATTTTTTCGGCCACGGAAGGAAAACGGCTCCTTTGGCTCCGAAATTTGACCTGGATCCAATTGGCATTCTCGGTTTTATGGCTCCTGGATGACAGCCTTTATCTGACATTGGGAACCAACCCAATTTCCGAGCTCTGCTCGCAAATTTCCCTCTTCACCACGTTTCTTACCATCGTCTGGATTGGATTTGCAGGACTCAGGCAACTTCAAATCTACGATGCACCTGCCGATGCGCTCCTGACTTCCCCTCATCCATCGCCGGCAGAAATTCCCCACCTGGAAAAACGCTATTCCCAAATCGTGACGGTTATCGAGCGGGACAAACTTTTCCTGAACAAAAATCTATCCCTTCAGGACCTCGCCACTGAACTCCAACTGAAGGGAAAGGACCTGTCCCAAATCATCAACCAAGGTTTCCACGCCAATTTCTACCACTTCATCAATCATTTTCGCATCCAATACTTTAAATCTTTGGTTCAGGAGGGGAAACATCAGCAAATGACCCTGGAAGGATTGGCCAAAGAGGTCGGTTTCAATTCTAAATCAACGTTTTATGCAGCCTTCAAAAAGAATGAAGGCATGACACCGAGGGCCTATATCCTGCAACAGAAATAGTACGAGTCCCCGCATTCAAACCTATTTGAACTCATTTTCAGGAGGGATTTTCTGCCTTTCCCCGTTTTTTGTTCATTCAACCCAGGAATAACAACCATGAATCAAATTTTGATGAAAAGAACCCAGGTATCAATTTTCACCATTGTAATTCTCTTGCTGAGTGGCTCCTTGACGGCCTGCAAAAAGAAAATGCCCGTGAGCCCGGGAAACGATCCCAACTTTAAAATTGAAGCAAATGAAGATGCTGAATTTTCCCGGTTCAACCGGAAAGTAGAGGTCTTTGGGATCAATATTTATGCGGTCAAAAAGGTCGATGACGACCGGCTCCTACATGCGGCCAATGTCCTGGCCCAGTACCTCGACAACGATGAAGATGGGGCGGTCGACAATCCAGACGTGTGGAACGCTATGGTCAACAACGGGGCCTACCTGGTCATGTGGAAAAAGCAATCTGATTTGAATCGGATTTCGCCTCCTGCTGAGGCCATCGGGCAGGACCTCGGGAATGACGAAACCATTCCGGACTGGCATTCCAACGGGCAAACGGGGCGCTTCGATGCTTCGCTCGAAGAGGTATGGCACCTGGTGACCCACGCGGGGTATGAGCAGGCCTATCCCAATGTGTTTGGAACGGCGAAAGGCACTTCGATGTCTGACGCCATGGACGTCGCCCGGGGCGGGGTCTTCGATTCCCCTCCCCAAAGCTATCCTGAATCCGCCTGGTACACCTACGACGACCCCACCTGCGACTACAATTGCCAGGGAGGCGAATACATCTATTGGGTGCTGACCTCCATGCTGGGGGCCCAAGAAAACCGGGCCTCAGAGATAGGAAACGAATGGGAGCTCCATACCCGGGCCCTGGTTGAGGAAAAAGACCCTGTGGCCTACGAATTGCTGACGGACCCCCAGTATAAATTTCCCACCCGGTTGCCCGACGGGACCTACCAGAGGTGATTGGCTGTTGGGATGGAACGGGGAAATGGCCGGAGCTCGGTTGGTCGGATCCTCCCCCTGCCCCAATTGTTCCCCCACCGCATCGGAGGAGATGTGGTGGGGGAAATTTGCTTCTTTGACCTTCCCTCAACGCCCATCACTGGCACAAGTCCCCAACTTTCCCAATATTGGGCCCATTACCTCACTGCCCATGGAAACTGGACTGATCTTATCGTTTTTGGGAGCATCGATCATGCTGACCTTGATGCCGGGACCGGACAATATCTTTGTCCTCACCGAAAGCCTGACCAAAGGGCGGCGAAACGGACTCGCCATCTCCACGGGGCTGTCTTTGGGCGTGCTGGTCCATACCATCGCTGCCGCGACGGGCCTCTCCCTGATCATCCAAAGCTCGGCCCTGGCATTTTCCATCATCAAATATGCCGGCGCCCTGTACCTGTTGTACCTCGCATTCAAGGCCTTCCGGGAAAAACAGCCCATTTCCGACTTTGAAGCCGGTTCAGCGCCCCCCTCCCGCTTTTTGGTCCTCGTTCGGAAAGGCTTCCTGATGAACATCCTGAATCCCAAGGTGTCCCTCTTTTTCATTGCCTTCCTCCCCCAGTTCATCTCCCCGAAGGGCATGGACATCACCTTTCAAATGATCATTCTGGGGGTCATCTTCATGGTGCAGGCGTGGATCATTTTCAGCGCCATCGCCCTGCTGTCCGGAAAATTAACCCGCTACGTCAACAGCCCCCGGTTCTGGAACATCACCCGGTGGGGCAAGGTCTCCGTGCTGTCTCTCCTCGCCCTGACCCTTGCCATCTCGAAAAAATAAATCCGATGGAGCCATTGTCCCACGATCTTTTCGCCCCCAACCTCGTCCTGGAAACCGATCTGGTGCGGCTCCGCCCCGTGTATCCCGGTGACACCGATGCCTTTCGGGCCATCGCGTTTGAGCCCCGGATTTGGAGCTATTTCACCAGCGAAATCACGACCGAGGCCGAGCTCCATTACTGGATCATGGATGCCATTGCGCAGCGGCAGGCCCGGCAACGGGCCGCTTTTGTGCTGGTTAACCGCTCATCGGGCGAGGTCGCGGGCTCCAGCAGCTTTGGGAATTATTCGGCCCGGGACCAACGCGTTGAAATCGGCTGGTCCTGGATCCATCCCCGGCACCAGCGCACGGGGATCAACCGCCATGCGAAGTTCCTGCTGCTGGAATTTGCGTTCCGGTACGCCCGCTTGCTGCGGGTCGAGTTCAAGACGGATGTCCTGAACCAGGCCGCCCGCCGAGCTTTGCTCGGGATTGGGTGTACCGAAGAAGGCGTTCTGCGCAGCCATACCCGCATGCCTGGAAACCGCCGCCGGGACACGATTTATTACAGCATTCTGGAAAATGAATGGGTGGCCATCAAAAGTCGAATTTTCCCCGGCATTCCCTTTGAAATTCGCCACGAAGACCCGAATTGATTTCCCCAACCATTCCCCTTCTCCTCCTGTTGCCCCCCTCATTTCCCTTCTTCCCGACATTTCCATCTCCCGGGTAGGGTATTCCCTGGCATCGTCGTCTTTGCTCTGAGTGCTGCTCCAAAAAGACCTCAGATTATGAAAAATGCGATCCGAAACCTGACCCCGACCACGGTCGTCCTCTTAATTTTGCTTGGAACGATGGGCATGAATGGAAAATGCCAAACCATCTCTGGTACTGTCCTCGACCAAAGTACCGGCGAAGGGCTTGGCTTTGTGACCCTGCAACTCCAAGGCACCACCTCCGGTGCGTTTACCGATGGCGACGGCAACTTCTCCCTGCCCACCCAAGGCGACTCCGTTCACCTGGTGGTGAACTACCTCGGCTATCAATCCCTTGACACCCTCTTGCCCGGCCAGGGCGACCACATTCAACTCTATCTGCAAGAAGAGGCCATTGAAATGGAAACGGTGAACATTTCACCTTCCTATTCCTACGAACACCAGCTCTTCAAAAAGGTATTGGCCCACAAAAAATTCAACAACCCCGGCAAGGTTTGGGACCAGCCCTACCTGGACCAGTCCCGCACCTTCGTCTTTCTCGGCGGCGAAGCGGGCAGCTTTGACGACAAACGGTGGTTGCGGCGGTCCCAGGACGCTGTCCTGACTCCCAACGACTCCACCCAACTGTTGCCGGTACTGGTATCGGAAGAATTGGTGCGGCACAAGGGGCGGGAACAGGAACAACTCCACCACCAGAGCCATTGCGTCATGGAGGACATGGAAGACCAGATCCGCTCGATCGCCACCCGCAAACTCACTGCCGAATTGAACTTTTACCAAAATCAGGTCGACATCATGGGCAAGGGATTTCCCAGCCCGCTCTCTTCCACGGCCTTGCTTGTGTACGATATTTATCTGGCCGACAGCAATTGGGTGGAGGACCGCTGGCACTACCGCTTCAATTTCTATCCCAAGCAAGCCAAGAACATCACGTTCAGGGGATCGTTCTGGGTCGAAGACAGCAGCTTTGCCCTGGTCAATATCCAGGCTGAATTGCCTTCGGAAGCCAATCTCAACTTCGTCCAGGGCCTGGAGATGGAGGTTCAATACCGAAAAATGCCCTCGGGCACCTGGTTTTACGATTCCCAATACAGCGCCATGCAATTGGTGCTGCGGAAGGAAAAGGCGGGCAAACGCCCCGTCCAACGCTATGCCGTCCGGCGAAGCATCGACTACCACGAACTGGCCAGCTACCAGCAGGCCGTGGAGGCGGTCGACAGCGAGCTGGCCCCGGAAAAACGGGATGCTGCCCTCATGCAAGCCCTCCGTCGAACTCCCGCCGACACCATCGAGCAGCAGGCCCATCAGGGAATTGAGATTCTGCGGGACAATACTTTCCTGAAATTGCTGGATGGGTTTACTTCCATGAGCCTCACCGGCTACTATACCGTGGGAATCATTGACCTGGGCCCGTACTTTGACATCTACCGCCAGAACCGGCTGGAAGGCCACCGGGTGACGCTGCCCTTCCGCACCAGCGAGCGGCTCTCGAAGAACTTCTCCGTGGGCGGCTACCTGGGCTATGGTACAAAAAGCAAGGCCTTCAAGTACGGGAGCCATCTCAATCTCCGTTTGCCCACGCGTCAGCGGGGCATCCTGACCCTGCGGGCCTACGACGATTATTTCTCCCTCTCCCAGAACAAGTTCATCGAATTCGTCCAGGAAAACCCCTTCAGCCAGGGAGATGGAAATTTCATTTCGGCCTTTACTGAAGCCCCCAATCCGTATATCGTGGGCCGCAAACACCTCAGCATGAACCTCCAGTACCAATTGCATCGGGACATCGGACTGACGGTCCGTCCCTTTGTCAACCAGTACCAGGCCACCTCTTTGGTCCCCTTCAACACCAATCCTCCTTCTCCCGAAGCGCCCGGTTTCATACCTCCGGGCAGCTACCAGGAAAGTTTCCAGAACATGGGCGTGCTGGCCGATGTCCGGTTGTCCTTTGACCAGGATGCCGATGAACTCTATTTCGCCCGCTTCTACTACGGCAGCCGCAAACCGGTCCTCCACCTCACTGCTGAAGTGGGCCAAAACCTCATCCAAGGCGAACGCAAGCCCTACGCCCATTTTCAGGCCTCCATCAAAAACCGCTTTTCCCTCGGCAATGGCTATCTCCGGATGCTCGTGGATGCCGGCTATATCGCCGGGAAAGTTCCCTTTCCATTGCTCCACATGCCCCGCGGCTCCCAATCCCTGGGCCTCGCCCGCTACAATTATAGCCTCCTGAACCAGGCCTCCGTGGCGGCCGACCTTTACACGAATGCCTACCTGGAATTCAACGGTGGGGGCGTCCTTTTCAATCGTTTGCCTGGAATCCGCCGCCTGAACCTGCGGGAAAGCGCCTCCTTCAAATCCTTCTACGGACGCCTCCTGCAGGACCACAGCAGCATTTATCAGCTTCCGGCGGGAATCGTGCCGGCCAGCAATGCCCCGTATTGTGAGGTGGGAATTGGGGTGAGCAATATCTTCAAGCTGCTGCGGGTGGAATATGTCCGGCGAATGAGCCCGTCGCCGTTGATGCAAAGTCTCTCCTCCAAGCACGGGGTCCGGCTCCGGGTGCAGGTGAGTTTTTAGGGGAGGAAAATGGAAAGGTTCAGCTTTGGTTGGCGATCAATTGTCGGACAATCACCGCCGCCAGGTCATGGGTTCTGACCCGGGAAAAGGTATGGTGCATCCACTCGGCCTGGGCATTGATCTCCAGGGCGATACAGGAAGTAGCCGGATCGATGTCGGGGTCGCCCCCGATCAAATCCAGCGCGAAGTAGCTCGATGAGATATAGTGCCCGATCCGGGCAATCCAATCGTGGTAGCGGGGGTGCAATTCCTCGGTGATGTCCGTGGCCACCCCTCCCTGCCCAATGTTGTTGACGGTCTTCAGGACCACTTTTTGGCCGGGTGCGGGCACAGATGCCAAGGTGAGCTCCGCTTCGCGGAGCAGCCGCAGAGAGACCTCGTCCAGGTCCAACCGGTTCGAGGGATTCTCCATGCGCATCTCCATTCTCCGTTCTTCCACCAACTGCTCCAAGCTCTTTTCTCCGTCCCCCACCACAAACGCAGGTTCCCGGATACAAGCCGCCACAATTTTCCCGCCAATGACCTGGATGCGGATGTCATTTCCCTCCACCTGCTCCTCCAACAAAAACCGTTCTCCTTCCCCGCCATTTTCTTCCATGTACGCCACCACTTCAGCCACCGTCTCCAGGTTCATTTTTACCCCGATCCCATTGGCACCCGATTCCGGCTTGCAGACATATTTTTTGCCGGGTACCAAAAAGTCCCGCACCACCGACTCGTCCGGGGACGTCAGGAAGATGCTGGCCGGACTCGGAACCGAAAGGCGTTGGAAAACTTCTTTCGAGAACTGCTTCAAATCGCACATGAAGCGGGTCTGCATGCTCATCCAGGACGTCGGAATCCCGGCAACCAACAATTCGACGTGGCCGTCCCATTCCAGCAGGGAGGCGCGCTTGCCGATGTGGTCGGAAACGTCGGTGATCTGCATGCCCATGCGTTCGGCAGCTTGTTCGATCAGCCGGTGTTGGGCTTCGCCTTCCTGGGCGGCAGGGGCGATGTGGGGAGAGGCTTCTGGATTCATGTCAATGGGTAGATTCATTGATGAATGGACCTCAACAATTACTGAATATTTTGGGATTTTTGGGACAATTGATCAGAAAAATGGGCTGATTTTTCCCCACTCTCTTACAGCCCTGTTTCTTCAATTATTTCACGAGTAATTTCTGCACTTCTCGTTTGCCAGCTTGTTCCCACTGAACCAGGTACAGGCCCGCCGCCAAGTCCTCCGTATCCAACCGCAGCCGCCGGGCGCCGTCCACTTTCCACTCCCGCAAAATGCGGCCATCGGGATGCCACAGGCTCACTGACACCGCTCCCCAATCGGACCACTGAACCCAACACTCGTTTTCGGTGGGATTGGGATATATCTCGAAGGCGTGGGACCGGGGCTCCTCCCGTCCCACCGCAACGTTGACCTGCTGGCAGGTCGAATCCACACAATTGCCTTCCCAGACCTTCAGGCAGACGGTATAGCTTCCCGCCCCGCTGTACACATGGGCTGGGTTTTGCTGCGTACTCGTTTGCCCATCTCCAAAATCCCATTCCCAGGCATTCCCATAGCCCAGCGAAGTATCCGTCGCCACCAGCTGCGATCCGGTCATTTGGTAGTCGAAGCCGGCCTGGACGGCGCAGCTGTCGCACAGCGTGACGGGATTGGGGGTAAAAGGTAGCAGGGCCAAGGTATCGGCGGTCAGATCGACGGCCCCGTAAACCGTAAGGGTAAAAGGAGCCACCGTATCGGGGAAGGAATAATTTCCGATCAGGGGAATTTGAGCGGGCGTGCATCCGAGTTGGTAGACATGGGGAGCCCTGAGGGAAAGGAGTTCATCGTCCTTGAAAATCTCACTCCCCCACATAATGGGTTCGCATTCGTTGTTCAAGGTCATCCGGGCAAAGTACAGGTTCGGGATCAGAATCGTATTGTACAAACCGCCCACAAAATTGGGCTCAAAGGTGATCGTATTGACGACGGCACAATTGAAGGTATCGCTGACCACCATCAGGGGTTCCCCAAAACAGTTGAACTGCAGGTCCTGAAAATAAGCGGTCCCGCGGAACCTCCGGTGGGCATATTTGTTCCCCAGAGAATCAAAGGAGGCCAAGCCCGTCTCCGGCTTCGGGGAGCTGCCTTTGTTGTTGGTCAGGGCCGAGGCCACAATCAGGAAGCCGTTCGACATTTCCTCGATTTGCTGGAAGCCGATGGTATAGTCAACGGCCCCGAAATGCTTACCCCATTCAAAATCGCCCTGCGCATTCAACTTGACCATACATCCGCGCACATCGGATCCGCCATTGGGGAAGTGGCTTCCGACCAGGTAAATCCCCTGGCTGTTCTCGATGGCGTCCCAGAACTGGGGGGCATAACCACCATTGGTGAACATCGTTTTGGACCACAGTGCGGTCCCATTGCTGTCGAGGCGGTAGACCTTGGTCTGAAGGCCGGATTGCCCGATGGCCAGCACGCCATTGTCCAGGGACCGCAAGCGGGTCAATCCCGGTCCCTTGCGGGCCCAATGGAAGGTCCCGTCGGAGCGCAAACGCACGATGGCCTTGTCGAACACGTTGGTGTCGGACAGGGTCATCGTATAGAGGCCGCCGTCCGGCGATTCTTCGATGTAGGGGTCCCACGGGAGGTTGGAATTCATCAATAAATCGAACTGACGGGCCCATACAAGTTGGTCGTGGGCGTCCCAGCGCGCGATCACATGCCGCCGACCGCCCGCTTCGAGGGCGTACATCGCCCCCAAGAGATCCCCATTAGAGGCCGTTTCGACATTGATGAGGCGGGTATCAGCAAACAACTGGGTGTGGAAGGCCTGGGAGAAGGCATTCGAAAACAGGGGAAAAGCAAGCAAAAAGCACAAGTAAGCACGAAGGTTCATGGTCAGATCAAAGGATTTCAGCTTCGAAAAATGTTCAGCGTCCCAAGAAGTTACGATGATTTTGGGGCAATTTCAGGAAAAAATGGGGTAGAAAAGCAATCGACATCCTCAACGGCGAATTTTTCCCTTCCACTCTTCCCCGGCCCAAAAGGCGAAAGGCCCCCGCTAGGAGACCTTTCAAAAGGTGCCAGAAATGTATCTTATGCACCTTCCCTCAAAGTTTGATGACCACCATCATCTGTTTCTTTGGTTGTAACAAGACTATGAATACACAATGGAGAAGCAACAGGGACAAGAAACCATTTCCCCAATTGAGATCGAAGTACGCTTTTTGGCATTTGTCCTTGGCACCTTCTGCTACCCAACCTTCACTGAAGGCCATCAAGCCCCATTTCCCCCTAAATTCTGTCCTCAAGTCAGGCAAGCATTTTTTTACTCCAACCGACACAGAAAACATAAAACGGTCAATTCCCGGCTCAAAATCGTCCCATTTCAGGCCAGAATTACGCTTTGTCGGCTGATTTCAGTCCTCCGACAGCTTCCCTGAAACCAATTGAAAAATTGCATGTATTTTTACCCCATGAAATTGCGTTTCCTCTTCCTTTCACTCCTGTTCCTTCCCTTTGCCTCCCTCCTCGCCCAACCCGGAGAGGCCGGCACCCGGGACGATGCAGATGTCCCCGAAGTCATCCGCACCATTTTTGACAAGGCCCTGACCGAAGGGCGGTGCTACGAAAACCTCCGGTACATGTGCAAACAAATCGGACCCCGCCTGAGTGGCTCGGAAGAAGCTGCTGAGGCCGTCGACTGGGTGTATCGGCTCATGAATCAGATGGGATTGGATCGGGTGGAAAAACAGGCCTGTATGGTCCCCCACTGGGAACGGGGCGAACCTGAATTTGCATGGATGGAAGGCGATGGCATCCGCCTGGAGGCTTCGGTCTGTGCGTTGGGAAGTTCGGTGGGAACGCCGGAGCGGGGCATTACGGCGCCGGTCATTGAGGTGTTTAGCCTGGAGGAAGTGGAAAAATTAACCCGGGAGGAAGTGGAAGGGAAAATTGTCTTTTTCAACCGCCCGATGGAGCCCACCCATCTCAATACGTTCCACGCCTACAGTGGCTGCGTGGACCAGCGGGGGGGCGGGGCCGCCGCCGCCGGGGCCAAGGGCGCCGTAGGCGTCATCGTGCGTTCGATGAACCTCCGCCTCGACGACTATCCCCATACCGGCAACATGCGCTACAAAGAGGGCATTGAGCCCATTCCTGCGGCGGCCATCTCCACCAACGACGCCGAAACACTCTCCCACCTCCTCAAGGAGGACAAGAATACCAAGTTCCACCTCCGAATGAATTGCCGGACCTTGCCGGACGCGCCTTCCGCCAATGTGATTGGCGAGATCAAAGGCTCCGAATTCCCCGATGAGATCATCGTGATCGGGGGGCACCTCGACAGCTGGGACCTGGGCGAAGGGGCCCAGGACGATGGCGCCGGAGTCGTGCAGTCCATCGAGGTCCTGCACCTCTTCCAAAAAATCGGGTACCGCCCCAAGCGTACGATCCGGGCGGTAGCATTCATGAACGAAGAGAATGGCACCCGGGGAGCCAAAGAATATGCGCGGGTGGCAGAAGAAAAGGGCGAACGGCACCTGGCGGGCCTGGAATCGGACCGCGGCGGCTTTACGCCCCGCGGCTTCACTGTAGATTCAGACCCGGAAACCTTGGCCTTTGTACAATCCTGGGCGGATTGGTTGCGCCCCTACATGCTCCACGAGATCAAAGCCGGATACGGCGGCGTGGACATTGGCCCGCTGAAAAAGCAGGGCGCAGTGCTGTTCGGATTCCTCCCCGATTCGCAGCGGTACTTTGACCACCACCACGCAGCCACCGATGTATTTGAAGCGGTCAACAAGCGGGAATTGGAATTGGGGGCCGCCAGCATGGCCGCCCTGGTCTACCTCATCGACCGCTACGGCCTCAGCGCCCAATAACTGGTTTATAGCTCCTCTCCAATCCCTCCTCCCGCCCCGGCGAGAGGAGGGATTCCTTTTTTATCCCCCTTCTTTCTCCTCCCTCAAGCCGCTCTACGCCCAATTCTTTCCGAATCCATTAAATATTTGACCGCTCTGTCGATTTATTATTGAAACCGGGTCACAGCTGCAAAACCCTTACCCACTGGCGGAATCAGCCGCCAGATCGCCATGTCTAGATAACTACATACAAACATTCTTTTAACACTTACCAGTTATGAAAACCACTGTAAACCATTACGGGAAGACCTCCCATGTCATTGCCATTGTCCTCTTTTTCTTTTTCTCCGGCGCACTCATCGGCCAGAATTGCCCCGTCCTTCCCCTGGACGAAACCAATGTCTCCACCGACGTGAGCCTCGCCGGCCCCAACTCCTCCACGATGCTCAAAACGACCTTCAATACGACCTTGCCTGCCACCTGTGGCGCATCCAAATGCGTCCTGACCTACCAGTTTGACGATCCGCTCCCCGCCAATACCAAGGTGAGCGTGGTCCCCCAGAGCGGATGGCTCGCCCAGCCGAAATGGATCTCCTCGGCGACCCTGTCTCCCGAAGGAACCACCCTCAAAATCGTGATTGTGCCCGATCAGCCCGTCCAGGGAACTGGAACGGCCCTGGTCACGGAACTGGCCGGTGCCAATGGCATCGACGACAATTCCACCCTGCGGGTGGGCGGTGGCCTCGCCACCATGGTGATCATCGATCCCGCAAAAACCCAATCCACTGAGATGAAGGCGAGTACGCTCCAAATCGGCCCGAACCCCGCCAGGGAATCCCTCAAGATCAATTACTCAGGTGACGCTCCGGCCCAGGCCCGGGTCATCTCCGCCACGGGCCAGCAAATGGCCCGCCTGGACCTCAGTGCGGGACAGCCGACCTCACTCGATGTCCAGCAGTTCCCCAATGGATTGTACTATCTCCAGACGGGGCAGCAATCCACTCCCATTGTTATCCAACACTGATTCGCTAAATATTTTTTGTCGGGATCGCCTCCGCCCGGGGGCGATCTCTTTTTTATGCCAGCCCCTCCAATTGATCGAGGAGCCAGGTCTTGGACAGGGCGGGTTCGCGGCGCACCTCGTCGGTGAGCTTGGTGAGTTTCCGGGCCGAAGGGTTCGGCGCATCGAGCAGCAAGACGGTTCGCTTGACGAAACGGATGAAATTGAGGTGAGCGCGGTAGCGGGCATCGGCCATGAAGCGTTGGGAGCGGATGACCTTCAGGCGGAAAGACTCGGCGTCGCCGAGGCAGCCCGCCCAATCTTTCAGCTCGAAAAAGGTCCGCAGGCGCATCAGACGGACCATCAGGTCGAGGTCCAGCAGCTCTCCGCACTGCCCGAAGATGCGGTTGAAATGCCGCAGGGCGACGGTGAAATCGCCCTGGTAGTAGGAGGACAGCCCAAGGATGTATTCCCGGACGTGTTCGTCTGGATCCCCGACGATTTTGCCCTTGGTCTTTTTGACCATGGCCCCAGCCTCGTCCGATCTGCCGTGGAGCAAAAGGTAGGTGCCGTAATTCAAAACCTCCCGCCAATCGACCTGGCCGCGCTTGAGGTAACGGGCGATTCGCTTTTCGGTCCAGAAATTGAATTCGGTGTCGAGGGCGATATAGGAAACCGGGTGGATGCGTTGGCGAACGGTAAAATTCAGGGCATAGGTACTGAGTTCATCAAATTCCAGCTCGCCCAATTGTTTCTCTATTTTCCCGAACGCCTTCCTAAACGCCGTATAGCCTTGGGTTGCCGCCTCATAATTCCCCTCTTTTTCCTCCACCAATACCTTCAACCAACCGCTGTACAGGTCATTTAAGGTCACCGCATCCGGCAATTGATCGGGGAGCACAGGGTAATCCGGAATGGGAAGCTGGGACCGACCGGTGAGCAATTCCCAATCCAGGACCGAAGTGAAAATCTTGAGGCGGGACAATTCATTGAAATCGTCAAGTTGGAGCAAAAGAAACTCCAATTGCTCAGCTGCGGACGGGTGCTGGCCTTCCCCAATCAGGTACGCTGCATCCATCAACAAAAAATCAAACCGTTCCAGGTAATCGCTCCACGCAAAGGCCGTTTGCTTGCGGATATTTTTCCTCCGTTTCCGCGCTTTCTTCTCGTACAACTTCTCCATTCGCCAGGTCAACATTTCCCGCTGCGCAAATCCCTCTCTCCTCCCCGACCGTTGCTGAAATTGCTCCAAGGCCAGGAATTCCTCCAATTGCTCTCCCAGGCGGAACATCAAATGGGTGAAACGGTTCTGGTCAAATTCCTCTTCAAATACGCGGTTCCAAAAGTCTTCTTCCGACAGTTTCAGGCCCTTTTTGCTGTTGAAAAAATGCTCTTCCAACCCTTCGCACAGGACCTGGATGTCCTCTGCGATCCGGAAATACGGGGAGGCGATATATTCCTGAAACCGCCGTCGGAGACGCCCGGGAAGATACAACAGCGCCCCAATGACCTGTCGTTCGCGTAGTTGATTCACAAATTATTGATTCAAGAGCGATGGAATATACGCAATCTTCCCAGATTCTCAGCGGTCGAAGGTCCCCCGCACAACGTCCACCAACCGCAATGCGATGGCCAGACAAATGGGCAGCACCGCTCCATTGAAGGGTTGGGGAATAAAGAGGTAGGCGATCGCCAGGAGCCCCATCCAAAGGCCGGCCCAACGGGCAAAGGTGTGCTGCCGGGCATTCTTGCGGGACAAGCGCAGAAAGGCGAAAATCAAAAAGAGGGGGTGCGCCCAGAGCATGTTCAGGTTGGCGTAGGTAGCCTGGTGATTGGTTCCGATCCACATCACCAGCAGCAGGAGTCCGAGGAGCCCGAGGATGAGGAAAAAGAGGAAATCAAATGCCCGGGCGAGGCCGTGGGTGGCCGGGGTGAGCAGGGTAATCAAAAAGACGAGGGCAAATAGTCCCCAGAACACGACCTTGGGGGTGATGGCTCCATCTTCAAAGGAAAATGGCGTCTGGGGATCGTTCCAGACGAAACGGTCCCGCACGAGCGACTGCTCGCGCCCATTCCGTTGGACCGTCGCCCGGTCCAGGGACAAGGCCAGGTAATCCGGCAGGAACATCGCCAACTGCTGGTCCGCCTGCGCGTCCGTCGGCAATCCCAGGATCACATCGATCCCAAAGTCCGCCCAGGCCCGCTCCTCGATATAGAGGTCCAGCAGGTCGCGCAGGGTTCCCAGCGAATCTTC
The DNA here is from genome assembly GCA_963923035.1 of uncultured bacterium. Taxonomy (GTDB): domain Bacteria; phylum Bacteroidota; class Bacteroidia; order J057; family JADKCL01; genus CAWUKT01. Next base: position 50,032 of record CAWUKT010000018.1, read on the forward strand.
CGGCCAAGGGTTCCAGTTCAGGTCCTTGCCGAGGACCTCGTTCAGGACATCCCGCTCGCGGGTGGCACAGTTGTCAAAGAAGAAATCGTAGGGATATTCCCGGTTTTCGGGGAGGAGATTGGTTTCGAGGTAATTGTAGACGCCCTGCACTTCGGCGGGCGTGAGTTCCAGAATTTGGACCGTGACCTTGCGGCGGTCGGCGATGTATTCCCGCAGGAAGCGACGGGGAGGAGCGGCCGCCAGAAAATAGGGCAGCTTGCCTCGCATGAACTTGGTATAGAAACCGGGAGTATTGAAGTCGAAAGTGCCGTAGTTGTAGACGCGGTCAAATTGGGTACCCGGATCTACGATCCGGAATGCACTGTGTCCAAAGGCCGAATAGAGCGGCGCACCCGGGGCACAGGTCGCCACGTGAACTTCTGCCTGCGGCGACAATCCCTGGGACATCGCCATCCCAAACATGCCTACCAGGCCCACCAACACGAGCAGCAAACGCTTCATAGAGTTTGTTTTCAGCCAAAATACACCAAATCAACGGCATTTTCCAACCTCGCATTCCCGTTTTCCATTTCTTTCCCCTCCCCCCTAAACAGAGAAAAGCCGGCCGAAGCCAGCTTTTCCCATATACAGTAATTCGAAATTTGACTTAGCGATAGAGGGTCACAGTACCTGACTTGGTGATGCGCTCTCCGTCGAATTCGACGGCGCGGATACGGTAGGTATAGACCCCTTCGGGCATCGGCTGATTGCTGGAATCATTGCCGTTCCAACGGAAGTTCATGTCCATGGACTGGTAGACCAGCTTGCCCCAGCGATCGAAGATGTCGATCTCAAAGTCACGGATCAGCTTCGGTGCGACGAAAAATTCATCGTTGAGACCGTCGTTGTTCGGCGTGAAGGCATTCGGAATGAAGATGGCAACCTGCTTGATGACCTCGATGGCCCGCGGGATGGACTGGGTATTGACACATCCGAAGTCGTCGATCATGGTCAGCGAGATGTCGTAGAAGCCGGTTTCCGTGTACTGGTGGACAGGATCAGAGGCTTCAGAGGTGCTTCCGTCGCCGAAGTCCCAGAGGTAGGAGACAATCGGACCGTCGTGCTCTTCGGTGATGTTGAATTCAACGATGGCATTCGGGATTTCCACTTCGGTTTCACTGAAGACCCAGTCAACCCAAGGATTCTGATTCACATTGATGAACACAGGGACTTTCGGGGAGAAGCAACCAGCCTGGTCTACCATGGCGACATAGTAAACAACCGTTTGCGTCAGGGGCGGGGAAGTGTAAGTGGGACCGTAGTGGAACGGATGGATGCTGGCCTGATCGTAGAACCAAGCGACAGTCGTATTGGGCTGGATGCCACCAACCACTTCAGCCGTGCCGGGGAAGCCTTCGCAGACTTCGTCGTCCTCGGTGATGAGCGGCGGAACAAACGGTACTTCAACCGGGATCACAATCGTGTTCTGGCAGCCCTGAGAGGTGGTGACCGTCAGGGTCACGTTGTAGGTACCAGGACCCGTAAAGTTGTGGGTCGGGTTGATGTCCGTAGAGGTGTTGCTGGCACCGGAGCCGGGATCACCAAAGTTCCACTCGTGGAGGTCAAGGGTGGTGCCCAACGGATCGGTCAGGGAAGACAAGGAGGTAAAGTCGGTAATCGTGTTGAAGCAGCTGTGGACCCAACGGAAGTTGGCAACCGGATTCGGGTGGATGATGACCGTCTTGCGGACCTGGTCGTTACAGCCATTGGCGTCAGTGACGGTGAGGGTCACCGTGTAAGGACCGGGGTTCGGGTAGTTGTGAGAGGGATTCTGAACGGTGGCAAAGGAGCCGTCGCCAAAGTTCCAGTTCCAGTCGGTGATACCGGCAGCGGAAGTGGAGAGGTCGGTGAAGTCAACTTCAAATCCGGCGCACGCCTTGGTGAAGTCGAAGTCGGGCTCGGGGAGCGGATTCACCGTCACCGCCTGTACGATGGTGTCCATACATCCATTGGAGGAGGTTACCATCAGGGTCACGTTGAAGGTGCCCGCGTCGGTAAAGGTATGGTTCGGGTTCTCGCTGGCGGAGATGTTGGCCGCACCACTCAGGGGGTCGCCGAAGTTCCAGCGCCAGACGACCATGTTGCCATTCGAGATGGTGGAGGCGTCATCGAACTGGGTGGCGTTGCCTACACATACCGTGGTATTGGTATAGTCGGCGATGGGCTTTTCGTTGATGTCGACCGTGTAGCTGACGGGCGGGCCGGGGCAGCCATTGTCGAAGGGAGTGACCGTAACGTTGGTCTGGTTCTGAAGGTTGTTCAGGTTGATGGTCTGGGTCGTGGCACCCGTGCTCCACTGCCAGGAGTTACCACCGGCAACGGTGAGGGTCGCATCGTCACCCGGGCAAACCGAGATCGGACCGGTAACCACTGCACTCGGACCAGGCGTTACTTCTACCGTCACCGGTACCGGCTGGCTGGCACATCCGTTTTCGACACCGGTAACCGTGTAGGTCGTGGTGACCGTCGGGGAAACCGTGATGGAGGCCGTGGTTTCGCCAGTGCTCCAGACGTAGGAGGAGCCACCGCTGGCGGTGAGGGTAGCGTTGTCGCCGACACAGATTTGCTGGGTACCGTTCGTGGTGATGGTCGGCGTCGGGTAGACAATGACCGTCACATAATCGAAGGAAGTACAGAAACCGGCAGTCGCAGACAAGGTGAAGTCAATGGTATCAGGAGTCGGACCGGGGTTCGTGAAGACGAAGATCGGATCCGCGAGGGTGCTGCTGTTGAGGCCCGTGGTGGGGAACCAGTTGTAGGTCTGGCCACCGATCTGGGCAGCGCCCAACTGGACCGGGAAGCCGGAGCAGACGGAGATGTCGGGACCAGCGTCAGCCGTGGGACCAGTCTGGATGATGACCGTATCGGTCAGGACGCTCTGGCAACCGAAGTTGTCCGTGATGAGGACGTTGACCTCATAGGCACCCGGGCCGGGGAAGGTATGGTTCAGGTTCTGGGACGTGATGTTCGGGTTGACGTTGAGGTTACCATCCCCAAACCATTGGTAGGTATAGGGGCCGGTATTACCCGTGCCGGGGTTGGCATTCAAACTCACGTTGGTACAACCCGTTGGCGTTGCTGTGATTCCCGCGTTGGGCAGGCCACCATTCACATTGATGGTAATGGTGTACTGGTTGGTCGCGAAGATCGGGCAGGCATCGTCCGTGACGGTGAAGAGGACCTGGTAGACACCCGTGTTCTGGGGGGTCCAGGCGAAGGTACCGGTCGGCTGGGCACCGGTGATGGTGTCGGCCTGAGTACCGTTGGTGAAGGTCGCACCCGGAGGTACAAACAGGGGGTTCCAGGAAATCGTTTGGTTCTGACCAGCGTCCGGGTCGGTGACCGGCATGTCGAAGGTCAGCGGGGTGCCGGCGCAGACGGTCACTTCGTAGTTACCGTTGGGAGAACCACCGGTGACATTGGTGATACCGGAGACGATCGGCACAGTGTTGTTGGGGCAAGGGATTACGTTCATCTGAACGTCCCGTACCAGGGTATTGATCAGGGCACCATTCCGCCACTCTTCTACATATACACAGAGAACAGCAACTTCAATGTTACCCGGGGTCGGCAGTACGGAGATGTCACCCGTAACGGCGTCGATGGTTACGTTCCAGGACGGGCCGAGCGGCTGCTGGGGCGTATAACCGGGGAGGTAAGGAACCTGAGTACCGGAAGCCGTGAAGCACGGGCCGAGGGCAAATGCGAGCGAGTCACCTTCAGGGTCTACCGCTCCCTGGTTGAAGGTGTAAGGCTGGCCCTGGCAGATATAAGGTACCGGAGGGTTCGTAAAGTAAGGAGAGTTGTTACAAGGTTGAGTAGCGGTGTTCAGGGTTGTCGAACCTACCCAAATCGACTGAGACCCTGGATTCGAAATCGTAGTAATATCGGGGTTTCGACAGCAAGTCGACCAGGTCAGCTGATAAATACAGTTCGGGTTGTTACAAACGTCGTAATCCCGAAACCAGGCGTATTCTTCTACACCGTTGATGGTTCCGGAACCGCCACCACACTGGGTGGAAACCGAGTTACATACCGGGGTTACCTCCTGGACGGTTTCAGTCGGCCATGCTCCCAACGGAGTCGGCTGCCCACATCCAATCGTCTGGGGCACAAACTGAAACGGGGTCGCAGAGATAAAGCTGGACCCGGAGCAATCACGATAAGCTGCGAGATAAACCCGAACCGTACATTGACCTATACATTCATAGGTAATATCCACTCCCATCAGGTGAGAGGCATCTGCACGATTGGGGGCCAGAAATGTCAGGCACAACAAAAGCAGTGAAATAATTCCAAACCTTGTTTTCATTTTACTCCACATAATAGTGTATCAGGGTAAGTAGATCAGATTCTAAATTGAATACGTCTTACGCTCAGTGGCGTAGGTTAAAGTTGCGAAAAAATCACCTCCGTCTAAACAATCAGGACCAAATGGTACAATAAACGCGGTGTTCAGTAAGTATCGCCGTTTAATTCGTCCTGATTTCTAACAGCAACTATGACCGTTTAGCGAACAAGATAAACAAAAACCCTTAAAATGACTCTATTAGAGTCGAAACGGTCGTTTTGGGGACTTCAGTCTGAACGGTTCTACGAAAGGTTTGAATGGTAATTGGGGCCTTTCATTTGGGATTTTCCTCCTTTCACCTGCTTTTTTGCCCTTCTGCTTTCTTCCCATCCCCAGCGCTTTCATTCGTTCCCGCCTTTGGTTAGTTTTACGAGCAGCAATCTTAATTCAAATCTATGACAATTGTGAAAGAGTCTCCCATGAGAAGGCAACGGCAATTCGTTGCACCAGATTTTAAAATCACCGATTGGGAAAATTTAGAACCTTATTTCAAGGATCTGCTGGAAATGCCCATTGAATCGGTGGCAGATTTGGAGAAATGGTTGCTGAAAGAGAGTGAATTGACCTACGTCGTCGCGGAAGACCAGGCCTGGCGCTTCATCCACATGACCTGCGACACCGAAGACGAAGCCCGCCGTGAACGTTATCAGTATTTCCTCCGCGAATTGATGCCCCAGCTGTCGGTCCTGGCCAATCAAATCCGGAAGAAACTCTACGAGAACGACTTTTTCCCCGACCTGGACCCCCACCACTACGAAATCCTGATCCGCAGCGTCCGCAACCGCATTGAGCTGTTTCGGGAGGAAAATGTCGATCTGCAATCAGCCATCCGGCAGAAGTCCCAACAGTACGATGAGACCGTCGGCGGGATGTTTGTAGAGGAGGATGGAAAAAAAATGACCCTCCAGCAGGCCGCAGCGGAATTGGAAAGCGATGACCGGGATTATCGGGAGCGGATTTGGAGAAAAATCAATGCGGCCTGGGCCACGAAAGCCGAGCCGCTGAACGCCCTCTTTTCGGAGTTGACCGAAATGCGGCACCAGGTCGCCAGCAACGCTGGCGAACCCAGTTACAGCGCGTTCAAGTTCCGCGAACTGGAACGCTTCGACTACTCACGCGCCGATTGCGAGCAGTTTCACCACGCCATTGAGACCGTCGTCACGCCGGTCCTCATCGAACTCTCCCACCGCCGGCGGGACCGCCTCGGCCTCGACCGGCTCCAGCCCTGGGACCTCACCGTCGATGAATTCGGCGAAGGCCGGCTCCGCCCCTTCCAAAACGCCGAAGAACTCATCGCCAAAACCATCGAAATCTTCGGCCAGGTCGACTCCGACTTTGGCAAGCAGATTAATATCATGCGCGAGATCGGGTACCTCGACCTCGATTCCCGCCTCGGCAAGGCCCCCGGCGGCTACAACTACGGCCTCCCCGAATCGGGCATCCCCTTCATTTTCATGAATGCAGTCGGAACCCACACCGACCTGACCACCATGTTGCACGAGGGTGGACATGCCATCCATTCATTTGCCACCAACCACCTCCGGAACAGCTATTTCAGCAAAATCCCCAGCGAGGTGGCCGAATTGGCGAGCATGAGCATGGAACTCATCGGGCTGGATTTCCTCGATGCCGTTTACGAAGACCCGCGGCAGCGGCAACGGGCCTGCCGCGACCAGATCACCCGCATTTTCACCCTCCTGCCCTGGATCGCCACCATCGATGCCTTCCAGTTCTGGGTCTATGACCACCCGAAAGCCAGCTACGAGGAACGCCAGGACGCCTGGATCTCCATCTTCGAACGCTTCCACGGCGACTATACCGCCTGGAAAGAGCTCAACCCGAAGAACAATTTCTTCTGGCACAAGCAAGGCCATGTCTTCGACGTACCTTTTTATTATGTGGAATACGGATTTGCCCAATTGGGGGCCATCGCCGTCTGGCGAAACTTCCGTTCGGACCGAGAAAAAGCGCTTAGGGACTATCGGAATGCTTTGAACATGGGTTATACCCGTCCCATTCCAGAAATCTATGCCCAGGCGGGCATCCGGTTTGATTTCTCCGAGTCCTATATCCGGGAATTGGTGGACTTCCTGAGGGCCGAATTGGAAACAATTGAGGCGTCAATGTAGTTCCATCCAATCAAAACATTTAGCTAAATTCGCGCTATGATTAACGCCAAAATGGAACAGCTCCTCAACGAGCAATTTCACCGTGAAATGGGAGCCGCCATGCAGTACCTGGCCATCTCCTCCTACTTCGAAGACCAAAACCTCGATGGATTTGCCCACTTTTTCCGCCTCCAGGCCCAGGAAGAGATGGGACACGCCATGAAGCAGTTTGACTATCTCCACACTGTTGGAGGCAAAATCACCATGCAAGCCATTCCCCAGGCCCGTGCCGAATTTGGTGGCTATGTAGAGGCGGTTGAATTTTCGCTGCACCAGGAAGAACAGGTCACCCAGGACATCAATCACCTGATGAAGAATGCGGTCGAACTCGGCGATTTCGCGACCCAGAACTTCCTTCAGTGGTTCGTGGAAGAGCAGGTGGAAGAAGAAGATGTGGTACGGACCATGCTCGCCAAAACCAAAATGGTGGATGGAAACAGTTCTGCGCTTTACCTCCTGAACGAAGAATTGAAGAACCGCAAAGCCGAACCCGGAGCGGATGCCACTCTTTAAGGTTGGCGAACGGGTACGGTTCCTGCACGAAAACCAGGAAGGCGTCGTCCAGCAGGTGCTGGACGGACGCCGCCTCGAAGTGCTGGTGGATGATTTCCTGGAACTGGAAGTGTCGGTGGATGAGGTGGTGAAGATCAATGCCGGGGAAAGCATCTTGTTGGAGGAGGAAGAGGAAGAACCCAAGCCCAAAAAGGCCGAGGCCCGGCCGGTGATTGCCGGAACGCCTTCCCTGATCATCGTCCGTGATCAGCAAAAGGACTATCAATTCTGGATTGTCAATCCGTCCAGCGATGAGATCTTGTTCACGGCGTACTACCGCGTCCGTGAGAAGTACCGGCCGCTCAACGCGGCCAGTGTACCTCCGCAAGACCGATTTTTCCTCGGTCGGCTCCCATCCCAGGATTTCCACAACGCCAACCAAGTCCACGTCACGATTCTCCGGTACGTGCGCGCGGGGCGGATCCGTCCGGCCCAGCCATTCACCCTGGAAATCAAGGCCAAAAAGGACATCTTCAACCAACGCGCCCGCTACATTGCCGAAGTCGATGCTGAGGGGTATGAGTTTGTGTTCGAAGAGAAAAAGGAAAAAGTCGTCCTGCCCGATTCTGATTTTGTGCGGGTCAAGCCCGAACAAAAATCCCAGCCCAATCCCGAGCATACGGTCGTGGTGGACCTCCATATCCACCGCCTCGTCTCCAATCCAGCTTCCATCGACACCCGTATGATGATGGAAATCCAGATGGAGCACTTCGAGCGCAAACTGGCCGACGCCCGCCTGAACAAAGTCCAGCGGGTGGTCTTCATCCACGGCATTGGGTCGGGGCAATTGCGCAAACGCATCCACGACGAACTCCGCCGCACCGAATGGGTCCATTCCTTTTCCAACGCCGACCCCGTCAAATACGCCAATGGCGCGACCCTCGTGGAATTAGAATCTTAATTTTCCCTTTCTCCAATCTTTTTTCTGTTCCTTGCAACCATTTGGGGGTACCAAACATCTTACCCATGCTTGACGTTTGAAAACCATATCTTTGTACCAACATGGTTCGCTATCTCCTCTTGTGTATCTCCCTCGTGTGTATGGCTTCTCCCCTGTGGGCCTTCCTGGTTCGGGGTACCGTCACCGACGCCAACGGTGAGGCCATTCCCTACGCGAATGTCTACGTGGCCAATTCCACCTACGGAGTCGTCACCAATATCAAGGGCGAGTACTTCATGGAGCTGAACCGCGGAGAGTATACCCTTGTTTTTCAGAGCCTTGGGTATGCGGAAATGCGGAAAGAAATTCAGGTGGAGCGGAACATGACCCTGGACGTGGTGCTGGAAGATGAGGCGGTGGAAATGGAGACGGTGGAAATCAAAGCCGGGCGGCGCGATCCCGCCTATGCGATCATGGAGAAGGTCATCGACCGGAAACGGGATTATGTCAAACAGTTCGAGACTTTCCAGTGCGAGACCTACCTGAAAGTTACGCTGGAAAAAGACACGCTCAATACCCGCAAAAAACGGCGGGAACGCGAACGGAAGGGCCGCAATGGGGACATTGAGGCCCGCGCCACGGAAGAAGCTGCCAACGATTCCTCCGCCATTGTCCTTCCCGATACCATTGCCAACGACACCCTGCCTCCCGACAGCCTCATTGCCAAAACGCCCGCCGATACCTCTTCCCGCCAGAAGCTCAACTTCATCGAATCCCGTTCCACGACCCACTTTTCCTTTCCCAACCAATACAAATCCATCGTCCACGGCTACCGCGACATGACCGAGCGCCGCCGCGCCTTTGGGGCCCTGACCTGGAGCGAAGACGGGGTGGACCTTTCGGCCTCAACCGTGGAGTATACCAATCCCTTCCTGTTCTATACCGACGTCTCCGACGCCGACATCAATTTCTACCGCAACCTCGTCGACGCCTACGACCTCGGCGACCGCCCCTTCATTTCTCCCCTGTCCTCTACCTCCTGGAAACTCAGCTACAAGTACAAGCTGGAGGAGCAGTTCATGGAAAATGGCCGGGTCATTTACAAGATCCGCGTCACCCCCCGCCTCGCCGCCGGGCCCTATTTCGAAGGCCATATCTGGGTGGTCGACAAGCTCTGGGCCATCAAGTCGGTCAATTTGAAAATCCATCCCTCTACGCTCTCTTTCTTCAACTATTTCCAGATCATCCACAACTACGAGATGACCGAGGACAACCGTTGGGTGCTGGCGCGGGAAGACTACTATTACAATACCAAGATGGACGGGGAATGGCACTATGGCAGCAGCATCGCCATTCACAGCGACTACCAATTGGATGTGGAGTTCCCCAAGAACTTCTTCCGCAACGAGATCCGGCGGGTCGAAGACGATGCCCGGGACAAGGATTCGACCTACTGGGAAAGCATCCGCCCCCTGACGCTGAAGGAAGCCGAAATCACCTTCATCCACGAGCGCGATAGCATCAACTCATACCACCAGTCGAAGGAATACCTGCTCCAGCAGGATTCCATGTACAACGAATTCAAGTTCTGGGATCCGATCATCCACGGGATCACCTACCGGCGCCGTTCGGCCCAGATGAGCTATTATATCAACCCGCTGATCTCGCAGGTGAAGCCTTGGGGCGTGGGCGGCTACCGGCACGAGTTGGGCGGCTGGGTGACGAAGGGCTGGGACAATTATAAAAAGCTGATCGTGAGCGGGGACATTGACTATGGCTTTGCGAACCAGGATGTGCGGGGCAAGGTCAATGTGGGCTTTGTGTACGCGCCGAAGCACTTCGGCAAGATGAATGTCCGCTACGGCAATGACTACGTCCTCGTGAACAATTTCGAGACCATTGTCGCATTGTTTTCCCGCGGAAACTTCGTCCAGCGAATTTCCTATGGGTTGAGCCACGAGTGGGAACTCGTGAATGGCATCCACGCCGAAGTCGGTTTTGCCTATGCCGACCGCAAGCCCATCGCCGACCTGAACCTTTCCGATTGGTCCGATGACCTCTTCGGCGACCTCAACCGGCCCCAGGACTTCAACGTCTACAAAGAGGCCATCCTCGACATCAAGTTGAAATTCACCCCCGGCCAGAAATACATTACCGAACCCGGCCGCAAGATCAACCTCGGCAGCCGGTGGCCGACCTTCACGGTGAAGTACCGGAAGGCGATCCCCGACATCTTCGACAGCGAATTGAACTACGATTTCCTGGAAATCTCGTCGCAGGACGAATTCCGGCCCGGCACCTGGGGCATCTCGCGTTGGTCCTTCCGCACCGGTCGTTTCCTCCAGGCCGACAACCTCCGCTTCACCGACTATACCTTTTTCCGCGGCTCGGATCCCTACCTGTTCGCCAACCCGCTCCGCGCCTTCCAATTGCTCGGCCCCACCATTTCCACTCCCAACGGCTATTTCCAGGCCAATTACCTCCACGACTTCGGCGGCGCCCTGCTCGACAAGGTGCCCCTCATCAACCGCACCAACTTCATGACCAGCGGCGGGGGCGGCCTGCTCTTCGTGGAAGACGGCAATTTTTTCCACTCCGAAGTCTACGCGGGCCTTCAGTATTCCCTCCGCATCAAGGGCCAGCGCTTCAAGCTCGGCGCCTACTACGTCACCAGCTATTCCAATGTCGAACGGGCGCTCCAGGGCCAGATCAAGTTCGGGTTGACCTTCTTCGACGACTCCCGCAACCGCTGGGCCTACTGACGCCATTCCCCCCTGAATAACCCTCCTTTTTTGCTGCGCTTTTTATAACTTGGCGCGCTATGGCACTCGACTTCCACGGTGACAAGGATCGGTATTTCAAAATGCAGCGGGACAACGCCGCCGAATTTGTCATTCCCTTCATCGAGCAAGCGGTCAAGGTGGAAGCCGGGATGCGGGTCTGCGAAATTGGCTGTGCGGAAGGCGGGGTACTGTTGGCGTTTCTGGAAAAAGGTTGTGAAGGCGTCGGGGTGGAATTGATGGAAAGCCGGGTCCGTTCGGCCCAAGGCTACCTGAAGGAGTACATCGACCAGGGACAGGCCCGGATCATCAACAAGAACATCTACGACGAATCCTTCGAGAAGGAGTTCAAGGGCGCCTTCGACATCATCATCCTTAAGGATGTGATCGAGCACATCCCCAACCAGGAGAAGATCATGGCCTTCATGCGGACCTATCTCCGCCCCGGCGGGCACATTTTCTTTGGTTTCCCGCCGTGGATGATGCCCTTTGGCGGCCACCAGCAGATTGCCAGTACCAAGATTGCCAAGCTGCCCTACTACCACCTGCTGCCCCGCAGCTGGTACAAAGGCCTATTGAAGCTCTACGGCGAGTCGCCGGAAACGATCCAGGAACTCCTGGACATCTACGACACCGGCATCAGCCTGGAACGGTTCGAGCGCATAGCGCGGGACACGGGCTATACGACCGCGGCGAAGACGCTGTTTTTCATCAATCCCATCTACAAATTCAAGTTCAATATCCGGCCGCGCAAGCAGGCCGGCTTCATTGGCGCCATCCCCTGGTTCCGCAATTTTGTGACGACCTGCGGCTACTACCTCCTCCGCGGCGCCTGATCCCTTCCTTTTTTCATTTCCCCCGGCCCTTTTTTGAAATAAATCGGGCCTTCCAGTGACTTTTTTCCAATTCTCCCCCCAAAAGACCCAGTTTATTCCGAATTTCGAAGGAAAGGAACAACCGCCGTTTGAAATCACTCCGCAACATAGCGAACGCCGTCTACTATTGTCTCCCCGTCCAACTCGTCATCGTTCAGGTCCGCTACGCCAAACTTGAGCTGTTGATCTGGGTGCTGATGTTCATGGTCGTCACCAACAATTTCGGCAACAGCTTCGGCCTCCCCTTCCTGTTTCTGGAGCCGGAATACATGGGCGAGACCGGCTGGTACAGCATGTTTTTGTTGGGCGTCGGCGTGGGTACCTTCATCGCTGCGTACATCATTTCCTCCTATATCAGCAACGCCTACCGCTTTGGTTTCCTCGCCCTGGAATACCGCCCATTTTTCGTCTTTTCCTTCAACAATACCCTCATTCCCTTTGCCTACCTCATCACCTATTCGGTCTGCTATATCCAGTACCAGATGTACAGCCAGCAGGGATTCAATTGGAGCATCATCGGGGACCTGACCGGCATTTTCCTCGGCATCTTCATGGTGACGATCCTGATTTTCGTCTACTTCTTCAATACGAATAAGAACTATGTGGTGAAGCTGGGGGAAAAGGTCGTGCGGGATTTGAAAGGGAAACGGGTCATCGTGGAAAAAGCCAAGGCGGGAATGGGCGTCCGCATTCGGGTGGATTCCTTCTTTGCGTCGCCGGTCCAGATCCGCAAGGCCGACCTCGCCCGGCCCATCAAAATGCGGCAATTGGTTCGGACCATGAACCAGAACCACGGCAACGCCCTCTTTTTCGAGTTGTTGTTGCTGCTGGCGATCCTGACGTTGGGGCTGATGGAACACAATCCGTATTTCATCGTGCCGGCCGGGGTGAGCATTTTCCTGTTTGCCTCCGTGATCCTGATGCTCGTCTCTGCCTTCACGTTTTGGTTTCGGAAAATAGGCCCCTTGTTCCTGGTGATCGTTGTGGTGGGGTATGTGGTCCTGAATCAAATCGAGATCAACAAGTACAAGCATCCCGCCATCGGGATGAACTACGATGCGGAGCCCGCACGCTACGAGGAGGAATTGCTGAAGACCTTCAGCAGCAAGGAAAATATCGAACAGGACCTGGCCACCACGCGGGGCATTTTGGAGCGGTGGAAATCCGATTACCAGGTGTTCAATGGCCCCTATAAGAAGCCCAAGGCCGTCATTGTATGTACCTCCGGCGGCGGCCTCCGGTCCGCCTATTTCACAACGCGGACCCTGCAAAAGCTGGACAGCCTGACCGACGGCAAGTTCCTCGACCGGACCCGCTTCCTCACGGGCGCGTCCGGGGGCATGGTGGGCGCCGCCTATTGGCGGGAATTGCGGATCCTGAACAGCATCAACCGCGCGGACAGCATCTACGACATTGCCTACGCCCAACGCATGGCCAAAGACCTCCTCAACCGGGTCTCCATCAAGATTGTGACCGGCTTTTTCCTCCCCTCCCTCCCCAAGAAATTCGGCCAGTCCACCTACCCCGATGACCGGGGCTACTCCTTCGAAGAACAGCTCCTCCAAAACCTTGGGGTCTTCCGCAACCGCCGCCTCTCCGACTATACGCCCTACGAAGAAGGCGCGCTGACCCCCATGATGGTCTTTTGCCCCGTCATCATCAACGACGGCCGCAAGCTCTACGTGTCCTCCACCAATGTCTCCTACTTCACCCGAAATATTGACTACGACGGCGAACTCGAAGAAGCCGTCACCGGCGTGGAATTCAGGCGCTTTTTCCGGGAAAACGATGCCGACAGCATCAATTTCCCCACCGTGCTCCGCATGAATGCGTCTTTCCCCGCCATTACCCCCTACGTCCGCCTCCCCAGCGAGCCCGTCCTCCAGGTCATGGACGCGGGCATCGCCGACAATTACGGCCTGGAAACCGCCAACCGCTTCCTCGGTCACTTCGGGGACTGGCTCCGCCGCAATACCTCCGGCGTCATGCTCCTTCAGATCCGGGATTCCCGTTCCGTGACGATGAAGCAATCCGAGTACAGCAGCCGCAACTCCATCCAGGAATTGCTGAATCCCATCGGGGGCACCTACCGGGCCCTGAACATGTCCGCCGACCTCGTCAACGACGAGTACCTCCACTCGATGAAACAATCGATGCGGGGAGAATTGGACATTGAGACGATTTTTTATGAGGAGGATACCTCAGGCTTCCGGGCCTCGCTCAGCTGGCACCTGACCCGGCAGGAAATCGTGAGCATAGAAGAGTCCCTCAACAATGAGTTGAATTGGGGAACGATGGACCGAATCCGGAAATGGTTGGCGGACGAGTGATTATTGGTGGTTGAGGAGATCGAGCAAATAGTCCCCGTAGCCGCTTTTCCGTAGGGGTTGGGCCGCAGCCTCCAACTGGGCATCGTCGATGAAATTCATGCGCCAGGCCACTTCTTCGATGCACCCAATCTTCAAACCTTGTCTTTTTTCGATGATCTGAACGAAGTTTCCGGCTTGCATCAGGGAATCGTGGGTTCCCGTGTCCAGCCAGGCCGTTCCGCGGCTCAGGGTGGAGACCCGGAGGCGCTTTTGCTCGAGGTAGGTCCGATTGACATCGGTGATTTCCAGCTCTCCCCGGGGGGACGGCTTCAAATTCTTGGCGATGTCCACCACCGAATTGTCGTAGAAATAGACCCCGGGAACCGCAAACGAAGACTTCGGCTCCTCCGGCTTTTCCTCAATCGACAACACTTCTCCATTGTGCGCAAACTCGACGACACCGTAACGCTCCGGATCGGAAACGTGGTAGGCAAATACCATTCCGCCCCCTTCTGACTGTACGGTCTTGGCTGCTTCCTGCAAGGTCCGGATGAGGTCGGACCCGTAGAAGATATTGTCGCCCAGGATCAGGGCGGCGTGGTCATCTCCGATGAATTCCTCTCCGATGATGAAGGCCTGGGCCAATCCTTCGGGCTTGGGCTGGGCGGCGTACTGGATGTCCATGCCCAGCCGGCTGCCATCTCCCAGGAGCGCCTGGAACAGGGGCAGGTGCTCCGGCGTGGAGATGATGAGGATTTCCCGCATGCCCGCCATCATCATGGTGGACAGCGGATAGTAGATCATGGGCTTGTCGTAAACCGGCATGAGCTGCTTGGAAATCGAGATGGTCAGGGGATAGAGCCGCGTGCCGGAGCCACCGGCGAGGATTATGCCTTTCATAGGTCTGCAAGTTTAACCATCAAATGAGAAATGGCAAATTTCTAATGGAATTCAGGCAGTTCCAGGACAGGGTTAAGGACTCATTATGAAAATACAAGCGGCGGGATTTGTCGAAGGGAGGAAAAGGAGGAGTAGAAAGAAGGGGAAAAAAACACCCCGTCTCCGGGAGTTGGAGACGGGGGCCCAAAATATTCGTCAATAAGGGGTTAGTGGAATTGCAGGTGGGCGGAGGCATCCCCGACGTGCGGCAGGTTCTTGTTCCAGAACCGCACCTCGTTCCCGGTCCGGTACTGCTCCGTGACCGAAGTGCGGCCCGGCTCAGCGGTATAGCTGTAGAACAGGTTGGAGGGATTGGAACGCAGTTGGGCCGGAACTGTAGTGCCCCGGGTGTGCTCGATGATCATGGCTTCGGAGGCGCTCAGAATCTTCAGCTCCAGGTCAAATCGTTCTTCCACCGGCCAATTGGTATTGCCCTGGATGCGAAAAGATGTTGCGTTGACTTCCACCACGACGCCTCCCCCCGCATTGATCGGGGCCCAGTTGTAAAACTTTCCGGCCCAGAGGGTAAAGCGGGTCCCGGCGGAAAGGCCCTCGGGCAGGTAATCCAGCATATTGGGGACTGTGCCGGTGTCGGTGGTGGCGCCTTCAAAAGCAGATGCAAGTGAGCTTAAAAATTGAGTTTCCATGATGAAAATGATTGTGGGTTGAAAAATGTAGGGATATAGGTTGCCCGGCCCTCCGGAGGGAGGGCAATGGCGTGCATTCAAATGGGTTGGGGTTAAGGCGACTTAGTTGTCTCCGCCGACAATCTCGATTTCGCCGACGATGACAATCGGGACGTTCTCCGCGGAGCGGAGGTAGAAAGTATTCCGGTCCAGGTCCTGGTGGCTGGGCACGCGGCCCTCTTCGCGGCCGGACCGCCGGTGCCGGATTTCAAATTCCGGAGGGAGTTCAATCTCCAATTCCAGGTAGATTTCCAGCGAATGCTGGTCCCGGTTGGCGGACTTATAATAGATGCGGTAGCTCCGCTCGTCCAGCTCCAATTCATTGACTGGAATCACCCCTTCCGCTGGAATGGAAATCTTCTCAATCAGCGTATTTCCAATGTATTCCAGCCAAAGTTCCTGACCAGTTTCGTTCTTGATGTAATAGCTCATAATCGATCGCTTAGGTGGTTGATTTTGTATGGTTCAAATAACGGGAGGCGGGGAAAGGAACCCAATGCAGATTCGAAAAAAAGTGAGCGGTTTAAAACTTATTTCCTTATTTTAAAATCACCCTGGTATCATTTTATTTCGACCAGCGTGACAAATTCAATTCCAGAAGAAGGCAAGCATTTTTTTACTCCCGACCTGTCCAGCCTGGTCGACTCCCTGGAAAAGGCCGAACGGCGCTTCTTTTCGCAGTGGTGTGGCCTCGGCCAATCCAACCAGGAGCAGCATTACCTGCAACTCTATCGGGCCTACCTCGGGGAAGCCGCCCTCCCGGAATCCCTTCCGGCCCCCACGAGTGCCGCCGGACGCCAGGTCCGGCGCCGGCTCCGGCAGCAATTGCTGCGCAGCCTCCAAATCGCCCACCAACGCCATTCTCCTGCCACCCAACTCCGCAATGCCCTTTCCGAAATCGAGCTCCTCTTCGAGCGCGGCCTGTATTCGCTCTCCCTCAAACGTCTCCGCCAAGCCCGTAAATTGGCCATAAAATTTGCCGACCTGCCCACCCAGCGCCATCTCCTCCAATGGGAAGTCCAATTGTCGTTGGTCCTCGATCCCAAATGGCCCCACGCCAGCCTGACGGAACTGCAACAGCAGGAAAACGAGCTCCTGCAACAAGAGCAGTTAGCCACCCGAGCCCGTCAGCTGTTTGAACAGGTCAAGCACTTCGGAGGCACCTATACGCGGGTCGTGTCCGACGCCCGCCAGCAGCGCTGGGACAGCCTCAAGACCCAGGCGGAAGCCATTTTGATTTCCCCCGAGACCCATTTTCCCACCTGGGCCTATCTTCAAACCACCCTGGGCATCCTGTACCTCATCCGCCGCGACCTCGACACCGCCAATGACCATTTCCAAGAACTCATCACCGCCTGGCCCGCCCAAATTCACCTGCTCCCGGTTTACCTCGACCTCTGGATTGTCGGCGTTTGCAACCACCTCAATGTCCTCCTGCTCTCGGGTAAATTGTACGAGTTCTCCCAGGCAATGAAGCGCCATCGCCAATCGGCCCTCCAGCATCCCGCGCTCGAAGCCCAGTGGGCCCCTCCCCTCCTTTCGCTCCAATTGCTAAGGCAAATGAACACCGGGGAGCTCGAAGGCACGCAGCCCCTGACCGACCAGATCGCCAGCCTGCTCGACCGCAGTGGCGAGCGCCTGCCTCCCCGCCGCGCCGTCCAATTGGCCCACAACGTGGCCATGCTCTATTTTCTCCACAGCGAATTTCGGGAGGCCCGGCGTTGGTCCCGCCGCATCGCGGACATGCCGACGACCACCTTTCGGGTCGGCATCCAGGAATTTGGGCGGCTGTGGTTGCTGTTTTTGTACTACGAAGCCGAGGAACTCGACCTCATGGCCTATCGACTCGATGCCACCCAACGGTATTTCAAGCGGCGCGGCAAGGTCAACCGCTACGAACAATGCCTCCTCGACACTGCCGCTCAATTGGTCCAATCGCCGCAGGGCCCGGACAAAACGGCCTTGTTCGCCCGCTTCCACCAAGACCTACTCGACCTCCAATCCGATCCCAGCCTGCAAAAGCCGATCGGCATCCAGGAAATGTGGCTATGGGCGCAGAGTCAAAAGGAAGGTCGGAGCTTGAAGGCCATCTTTGTGGAGACGATCCGCTCGCAATGGCGGAACGCATAGCTGTTGGTGGGACGGGGATGAGTGTGGGTAGAGCTCGGGGAAGGAGTGTGGTAAATTATTTGCGACTATTGGGGTCATATTTTATTGACCAAACAGGGCCCTATTTTGGCCAAAAACACCACCAAAGGAATTAATTGGTGGAAAGCTGGTTATTATCCGTAGAAGGTTGGATAGAATCGGTAGAAACTTGGTTATAATTCATAGAACGTTGGATAGTTTTCGTAGAAGGTTGGTTAGGATTTGTAGAACGTTCCGTATCGCGGGTGGAAACTTCCGTGTCGAACATGGAAACTTGGATAGTTTTTGTAGAAACTTGGTTAGGATTTGTAGAAACTTCTATGTCCGAAGTGGAAAGGTCCGTGTCAGAGGTGGAATGATGGGATCGACGGTTCGGGGAGTGAATCCACGAATCCGGCTGGGTGAAGAACTGAGCAAAAGCCCTATTGCACCACCACCCGCATTCCCGTTCGGCCGTTGGTTCCTTGTTCCTGGAGGAAATAAACACCGGGGGGCAGGTCGTCAGGCATGAGAAGCTGAAACGTCTCCGTGGGGCCACGCCGGACATTCCATTCCTGAACCGATTGCCCCTGCGAATTGTACAAGGCGAACCGGTGGGAAGATGCTGCAGCGGAAGACGGGATATTTAACAGATCGCCGGGATGAATAGGGTTGGGAAAGCCGGTCAGCCGGCTGGGTGATGATGGATCAGGGGCAGAAGTCACCACCGTGTTTTCCAAGCGTACAACGATGATCCCAGTGCCCATTCTTCCTGCCAGGATCACTTTACCATTAGACTGAACCCCCATTTTGGGAAAAGCCATGGAATCCACCAGCGTCGATCTTGTGCTAAGCAAAGCCACCCCATCTGTGTTATTGCCCTGGTTGCCAAAAGTTGCGTCGCCCATTCCATCCGGAGAGAATTTCCCTACAAAATGGTGGTCGGGATATCGGGTGGTATAGATAGGAAAATAGGGCTCCTGAAACCACAACGAAAATGCAGCGCCATCGGAACCAATGGCCTGATCAATGAGCGCGATTACGGTGTCATAGGGCTGAGGGTAAGTCTTGAAGACCGCCACGCCACTGTCCCCGTAGGTGAAATCAGTGAGTCCAGCACTGGTGATGCGGCAAAAAATGGGATTGTATTCCTCCGGGTTGCTGGATGTCATCCCTCGGGTATGCAGCCCCCCAACCAAAATGTCCCCCT
This sequence comes from uncultured bacterium, assembly GCA_963923035.1. Classification (GTDB taxonomy): domain Bacteria; phylum Bacteroidota; class Bacteroidia; order J057; family JADKCL01; genus CAWUKT01. Next base: position 68,948 of record CAWUKT010000018.1, read on the forward strand.
TGTCCAGCACCCCTACCCGACGAAATTTTACATCGTTGATATTAGCCATTATTCGATAGTTGTAGACCCCAAAGTTGGTATCCTGAGAACCATCGCTGTTGAACCGCACCGCAAAACCACCATTGACATGGCCGCTGGAAGGAATGAATTCTCCGACGACCACCACCTTTCCGTCATTCTGCAGTGCCATATCCGCCCCTTGGTAACTACCCGAAGGATCAGAGAACCACACCACACCATTCTGCCCAAAGCCGGTATCCCTGGTCCCATCGGCATTGAATTGGAGGATCAAATGGCCATCCGCGGAATCTGCTCCGAGCAGAACCTTCCCATCGGGCCGCTCAAGAATCCGAAAAGGAAAGGTCCAGGGGCCAGAATTGGGGGTAAAAATCGCAAACCCGTTCGTGGCAAAGGTTGAATCCTGGCTGCCATCGGGAAGCATCTTGGTTAGGAAATAGTCATCAGCGGTAGTGACTCCGCTCAAGAACAATCCCCCGTCCGCACTCCCTTCGATCGCGTGGAGTTCATACCCCGTCTGCCAAGGCCCCAGCTGGGCCTGGCCATTGGTCCCAAATGAGGTATCCCATTGTCCATTCGCCTTAAATTTGACAATGGTCATATAGGAAATACTCCCCTGGTAGACGCGATTGGCCACGAAAATCTCGTCTTTCGATCCAATGGCCGCAAAAAACAACCCCGAAGAAGCAAACGGAGCCATCCCATACCCATTGGTCCCAAAGCTCAAATCAAAATCCCCCAACTGCTGGCTGAGTCCGGTGGAGGGTACTAAAAAAATACAAGCAAGCGCGGAGAAGAATGACAATAGGTGTTTGCGCATGGCAAAAGATAAGAAATTATTTCGCGGACAGGCAACGGGAACGGGGGAGTTGGAACCATCGCCTCATGATCCGTCACCTATCCGGTCTTACCGGTCATTCCCTCCTTTTCCGCGACCACTGGATTATTTTTTGTAAATTGTTGGCAGCTTAATCAAAATTTGTTCTCCATGTTCAAAAATGTCCTCCGTGCATTGGCCTTTGGGGCCCTGTTGCTCCTCGCCGATACCACATTGACTTCCTGTAGTTCTTCCAAGCATTGCCCGGCCGTCGCGGGCACCGGCAACTCGGCCAGTCGCGCCAAGGGATTTGGACGGGGCGGTTCTTGTCCGGCCGTGAAGGGAACCGGGAATTATAAGCCGCACGTGAAGCGGAAGAAGGAGGACGGATTGATGTCGAAGAAAATGGAAAAACAAATGGCGAAGGCAGACAAAAAGGACTCCAGCCCCATCCAGAAGCGCAAGCTCAGCTTCGACGATTGATCCCGCATTGAAATACGTTGGCATCGGCTCCATGCGGTGCCCAAAAATATAGAAAGCTGCCCCGAAAGGCAGCTTTCCGCATTATTCAACAAATCTAATCTCAGAATTTCCGGAACTGAGCCGTGTAGGGATATTCGGATTGGTCAAACTCTACCCGGATGAAATACGCTCCATCGGCCAGGGTTGCCGCATCGAAATCCAGTTGTCCCACATTGGAACGCAGCTGGGACGCCGGCCATTCACGGCCATTTACGTCCGTGATCGTCACCGACTTCACCTTGCCGTAGGACTCAGGATAATCGACGGAGACGTGCCCATCGGTGGGATTCGGGTACAATTCAGGCAGGGTCTCGGGATTCAACTGCTTGGCCTTCGCACTCTTGTACGGCTGCACCTCTTGCAGACAAATATTGTCCAGCCGGCCCCAACCGTTGTACGAGCCATTCTGATCGCTCGGCGTTGTATTGTGGATCGACACCAGGAGGTAATTGAAATCTGCCGGGCACGTCCACGCGGGCACATAATAGGTATTGTAGTTGACGTCAGAGACGTGCACCTCTCCAATCAGAGCGCCCCCGGGAGGGTTCACCGTGGTCGGCTGAGATTGGTAGGCCCGGAAGCGGAAAATCACCGAATCGGGACCGAGGTTCCCCACATCCAGGAAGTGGGCATCAAAACGCAGGGCGTAGGTCGCGCCTTGCTGGAGATACAATTCCTGCCAGATCGCCTCTCCGTGGGCCTGGGTCCAGGTGGTAATGCCCCACATCTGGACGCCGCGGCCAGCGACGACGCCGTAGGTCTGGTTGAAGCCGAGACTGCCCTTGTACTGGGGCGAATAAATCGGGCACCAGCTATACGGATAGGGCATGGTCGGGGGACAACCCGAGAAATTGGAATTGCTTCCCGGATCCATTCCGAATTCGAAATGGCCATTTTCAACCACATTTTTCTCACAACACAGCTGAGAAGTCCCTTCCGGCGGCTCTTCGCCTTCCTGTTGGGCTTTGAGGGTGGACATTCCAAGGACGAAACAAAGGGCAAGGGAGATTCGTGCGGCTCTCGAAACGAGGCCACTGCGGAATGTAAATCGCATGTCAATCAATAATTAGAGGGTAATGGTAAAATTTTTGATTCTATTCGGGATCCTGAACAAAAAAATAAACTTAACAAGAGCAATAGGTACAAATAATATAGCTCCAATTCCGCAAAAAGAAAAATTACGTCAAATTGAGCTTTGTCATTATTGGGGCAATGGGCAGTTCCAAAGGGCCCAATCAACCCCTGGCGCTCACGGCGAGGGGAAGCCCCGCACATACGCCACCGGGACCGGAGGCACCTGACCCAGGGCACGCGCCGCGTGCAGGGGAAAGTACGGATCCCGGAGCATTTCCCGCGCCAGCGACACAAAATCCGCCTGGCCCGTCCGCACAATCGTGTCCGCCTGCACTGCATCCGTGATCAGGCCCACCGCCCCGGTCAGGATGCCCGATCCCCGTTTGATTTCCGCCGCAAACGGCACCTGGTAACCCGGCCCCACCAATTCCTTGTCCACCCGGGCAAATCCGCCCCCCGAAGCCGTGATCCAATCCACGCCATTTTCTTTCGCCCACTGCGCCAATTTTACCGAATCCGCAATCTGCAAGGCTCCTTCTTCCTCTGAAAAATCGACCGCCGAAATTTTCAGCGCCAGGACCTTTTCCGCGGGCCAAACCTCCCGGATCGCCGCCAGGACATTGCCCAGGAATTTTACCCGGCCCTGGAAATCGCCGCCGTAGGCATCCTGCCGTCGGTTCCGGAGGGGAGACAAAAACTGATGGATCAAATAACCGTGGGCTCCGTGGAGCTCCAATACGTCGAATCCGGCCCGGTCCGCCCGGATGGCGGCCGCCCGAAAATCGGCCACGATGCCTTTGATTTCCGCGACCGTCAGGGCGCGGGGCCGCGGAAATCCCGGCATGGCCGGGACCGCGCTGCTGCTCACCAGTTCCCAGCCTCCCTCGGCGATGGACATGGGCCCGAAGCCCTCGTGCATCAGGTGGCGACTGCCTTTGGAGCCGGCATGCCCGATCTGGATCGCCGGAACGGCACCCTGCGCCCGCATAAAATCCGTGATTCGCGCCAGGGGCGCGATCTGGGCGTCGTCCCACAATCCCAAATCGCCCCGGGTCCACCGGGCCGTTGGAGAAATCCCGGTCGCTTCCACCACGATCATGCCCGCGCCTCCCACGGCGCGGCTCCCGAGGTGGACCTGGTGCCAATCGGTCGGGATGCCATCGTCACCCGCCAGGTATTGCTGCATGGGGGCGACGGTGATACGGTTACGGAGGTGGACGGAACGAACGGAAAGGGGCGAAAACAAATGGGGCATGGGAGTTCAGTTGGGGATGTTCAATACATAAAGGATGAGGTCCGGAAAATGTTTCCCCGAAAAACCGATCACCCCGGTCCACACAGGGGCCGGGGTGCCACGTTCATTCTCTCCCTGCAAGACTATTGGTTTTGGTTGTTGTCTAGCGGAGGGTTGGTCATGTTTATCGAATAGGGGACTGGCAGAGAGAAAAGGGACCGGGGCAGAATTCCAAGACAATATCCCCGGTCCCTTGCAAAATCCAAACTGACTGCGTGCTTAAAGCGCTACCAAAGAACGTCGTGTACGTTATACTGCTACAGGCTCGTTCAGGGGCTGGGCCAGGGGAAAGTCCACCGGCACTTCGGTCACCTTGTGGGTGTAGTTGGTGAAGGTGATTTCCGTGACGAGTCCGATAAGGTCGATGAGGGCGCCATTGTCAAAGCCTTCGTTGAAGAAGTTGGTGAGGTTTTCTTCGGAAGGTTCCCCGTGAGAACGGGAGATGTCAGCGGCGAGGAGGGTGATCGCGCGGAGCTTGGCATCCGGATGGGTGCCGGCGCGGAGTTGACGGGTTTCCTCGTCGGAGAACTTGTTCATCTTGGCGATGGCGGTGTGGGCGGCGAGGCAATACTGGCACTGGTTGACTTCAGAGACGGCCAGGAAGATGGCTTCGCGTTCGCGGGCATTGAAAGCTCCTTTGGCCAATCCTTGTCCGTAGGCGAGGAAAGAACCGAGGGTCGATCCTGAGTAGCCGATGGTGGCGTAGAGGTTGGGAACCCGACCGATCGCTTTTTCCAGCTGGTCGAAAATCGCTTGGGATGTTTCGGAAACCTGGTCGCGGGTGGGTACTTCAAATGCTTTCATGATATTGAGTTTTAAATGTTGTTGTATTGTTGTGTCTCAGTGACAATACAAAGGTGCGCCAAGCCCCCCGGGATAAGAATGACGATATTTCCCGACCACCTATCAATATTTCCTTTTCCCCATTTTTTCCCTCCCATATCCCTTTTCCTTCCTCATTCTCCCATTCCCTTCCTTTTCATATTTGCCCATTTTTGCCCTTTTCCCTCCTCATTTCCCATTTCCCATTTCCCATTTCCCATTTCCCAAATTTTCATATTTGCACATTTCTCCAATTTCCCCCATTTGCACATTTTCCCATTCTCCCCATTTGTCCATTTTCCACATTTGGCCCTTCGTTCTCCCACTCCTCTTCCAACATTTTTTACTATCTTCCTTAATTGTTTTGATAGGCACATTTCCTAGATCTGAAACCAAATAAGTGAACGATAAGCTACGTGGAATGCTGAGGCTGGGCAGTCTCCTCCTATGGTTGGGGGTGGGGCTGACGCTTTGGAGCCAAAAAGCTGAGATCCGGGGCCAGGTCCGCGATGCCGAAACGGGCGAACGCCTTCCACTTGTCACGGTACGCCTCGACAGCACTTCCTACGGCAGCAATACCAACCTCGACGGCGATTTTTCCCTCTTTGCCCTTCCCGGCGAGTATGTCCTGAGCATCCGCCACGTCGGCTATAACCTTTACCAGGACACCGTGTCACTCACTGCCGAGGGCATCCGCGACTATACCATCCTCCTCGAACAGAAATCGGTGAACCTCGAAGATGTGGTCATCACCTCCAAGGCGCTGAATCCCGCCGACCGGATCATCAAGAATGCCATCCGCAACCGCAAGCACAACCGCTTCGACAAGATCGATTCCTACGAATACGACTCCTACAACAAGCTGGTCGTCTACGCGGACAATGTCACCGACGAATTTCTCAACAGCAAACTTGTGCGGGGCGTGGGCAAAGAAGTCAAGGACATCATGGGGGACAGCACCCATACCGATACCACCAAGTACAAGATTGCGGTCTTTGTAAGCGAATCGGTCAGCAAGTTCTACTACGCGCGGCCCGACAAGAAGAAGGAAGAGATTTTAGCGGTCAAAACATCGGGGGTCCAGGGCAGCGAATACAACCTGCTCAGCTCCATGTTCCTCCAGCTGGATGTCTACGACAATAATATCGTCCTCGTCGACCGGACCTTCCTCTCCCCCATCGCCGATGGGGCCTTCCTCGACTACGATTTCGAGCTGATCAATTTCCAGAACGAAGGCATCGATACCCTCTACGGCATCCAGGTCATTCCCAAGCGTTCCTACGATCCCGTGTTCAAGGGCACCATCTACATCGACAACCAGAGCTGGGCCATCAACCGCCTCGACCTCCAATTGAACGAAAATCCGAACATCAACTTTGTCGAGGACATCCGGCTCCGGCAGGAATACTCCCAGGTCGACTCGCATTGGGTGCCGACCCTGCTGGATGTGGAGGTGGACTTTGTAAACAGCATTGCGAAGCGGAGAAATGGACAAAACATCGGGGCCATCGGCCGGACCACTTCGTACCTGAAGAACTACCGGATCGACCAGCCCATCAATCCCAAGGTCTTCCAGGAGGAATTGCTGGAGATCAAGGAGGATGCCGAGGACAAAGATTCCATTTACTGGGCCGAGCAGCGGCCGGCGCCGCTGGACAAGGGCGAGCAACTCGGCTACGCGCTCATCGACTCCCTCCAATCGCGTGGCGTCCTCGACCTGTACATCGAGACCGTCTACCTGCTGACGGTCGGCACCAAGAAATACGACAAGTTCGAAGTCGGACCCTATTTCTACCTCGTCGGCTTCAACCAGGCCGAAGGGATTCGGAGCCGCCTGGGCTTCTATACCCGCCCCAAATTCAGCAAGCGCTGGTACTTTGGCGGCCATGTGGCCTACGGTTTCCGGGACAACCGCTGGAAATACCAGGCGGAGGCGCGATACCGCATCCGCCGCAAGCCCAAGTTTGAAGTGGGCATCTCCAAGACCTCGGAAGTGAGCCAAGTCGGGTTCAAAGACTTCCTGAACAATGGCACCAGCATCATCCAGACGGCGCTCCGCCGGGTGCCCCTGACCCAGTTGAACTACTACGACGAGCACAAGCTGACGCTTCACCGGGACATGCGCCGCGGCCTCTCGGGGGATTTTTACTTCCTCCACCGCACCTTCGAACCCGCCGAGACCTTCGACTTCGGCTTTGAGCGGCCCGATGGCGGCCTCGGATCGGAATACCAGATCGCGGAGGCGGGCGGCGAGATTCGGATTTCCTTCGCCGAGCAGTACATCACCAGCAAGATGGGCGACCGCCTCTACCTCGGCACCAAGTTCCCGATCTTCTACCTGCGCTATGCGCGCGGCTTTGCTGGCATCGCCGGGAGCGATTACAACTACCACCGGGCTTCCCTGACCGTGCGGAACAAGTTTCGTTTTGGGCGCTTTGGCTACCTGCGCTACCGGCTGGAGGGCGGCCAGATCCTGGGCACGATGCCCTTCCCCGACCTCTATGTCTTCGAAGGCAACCAGACCTGGGGCTATTCCAAGTTTGGGTTCAACCTGATGAACTACTACGAGTTTGCTGCCGACCGCTACGCCACCGTGGTCCTGCAACAGCATTTTGAGGGCTTCATCTGGAACAAATTGCCCCTGCTGCGGAAGCTCAAATTCAAAGAGGTCATCCACGCCCGCGCCGCCTGGGGAACCCTGACCGAAGCCAACCAGCTCCTGAACAATGTCGACGTGCCCATCGGCGAAAACCAGGTCTTCCGCCAGCGGGTCCTGGCCCCGACCACCGAACCCTATATGGAAGCCGGGGTCGGCCTCTACAATATCCTCAAGATTCTCCGCGTCGATGCCATCTGGCGCCTCAATTACCACGAACTCCGCTACCAAACCAATCCCAATATTCCCAAGGCGAACTGGGGCCCCCGCAACAATTTCGGCCTCCGGTTCGACATCACCCTCACCTTCTGAAATGGCCTATTTGAATCCCTTCACGGTCCTTGGCGTCTCTCCCGACCAGGAGCTGACGACGTCCGATATCCGGCGGCTCCAGAAAAAGGTCCTCGCCGAATTCGAGTTGACGGGGGAGGTTGTGGTGGACATGAATTGGGTGCAGGTGGACAAATCGCAGGCTTTGGGCTTGGTGGATGAATTGAAAAATGAATCCCGGCGTCGCTTTCATGCCCGGGTGGCGGCCCATCCGGAGTGGGTACAGTGGTTGGGGAGTGGGGAAAAAAAGCTGGCCGATTTGCCGGAATGGGGTGCTTTGGAGGGGGAATTGCGGGAAGAGCTGGGGGAAAAAATGGTGGGGCCCATGGGAACCTGGCTGAAGGAGCGGCTCCAGGCCCAGGACTACGAAGCGGCCCGGGGAATGCTGGTAAATGTCCGGGACCTCCGGCCGGGATTGCAGGAAAAGGTATTGGTCAGTGTGGTGCGTCGTTTGGAGGAAGTGGAAAAACAAGTGGCGGGGTGGACGGCGAATATCAAGAAGTTGTTCTTCCAGGAGACGCCCATCCGGGAAGTTTTGGATCCGCAATGGCTGCGGTTCCTGAATGCGTTGCCGCCGCGCTACCAGCGGCGGCGCACCCAACTCGCCGCTTCACTCGGCGACTTTGCCAAGCTCGTCTTCAACCAGCGCCACCGCTACCGCCTCGCCTACGACATCGTCGAATCCGCCCTGACCCTCGCCATCGACCACGGCCAACGCCACCGCCTCGAAACCCTCTTCGGCCAATTGGTCCCCTTCCGCAACCACCCGGACGCCTACCCCAACAGCCAGGAAAAAGACAAGCGTGGCTTCCAGGCCTTTTCCTTTCTCATCGGCATCTTTCTCCTCTGCGGCCTGATCTTCACCGCCGTCTACTTCGTTTTTCTCCGCGACTCCTCCACCCAGGACCTCGAACTCAGCCACAGCGGCCCCTTCCGAAGCCCCAACAACTCGGTTTTTGCCCTGCGACAAGACCGTTTGTTCTCCGCCATCAATGAATTCCGCTCCGACAGCATCCAATCCGAAGCCCCGCCCTGGATTCCCTACCGGGACTTTTATCCCCACCAATCCATTTTCCCCCAGGACTCCGTCACCATCTTCATCAATGCTTCGCCCCATGCGGTCGTCATCTTCCGGGAAGAATTTGAAAGCCCCTGGAGCCATTACTGTGTGGCGGCCCGGGACACCACGCGGCTCAAGCCCACCATTTATGCCCACCGCTATCTCCTGTACACCGGCGAGAATTGGCTGGAAAAGGTGCTGACCCTGCCCAAGGGACAAGGCGAAACCCAATTGGGGGCCTTCGGGAAGCCTTTGAGCCGAATGCCGGGGGAAGGTGGCGACCCCAATTTGCCCCTGCTGTCCTTCGATTTCCCGACCCTCAAAAAGGGGGAATCCGTGGCTGATACGCTGCGCTTTGATGGGAAGGAACTCTTCTAAAGGCGGACCGGGATTGGGATATTTTTCCTATTTTCATTCTCCAACCAAAAGATACAAGATGAAGCAACTGATTTCGTTTCAATGGGTGCTCCTGATCGTAGGGAGCTTGCTGATCCTGCCGGCGTGTAAGGGAAATGAGAAGAGGAGCAAGGACAAGCAGCCGACGGCCTCGGCCAAGGATCAGATTCCCGCGGACCTGGCCAAGGCGTACCGCGTGGACGCGGCCCGGTTGGCGGCCCGTGAATTCAATTCGACCCGCCGCCCCGGTGATCCCCAGGTAAAGTTGCCGCAGGACCGGATCACCTATTTCTACTCCCTGCTGAGCAAGGCCTACCTGATGATGCAAGCCGATCCGGCCGTTCCGGACCTCACCTATATCCACACCTTTGGCACCCCGGACCTCCACGAAGTCATGGTCTTCCTCAAGCCCGACGCCGATTTTGCCGAAGCCTGGGGAGAAGGTCGCACCTCCTCCACGCCGAACCTCTACGTGAACCAAGTGATGTCGGAGAACCGGCTCAAGATCAAAGAATTCAACGATTCGGCCATGGGACAGTGGGCGGTGATCCGTTCGGACAGCCCCATCAATACGAAAGACCTCGCGTTTATCTTCAGCCAGATCGACGGCGTCAAGATGGCCGAACCGAATGGCATGGCCGGCGACGGCAACGATATCCGCTGGACCAGCGGCGGCAAGACAGGCATGGCCCTGCGCTTCAGCAAGGGCTGGGGAGACTGCCCCTCCGGCTGCATCCACCGCGCCAACTGGACCTTTTATGTCCCCGAATCGGGCGAGATGACCTACCAGGGCCAGAGCGGTGACGATCCCAAAACCGCCAATTCCGAGGAAGATTGAGGCGGATTGCCTGGTGTCTGGTGTTGCTGGGCCTGGTGGCCTGTGCTGAGTCCCCGGACTCAGAAGCGACCGGGGCAGCAGAGCCACCGGTGTCGGTCACACCGGTCGTCGAACCGGTGGAAGAAGCTCCGCCCATCCCGCTGCCCGCAGATGGCTTCGATTTTCCGGTGGGCCCACCGGATGCCCGGAAGTACTACAATGCCCAACCATTTGGCGAAAACGATCACCTCGGTGACGATTGGAATGGAACCGGCGGAGGCGACTCCGACCTGGGGGATCCGGTCCACTCGATTGCCGGAGGCATCGTGACCGTGGCCGAGGATTTCGAGGCGGGCTGGGGCAATGTGGTGCGGGTCCAGCACAATATCGGGACCGCCGATGCGCCCGAATTGATTGAATCGCTGTACGCCCACCTGGACAGTTTCTACGTGGCGGTCGGAGACACCCTGGAGCGCGGAGAATTGCTCGGGACCATTGGGAATGCCCACGGCGCCTATTGGGCGCACCTCCACTTCGAGATCCGGGATACGGTTGACCTGCCGCTTGGCGGCGGATACAGCCCCGTCACGACGGGTTATATGGACCCTACCGCATTTATCCGCAGCCACCGACCTTCCCGATGAATCTTTTCGCTCAGTCAACCACCTCTTTTCCGACTCCTGTTTTTGGTCTATAAGATCGGTTTTTCCTAATTTCGATCATATGAAGCTCTTGGAAGTCAAGCAAGGAGACAAAGCCGCCATCAAGCGGTTCCTCGAACTCCCTGTCAAAATCTACAAGGACGACCCCAAATGGATCCGTCCCCTGGACAAAGACATTGAGACGATTTTTGACCCCAACCGGAACAAGTTCTGGCGTCACGGCAAGGCCATTCGGTGGGTGCTCGTCAATGACAAGGGAGAAGACATTGGCCGGGTAGCCGCCTTCATCAATGAGCGGACGGCCAATACAGAAGACCAGCCCACCGGAGGCATGGGCTTTTTTGATTGCATCAACGACCAAACTGCCGCCAACGTCCTCTTCGAGAAGTGCAAGGAATGGCTGACCGCCAACGGGATGGAAGCGATGGACGGGCCGATCAATTTCGGCGAGCGGCAGCAGTGGTGGGGATTGCTGGTAGAAGGATTCCACGAACCTGTCTACCAAATGAATTACAATCCGCCCTACTACCAGGAACTCTTCGAGAATTACGGCTTCCAACTATATTTCAAGCAATTTGTCCTCTTCCGCAATGTGCAGGACCCGGTCCAGGAGAAGTTCAATGTGAAGTACGACAAGTTGATGGAAACGCCGGGCTATACCTTCCGGCATATCCGCAAGAAGGAAATCAACAAGTTCGCCGAGGATTTTCTCTATATCTACAATACCGCCTGGGGCGGCCACGCCAACTTCAAGACCATGCGGAAGGAGCAGGCGTACAAGTTGATGAAAAACCTGAAGCCCATCATCGCGGAGGAACTGGCTTGGTTTGCCTACCACAATGACCAGCCCGTCGGCTTTTTCATCATGATCCCCGACCTCAACGACGTCATCCGGGACTTCAAGGGCAAGTTTGGTCTCTGGCAGAAGCTCAAGGTGCTGTACCGCATCCGCCTCCGCCGGGTCAACAAGTGCTATGGTATCCTGTTTGGTGTGGTGCCGGACCACCAGGGCCTCGGGGTCGACGCGGGCATCATCAAGACCGCGGGCAATTTCCTGCACCGCCTGAAGCGGTGGGGCCACATGGAAATGGTTTGGATCGGGGACTTCAATCCCAAGATGCTGAAGGTCGCCATGGATGTCGGTGGAGAAATCTACAAGACCTACATCACCATGCGCTACCTCTTTGACCGCACCAAACCCTTCGAACGTCTTCCGCTGATGAAGGAAACGAAAGAGGCGGTGGACAACAAAAAGAAGAAAGACGAGGAAGAGCCCGAATCCTGATCAGGTAAATTCCCGAATCCAATCGGTATGCTGGGGGTAATCTGCCTCCAACGCAGCCCGATCTCCCAATTCAAAATCGGCAAAGTCAAAACCGGGCGCCATCGTGCAGCCCACGAGGGAGAAGTCATCTCCCACCGGACGGGCCCCAAACCAATGGTTGTGCGAGGCCAGTACCTGCAATTGCTCGCCTGCGGCGAGCGAAGGGCCGAGGTATTGGCGGCTCAGGGTGCCATCGGGCGCGATGAACACAAGTTCCAGCCGACCACCCTGGTGGTAATGCCAGATTTCATCCGTCTGAAGACGGTGGAGCTTCGAACATTGTTGGGGGAACAACAGGAAATAAATCGATGTGGAGGCATTGCGGTCGGAACCGTAGCGGTCGGGCAGGGCCTCAGACGGTATCACCTCCACACTGCGGAAGGTCTCCGCAAAATAGCCACCCTCCGGGTGGGCTTGCATCTGAAGCCCCTCAATCCATTCCTGCGCGGTCATGCGTTCGGGGAATAGGCAAATACACCGTTGGTGCCGACGAGCCAGGCTTGGGAGCCTGCCTGGAAACCGATGTCCATCGGCGCACCCAATTCCTCGGGCACTTCTCCATTGACCATCAGCAATGTCACCCCGGAGAATTCAGCGCCTTCTCCCAATCCCGCCTGGTACTGGTCCATCTTCTTCAAATCCTTGTCGAGCTTGCGCAGGTAGCGTTCTGCGGCCGATTCGTCGGGACAGAGGTGCAGTGTCAGGGCAAAGGCCACCGGCTGCTCCCAATACACCTGGAAGCGGTTTTCGGAGGTCGGTGCGGGAACTTCACCCGCCGCTCCGAGGACGGCGATGTCAAACTTCTCCCCGGCCGGATAGGCCGTCCGGACCGGCGTGAGCCGGAACTTCGGCAGGTGGTCGTAGTACTGCACATCAATGGAAGTTTTCGCCACTTCCTTGACCTGGTTCCGGGATTGGAAATGGCGGTAGAGGTCCGAATACAGGTCGCGACGAAGATCAGAGTCTTCGCCCGCCCCATCGGGGTGGCGTTGGAATCCGATCAGGAAGTCTTCGATGATCGGAAGGATATCCTGCAACATATTATCGTATGAGGTTGACGGCAAAAGCGCGCTGTTTATCGCTTTCGGGGATCGCAGGATCCCCAACAATGCGCACATACATGTAGTAAACACCCGTCGGAAGGACATTGTTATTGAGGTCGCGGCCATCCCACGAAACCTGGCGGTCCCGCGTTTCGAAGACCTTCACACCCCAACGGTCGTAGATGAGGATTTCATACACCGCGTCGTCTCCGTAGTAGTTGATCAGGAGGACATCGTTGATACCATCGTTGTTCGGGGAGAAGACGTTGGGAATGAGGAGGGAGTCGGTGGTAATGGTGACCGTAGCGGAACCACGGCAGCCATCGGCGTCCACCGCCTGTACAGTATAGGAAGTTGATTGAAAGGCGTGGGAAACGGGGTCCGGGCAAACGGTACAGCTGAGGTAGGTTTCCGGACTCCAGGTATAGGTCACGGGTTCAACCCCGTTGGAGGTCACATTGAGTTGGACGCGCTGGCCGGGGTTGATGATTTCGGCCGCGGGCGTGGCATTGACCTGCAATTGCTCCACGGTGATCGGCACCGCGATGATGTTGGTGCAATTGGTCACCGTGTCTTCTACGGTGAGGATCCAGTTGCCCGAAGAGGTCGGGTTCACGGTGGGGTTCAGGACATTGGGATCGGAAATGGTATTGCCGGCGGGCGCGGACCACGTGTACACGTAGTTGGGGCCCGGGGGCAACAGACTTGCACCCAGGACCACGGTATCACCATTGCAAATGGTGGAGTCGGACCACGGCGGCAGCAGGGTGAAGTTCGGGGTGATGACCAAGGAAACCGTATCGGTATCGGAACACAACTGGATGTTGTCGAATACGATGAACTGGAACTCGATGACGGGGGTGGTGACACCCGCGGCGCAGAATTCTGGCTGGGCGATGGTGTCATCGCTCAGGCTCGCGGTGGTCGCACCGTTGAGCCCGTTCCATTGATAAATGAGATTGGGGCGGGTCGTGTCTTGTCCGAGGGTATCACAATCCGTCTCACAAATACTCCGGTCCGGACCGGCGTTTGCGATACATTGCGCGTTCATTTCCAGGGTCCCCCCCAACAAGAAGAAGAGTCCCAGGACCGCCAATCGCAACAGGGTGTCGTATTTCATGTTTTTCCGTTCCATTCCTATACTTCCTACAAAGAAAACAAATAGTTTCCAGACGCAAAAATCCGAATTGGATTCGGTCTTTCTCCCTTTTTGACGACTTTCCCCTTCTCCGTCTTCCCTCATCGTACAGCCCGCCTTTTTCCTTCCTCACCCCCATTTTTTTTCTAACTTGCCCCCGCTTCCAATGAAAAAGCTCGTCCAAAATATCCTCCAAAAGGTCCTCGGCTTCCGCCGCTACCTCGTAGTGTTCGCCTCATTTAAGATCCGAACCCTTCACCGCGACCAGAAGGAAGGCGATTTTATCTTTTTCCTCAACCTCCTCCAACCCACCGACACGGTCCTCGACATCGGCGCCAACATTGGCATCATGACCGTCCACCTGGCCCGGCGCTGCCACCAGGGCAAGGTCCATGCCATCGAACCGATTCCCGAAAACTTCGCCACCCTCCAGAGCATTGTCCGCAAATTCAAGCTCGACAATGTAGATCTGCACCACTTCGCCCTCGGCGCGGAGCCCGGCGAACTGGAAATGGTCATGCCCGAAGTCCAGAATGTGAAAATGCAGGGATTGAGCCACGTCGTCCACGAAAGCATCGACGAGTTCAACGAAGGCCAGCGCTACAAGGTGCCGGTCCATACGCTCGACGGCCAGCCTAACTTATCCGGTTCCGTGCAGGGGATCAAAATCGACGTGGAGAATTTTGAGTACTTCGTCTTCAAAGGCGGGGAACAAATGCTGCGGGAACAAGGGCCCGTGGTGTATTGCGAGCTGTGGGACAATGAAAACCGGGCGAAATGCTTTGAGTTGATGGAGGCCTGCGGCTACGCCATCCAGGTGCTGGAACAAGGCCAATTGGTCGATTTCGAAGCGGGCCGCCATACCCACCAGAATTTCTTCTTCGTCCGTCCCTGATCAGGGCCGCTCCACAATCTCTCCGAGTCCCCGCGTCAATTCCTTGATCACCCCCTTCTTCTCCGGATCGTATACCCAGTTCGTATCGAAGCGCCGCAAAATCTCGCTGTTCGCCTCGTTTGAGAGCGCCAGGGAATGGAATTCCGTGCCTTTGTATTGCTGCCAATGGCGGATTTCGCCCATGATCTTCGGTTCGATCTTGTACATGATGAAATCGGAGATCATCAGCACATCCGCATCTTCATAGTCATTCGATTCGAGCATGCGCAGGGCCTCCGCAAAGGCCTGCGTGGCGTCGGTCCCGCCGTGGAACGACATCCGCAGAAAGGCAGCGACCTGGTCGATGGACGACGCAATGTCGTACAGGTCGATGGTCTGGATGCCAATGGAAAAATTGATGAGGTAGGCCCGGCGATTGTCCTGGACCGCGCGCTTGAGGATGGCCAGGGTGAGCACCTTGGCGATTTGTTCGGGGCGGCCCTCCATGGACAGGCTCGTGTCCACACAGATGATGAAAGGGCCTTTTTCCTTCTGCCGAATCTTGTTGTACACCTCCATCGTCTGGTCGGTGCTGGACACCAGGCGGCGATCTTCGTAGCGAAAACTCAGGAGTTGGGCGTCGGCGTATTTCTTCAGGAACAGGGATTCGGTTTGGGGATCGCTCAGCAGCCCCACCTCCGAACTCACCAGCGTATTCAGGTCGTTGCTCTCGTGGATGCCCACGATTTCCGATTTCGCTTCCTCGTCCACCTTCCACTCCTGCCGGATGATCGTCTTTTCAAAAGTCTCTTCCTCCATTTCGATTTCCGCCTCCCGCATATCGCCCAGCATGTCCGCCAACTCCCGGATCGACTGTTCATCCTGAAGCAGATCGTCGTACTTTTTCAGGATGTCGAAGGAACTGTCCTCCCACAATTCCCGCGAGAGGTCCCAGGCGAGGTAATCCGTGAACGGCGAAATGATCGAATAGAGCTTTTGGTACTCATTCACCTTCGATTCCAGCAATTCCAGGTAGTTTTCTTCCTCCTCCTTGAACTTCTTCAGCTGAAATTCCAGGATTCGGCCCTGCAAGCGCGCATCCCACTGGGACAGCAGGTCATTCGTGATCAGGTCAAACTCTTCCCGTTCCTGCTCCGTCAATTCGCCCTGCTTCTCCTCGAAATAGGTCTCGTACTTCTTCTTGTAAAAGCGGGTCTGGATTTCTTCGGGGGGATAATGGGAGGCGACGAATTGGAGGAGAAATGGATACCGGGTTTTGAAGACGTGGAATGGAGTCACCGCCCAGCCTTCCAGGCGCTGCACCTCTTTCTGGAAGGGGTGCTTCTTCTGGACCTTGTCGGAGGTTTTGCGGAGCCAATGCAGCACGTCCAGGACAATGAATTGGGTGATTTTCTCATTGCTCCGCGCAATGGTCAGCAGGCCGTCGATCCCAAAAATGTGGTCGAGGGCCGAGCGGAAGTACTGGAAATACTGGTCGTTGAGGTCGGGCAATTCGTAGATGTCACCGGCCAGCCGGTGCTTGAAGTACTCGACGAGATAGCGCCGCGTACGTCGGTCCAGGAAGTTCCCGAACTCGATGAAGCGCTCAAACTCCCGTTCCAGGATATGTGATGGGTCTTGGCTCAAGGGTGGTCAGGCTTGGGGCGCGTAGGCAAAATGGACCTTTTCGAGGCGGAGTTGCAGGCTTTTGAGCGCCTGGCGGACTTCGTCGAGGTTGGCGGTGACGATCCGGCTGTACCGTTCGGGGACGAAGAGGTTGTCCGCGAGGCCGCCGAGTTCTTCGGGGGCCTCGTAGTCCATGCGCGCCAGTTGCTGGCGGATATAGGACTGGAGTCGCTCCAACTGCTCGTCCCAGAATTTGACGAGCAGGGAATGGGGTTCGCGGCGAATCGTCCGGGCGCTTTCCTTCTTTTGGGTGACGAGGGAAAAGGTCTTGACCTCGTTGTTGTAGTTGACCTCGAGGATATGTTCGCCAGTGCCCTTCCGGGCCTTGATGCGGTTGACCAGGTTGTCATCGCCATCGTAGAAATTGGTCACCATGAAATTCTCCATCCCCAGTTGCCGGTACTGGTCAATGGTGATGAAGCGCCCCTTGAAATCATTCCCCGACTGCTCAATCTCATAGTAATAGTCCCGGATCGGCGTCAGCAATTCTTCCTCGACGGTATGCTGGACCCGCGTCTCCTTTTGCACATCCGCTTCCAACTCCGCTACTTCTTTCCGGATCGCCGACAGGTTGACTGCCATCGAATAGCCATGCTTCCGAACGGCCTCGGTCACCATGTCGAGGATATAACCGCGCTGGTCGGGGCTGTTCCAAAGGCAATAGGGCAGCAAGAAGCAATCCATCAGGTCCACGCGCTCCCGCCCATTCAGGAAAGCCGAGGCCCGCAGCAGGCGGACGATCTTCTTCCAGCGCCGGTCGTAAATGCGGATGGGGTGGTCGGCGTGGTTCGGTTTGGCATTGTGCTCCTCAATCTTCACCATCAGCAGCTGCAAGGTGTTCAGCACTTCGGCCGGCACCTCCACATTGTCAATCGCCTCCGACCATTCATCCAGCTCCTTTTCCTTCAATTTCAGCCCCGGATCGATCTTGTCCTCGTACACATCCCGCGTATCGGTGATCATCTGGAGCAGGTTCTTCATCCCCTTGATCGTCCCCAGCTCCAAGCGGATCAGGAAGCGGTCCCAAATGGGTTCCAGGCTCTTGTTGCGGGGCGGCAATTCGTTGGAAGCAGTGATGATGCCCCGGATATTGACCTGCATGTCCTCATCGCCATTGCGGTAGATACGCTCGTTCAGGATGGTCAGGAGGGCGTTTTGAATGGCCGGACCCGCTTTCCAGATTTCGTCAAGGAAGACCACATTCGCCCCGGGCAAGTAACGGTCGGTCAGGCGCTCGTACTTATCCTGCTCCTTGAGCTTCTTGATGGAAATGGGGCCAAATATCTCGTCGGGGGTGGAGAATTTGCTCATGAGGTATTCGAATGAAACCCCATCGGCAAACGCATACTTCAGGCGCCGCGCAATGAGGCTCTTGCCCACCCCGGGAGGGCCCAGCAGGAAGATGCTCTCCCCCGCAATGGCGGCCAGGAAGGCCAGTTGAATGGCTTCCTCACGTTCGTACAAGCCCTCGGAGAGGGCGCCGATCAGTTGCTGGACGCGGGAACGCGTCGAAAGTTGGGTTTTCGTTTCCATGCAAATCCTCCGGCTGGACATGACCAGCTTCACCCCCATTAACCCGCTCGGGTTGGGTATGGTTCAGATCGAATGGAAATAGATGGGAATGGATCAGGGGCTTTCCGGGGGAACGGCCTGGGAAGCGTCGAAGAATGCGAGGATGGGCTTGATCTGGGAGTTCCAAAAATCGTAGCCATCCATCTGAGCGTTGACGAGGTGCAACTGCACATCCAGGTCGGGATGGGCTTCGTGCAGGGCCGCGTAGAACTGCTCGGACTGGGTATAGGACACAAGCGGATCTTCTTTGCCGTGGGCGAGGAAAACCGGAATGCGGATGCGCTCGACACCACTGGTCAGGTTCTCATTGACCTGCCACCGCTCGGGAAACTCGTCGTAATTGCCGAGGAATCCGCGGTAGATATTGTCGCCCTTCATCTGGCCGGGATCAAAATCTCCCGACAGCGCCGCTGCTCCGACGAAGAGGTCGGGCAGGTCCTGGATGAGCCGCATGGCTCCCCGGGCGCCGGCACTCATGCCGATGACGAAGTTGTTGCCGTCTTCCTGGAGCACACAGTACTTCTCCTGCAAACCAGGAATAAGGGTATCGCGCAACCAGGTATACGTGGGAAAGGCCCGCCAATCGCTGCGGGTCTCCGGATAATGCTGACTGGTATAAATGCTTTTGCCCATGTCGGGCAGGATCAGGCGGTAGCCCTTGTCGCGGGCGAGTGTACAGAAGTTGGAACGGTGGCACCAGGAATCGCGGGCGTCGCCCCAGGCGGGCAGGACGAGGATGTCGCCGCGGTATTTGGTATGGGCCGGCTGCAATTCGGCCAATCCCTCTCCGATCATTTCCATCACCGGGCGCTGGAACTGGATACAACCATCTTCACCAACGGAGTTTTGGCCATTACTTCCATCATTTTCCCCGACAACTATCTCACCCGATTGGTCCTCGGGGTAGCTGCCTTCATCTGACGCGCATCCCCCCAACAACAGGCCCCATAGCAGAGCTGAAGTCAAGGTGACTGTCCTGAGAAAATTGTTCATGTCTAATTCTAAGGATTAGAGAAACCTCGTTCGAAATAAAAAATGGAAGCGCTACACTTTCGTTGGTACTCAAAGATAGAAAACTTTGGGCTAACAAATCGGCAAAAACCGGCCCCCATAGCGGAATTAAACCTAAATTCACCCTCTAATTGATCCAATCCGATTGCGACATGAGCTATTTCATGGTAGATATAGAATCCGATGGCCCCATCCCCGGCGACTTTAGTATGGTCTCGCTGGGGGCCGTGGTGGTCCGTCCCGGGCTGGCGGATACCTTCTATGCCCAGTTGCGACCGATCTCAGATCGGTTTGTTCCCGAGGCCCTCGCAGTTTCCGGGCATACCCGGGAGGAATGCCTCGGCTTCGCCGATCCGGCGGCCGAGATGACCCGGTTTGCGGAATGGATCCGCCAGGTCAGCAAGGGGCGGCCCCGCTTCATCTCCGACAACAACGGCTTCGACTGGATGTTTGTGTGCTGGTATTTCCACCATTTCCTCGGGGAAAATCCCTTTGGGTACAGTTCGGCGAACCTGGGGTCGCTCTACAAAGGCCTGGTCAGGGACGATTTTCAGAACTTCAAGCACCTGCGCCGCACGTCCCATACCCACCATCCGGTGGACGATGCGAAGGGCAATGCGGAGGCGCTGCTTCACCTGAAGCAGGAGATGGGCTTGAAGATCAGATTGGACTGATGGAAAAACGCCATTTCCCACCGGTTCACCAATTGTTTACAACCACATCACAACCGGATTAAATCTAACTCCCTCCCAACCATGATGTGGCAAGGGATGCACACGCCCCAACTTCATTTTCCCTTCCCCATTATCCCCCTCAACAGCCTCTAAACCTGCATCCTACCAAATCATATTTCGCTGTTTTGGCCAAAAACTGCTACATTTACCCCTAAACCAATCTTAAACAAGATTTAAGATTAGGTTCAGGGAATTGAGACCAACCTTGTGCACCTTTACAGTCCCTGCTTAAAGGACGATAGTATCAACATGGCTTGGACCACCTTTCATACGCATTGTTCGTACTGTGACGGCACGGACACCCTCGACAACTACTTGAAGAAAGCGGTTGCGTTGGAAATGCCTTCTTATGGGGTTTCCTGTCATGCTCCCATGCCCTCGACCCTCCCCTGGACCATGCCGGAGCCGAAATTGCCCGACTATCTTTCGGAAATTCGTCGCCTCCGCACCCAATGGCAGAACGAGATTGAGTTGTACGCTGGGTTGGAAATCGATTTTGTGCCCGGACTTTCCTGGTGGGACCAGATCGGCCCGCTCTACCGGGACCTGGACTATGTCATTGGCTCGATCCATCTGGTGGACACCTTTGACGATGGGCGGCCCTGGGAAATCGACGGGTCCCACGAGACCTTTCTGGAAGGACTAAGGCAAATCTTCAAGGGCGATATCCGGGCGGCGGTCTCTCGTTATTTTGAGTTGACGCGTTGGATGGTGATGTTGGAAAACCCCGATTTGGTGGGGCATCTGGACAAAATCAAAATCCAGAATGTGGGCGGCTTCTTCTTTTCGGAAACGGAAAGTTGGTACCGGCACGAGATTGACAAGACCTTGAAGGTCATCGCCAATACCGGCGCCATCGTCGAAGTCAATACCCGGGGTCTCTACACCGGAAAAAGCCTGGACCTCTACCCCAGCCAATGGGTCCTGGAGCGGATCCACGCCATGAACATCCCCATTTCCCTGAACTCCGACGCCCACCACCCCAATGAAATCATCGGCGGCTTCGACTTTGCCGCCAAGATTCTGCGGAAGATTGGGTTCAAAAAGGTCTGTTCTCTGATTGAAGGCAAATGGCGGGAAGTTCCATTCAGTGAAAAAGGATTGGACTTGCCGTGGAAAAAAGGCAACAAAAGCCAATCTGCCTGAGCTCCCCGTCCCCTTTCATCCCAAAGCCATCCCCTCCTCTGGTACCGCATTCCAAACCTGAACTCCGCCTTTCCTACCCTGGCACTCCGTAACTCCAACCCCTACCCTTCGACCGCGTCAATTCTGGCCAGCCCATCCCAATGCAGCCCTATGAATGCCCTCCACTTCAACCGCACCGTTCCAGTGCCCCATTGAACCATACCAATGCCTCCCACTAGTCCTTTAATCCCCTTTTCGAACTCCCCTGGCTTCCCTTCCGCAAGCTCTCTCTGAAGATCCAGAACATCCCGTCCCACCCTTAAGCCTGCCAACCACAGCCCTGGCCTGACTGACCCCATGAACCGGCCCCGTCCGGTCCAGGTTTAGGACCGCCCGGTTGAGAACCAGGTGATCCCGTCTCTCAAGCAGCCATTCCCACCGTTCCGCTGCACCACTTCTCCCCCGTACTGCCCTCCCCCTAAAAACAGCGAGGGCTGCCCCGAAGGACAGCCCTGCTGATTGAATGAGTATGATAGGGGCGAGCCTGAGCTTACTGGATGACCAGTTTCTCAGTCCGCTTACCAGCTTCATTGGTTACTTCGATGAAGTAAGTACCAGCCGGGAGATCAGAGACATTCAGTTCGGTGTGGTTCACACCCAGTTTGGCCGAAACCTCTTTGGTGTAAAGTACCTGACCGTACATGTCCATGACACGGATCTGGAGGTCTTCATCACGTCCGGAGCGGTAATCCACCTGGACTTTTCCACCGAGGGCACGGGCCACAGGGTTCGGGAAGACACGACCAAATTCGAATCCGGCGGGCGGACCATCTACACGGGAAGTCTCGGTAGTGACACCTTCCTGACCGCCAGCCTGAGCACCAGCTCCGGCCGGAGCGCCACCACCCGCGAGACGGGCAACACCGCTTACGTACAGGGTGTAATCTTCGATTTCACCGTAGTAGAAGTTGCAGCAGGCATTCGGAGCGTACTGGTCCCACTGCATGGTCACGCGCATCCGGAGCGATCCGTTGGCGGCGTTGGCCGGTACAGAGATTGAACCATTTACAGTTCCGGTTCCATTGCCTTGGAAGGCCATTTCACCTGCGTCGTTGAAGTCACCGTCGCGGTTCCAGTCAACCCATACACGCCAGTACTCAGTATAAGACTGACCACTGAAGGCCGGGCTGAGCGAGATGTTCATGGTAGAACCACCAGCTACCGTGGCGCTGAGGTTGGTGTAATCACCGTACCCACCGTCGTTGCCGCTGGTATTGTTCACCGTTTCGAAGGAGACATTGTTGATCCACTCGTAGTTGCTGCACTGAGCCTGAGCGTGGCAGTAGACCGGCGGGCAATCGTCCACCGTTACCGTGAAGCTGCAGGTATCCGAGTTGCCAGCGGAGTCAGAGGCAACATAAGTGATCGTGGTAGTGGTACCAGGCTGGAAGGTGCTGCCGGAAGCAGGACCAGCGATTTGCGTAACCGTGACTTCCGGTCCACAGGGAACTTCGACAATGTACTTGTAGTGGGAGCATCCACCACGGTCGTACCATTTGCCGTTGTTGCCGCGGATAACCGCGTAGTCAGCCGGTCCGCTGCCGCCCGCATTGTTCGGCTCACCAGACTTCCAGTTGGTATAAGACACCGGATCATTGTTGACCCATTCGAAGGTGCCTTCAGTGACTTCGTCGGTGAGACCAATCCAGTAGTCGTTGCCGCCTACATTGTTCTTGATGAATTGGTTTTCACCAGCGTCGTTGATGACGGCGAGGTAGCCGCCGATGGCGTTGGCATCGTCACTGGCGTCGTCCCACTGCTTGGCGCAGTAAGCCTTGTAGTAACGGTGGCCGTTGTATTCGCCGAGGTAGTGGTATCCGGAGATGTGCGGATCGCTGGAGCAACCAGCCTCACAGCTGGAGAATGCGTCAGCATCCGGCGTGTCCCAGTGGATGGTCGGAGCCTGGCCATTGTTGCAGGAAGCAACGATGTCCGAGGGGCAGGAGATGGCCACGTAGGAATCATCCTCGATGGTCACCGTAGCCGTACAGCTATCGACGTTACCAGAACCATCCGTGACCGTCAACACGACCGTGTTCGGGCCGATGTCGTCACAGTCAAAGACGTTGTTACAGCTTCCGGAAGAAGTGTTCGAACCACTGCAGATGTTCAGACCGCCAATGGCGCCGGAACCATCCAGGTGGACGTTCATGCTCGTTACGTTGGATACGTTGATCGCGAGGTCTTGTACGGAGTTGTTACCCGTTGCCGGGATGGCAACCATGGTCGTATTTCCGCCAACCGTGGTCAACGTGATAGAACCTCCATTTTCCTCAATGTCAACCAGGGTGACGCTGACGACTTCGGTAGCACCTGCGAAGGTGAAGTTGATGTCGCCGCCACTCCAGTTGTCGTCCGGAGTATTGTTGTTTTCCTGGATGATGAGGAGGTTTCCGAGGGCAGTGTTGTTCGAGCTGCCAGCGTTGCCGACACCCGGGCCGCCAAACTGCTGGTTGGGCGTACCCAAGTCGAAGTCACCACCAGTCGGGCTGGAGGAGTTGAAGGTCCAGGCTTGGTTGATACCACCGCTTGCGCTCACCATGCTGATGCCGAAGCCAGCCAGTTGAGTCGTGATATTCGTTCCAGCCGGGATGGCCTGACCGTTCGGGAGGCTATTGAAGTCAATATCCACACAAGCGTCAGGCGCTTCACAGACTTCCAGAGTGAAGTCACAGTTGTCGAAGCTGCCACCGTCAACGTCAGAGCCGTTCACAACAGCGAAGCCATTTTGATCCAACTGGAGGGTCACATCTTGGCAGACGGCGGTCGGAGCAATGTTGTCTTCAACCGTTACGTCAGCCGTACAAGTGCTGGTGTTGCCGCTTCCGTCGGTGACGAACAGGGTGACCGTGTTCACACCAATATCAGCGCAAGTCCAGACACATACGTCCTGGAAGATGGTATCGATATCGCAGTTGTCGGAGCTACCATTGTCAACTGCGTCGATGGCGATACCGACATTGCCGGTAGCATCCAACTGTACAGTGAGGTCCTGGCAGACAGCCGTCGGAGCGATATTGTCTTCGACCGTTACGTTGGCGACACAAGTACCGACGTTACCGCTGTTGTCAGTGACAGTCAGGGTGACGGCGTTGTTGCCGAGGTCAGCACAGTCGAAGGTGGTCGGATTAGCGGTGATCGTGTCGATGCCACAATCGTCGAAGCTACCACCGTCTACATCAGCAGCGGTGATGGAAGCCTGGCCATTGCCATCGAGTTGAACCGTTACATCCTGGCAAACAGCCGTAGGAGCATTGTTCTCCGTCACCGTGACGGTTGCAGAACAGCTGTCAACATTGCCGGAAGCATCCGTAGCCGTCAGAACGACTGTGTTCGGACCGAGGTTCGAGCAGTCGAAGGTGCTGGTGCATACCGGACCACTTGCGGCACTGCAAATGTTCAGACCGCCTACGGCGCCAGAACCTTTGATGTACACGCTCATGGAGAGGACATTCGAAACGTTGATCGGGAGGACCTGTACAGAGTTGTCACCCTGCGGCGGGATCGCTACCACTACATTGTTTCCAGAGGTCGTAGTCAGAGTTACATTGCCTCCGTTCTTCTCAATGTCAACGAGGGTAATATCAACAACGTCGGTTGCACCGGTGAAGGTGAAGTCGAGCGTACCACCCTGAGCGTTGTCGTCGGGCGTGTTGTTGTTTTCCTGAACAATGAGAACGTTTCCGAGCGGAGTGGTATTGGAGCTACCGCTGTTGCCGACACCGGGGCCGCCAAACTGCTGGTTGGGAGTTCCAAGGTCGTGGTCACCACCCGTCGGGTTGGAGGAGTCAAAGATCCATGCTTGGTTGATACCACCCGTCGCGCTAACTGAGGCAATGCCGAAGCCAGCCAGTTGCGTCGTGATGTTCGTACCTGCTGCGAGGGCGCCGCCTCCGGGCAGGGAGTTGAAATCAACATTGGTGCAAGGATCAGGATCGTCACAAGTTTCCAGCGTGAAGTTACAGTTGTCGAAGCTGCCACCGTCGATGTCAGCAGCGGTTACCGTAACCGTACCATTGGAATCCAGGGCGATGGTTACATCCTGGCAGACAGCCGTAGGAGCGATGGTATCAAGAACCTCTACATTGGCCGTACAAACGTCGCTGTTGCCAGAGGCGTCGGATACGGTGAGAGTGACCTGGTTGCTGCCCACATCTGCACAATCGAAGGAATTCGGATTGACAGAGATGGCATCGATACCACAGTTGTCAGAAGAACCGTTGTCTACGTCAGCGGCGGTGATGCCAGCCTGACCATTTTGATCCAGGTAAACCGTGAGGTCCTGGCAGACAGCGGTCGGAGCGATATTGTCTTCGACCGTTACATTGGCAGTACACGTGCTGCTATTGCCATTCACGTCGGTGACGGTCAGGGTAACGGCATTCATGCCAAGGTTGGAGCAGTCGAAGGTCGTCGGCGTAGCAGAGATGCTTGCTACGGCACAGTTGTCAGTAGAACCACCATCTACATCAGCAGCAACGATCGAAGCAGCGCCATTGGCGTCGAGCTGGACCGTTACATCCTGGCAGATAGCATTCGGAGCGACATTGTCTTCTACCGTTACCGTTGCGGTACACGTGCTGCTGTTGCCATTCACGTCAGTGACGGTCAGGGTAACAGTGTTCGGACCAACATTGGAACAGTCGAAGGAAGCGTTGTCAATGGAGATGGATGCAACAGCACAGTTGTCAGCAGAACCGCCGTCTACATCAGCAGCGACGATGCTGGCATTGCCACTACCATCCAATTGAACCGTAATGTCCTGGCAAACTGCTGTCGGAGCTTCGTTGTCTTCAACCGTTACAGTTGCAGTACAAGCGTCCGTGTTGCCGGAACCATCCGTAGCGATCAGTACCACCGAGTTGGAACCGACATCGGCACAATCGAAGGTAGAATCAGAGATGGCAACCGTTACGTCGCAGTTGTCAGTGGAACCGCCGTCTACATCAGCCGGGGTGATGGAAGCCTGACCATTGCCATCCAGCT
>CAWUKT010000019.1:0-92399 GCA_963923035.1 uncultured bacterium
TCGTAATCGCCGGTTTTGGAGAGAAGCCAGAAAAATCGACGAAGTCAGGAAAAAAGTTCAATGGCAATTCATCGACCCGGTAGTTGAGAAATTGAATCCAAATTGACCGTGACACGCTGGATCGTTCCGATTCACCTCCCAGCGTTCTTGTGTCGGTTCTCCCCAAGAAATCAACCAGAAACAAATTCCAAAGTCGGTTTTTGAGGTCCTCGTCGATCCCCTCGATCTGCAATGTATCTCTCACCGGGGTCTTTCCTATGCGCTGGAAAAACTTCATCATTCTTGAATATCAATCCATTCTGTGTGTCTCCCAATTTACTCATTCCCCCCGCGACCTTCAAAGTCCAGGCGCCATTCGAAGCTCTCCATCCTCTTCCTAAACTCCCCAATCACAGACATCCTGCCCCAGCAAAGCTGAAGCAGGATGAATTCAACAGGTTATTGGAGGGCCTACTCCGCCTCCCGCTGGTAATAGGTCACGATGCTGGCCTTGGCGAGGGTATTCGCCCAGAGGTTGTAGCCGACGACAGCCGGGTTGGTCTCGGCATTGAGGCCCAGGGATTTCGTTTTCAGCGCATAGACGGTGATGACGTACTGGTGCCAACCGTGGCCGGGGGGCGGGCAGGGACCGCCATAGCCGGGGACCCCGTAGTTGGTGAGGCCCTGGACAGCGCCTTTCGGGGTGAGGCCTGCGGCGAGGTTGCCCGCGTTGCGGGGCAGTTGGTGGACATCGGCGGGGATGTCGAAGACCAGCCAGTGCCACCAGCCGCTGCCGGTGGGCGCATCGGGGTCGTACATGGTCACGGCGAAGCTCTGGGTTCCGTCCGGGGCGCCGGACCACGCCAATTGGGGCGACTGGTTCTCGCCCGTGCATCCGAAGCCGTTGAACTCTTCGGCGGCGGTCGCCTGGCCGCCAAGGTCTTCGCTGGTGAGGGTGAAGGTTGATTGGCCGAGGAGGAAACCGGGGAAGGCAGCGAGGAGGAGCAGGTATAGAATGTGTTTCATGATGCTTTGTTTTGAATTAACTGGGACAAAGATCATGGATGGAGGGGTGGTTGCCCGAATGCGAATGGCCCAAAAAGTATTGCCAAAAGCTCAACCTTGCTGGTACTGCTTCGGGGTCTGGCCGTATTTGCCCTTGAAGGCCTGGATGAAATTGGAGAGGGATTCGAAGCCAATGTCGACAAATATATCTGAAGGGCGGCGGGATTCATGCTTGAGCAAAAAGGCCGCGTACTCGAGGCGGCGCTCCTGGAACCATTTACTGGGCGACTCCTGAAAGTGGCGGCGGAAGGTCCGCTTGAAGGTGGACAGGCTCATGTTGGAAAGGAAGGCCAATTCGCCCAGGCTCAATTTATTCAGCTTGTTCCCCTCCACCACCTGCAAAAAGTGAAGTGTGTGGTCGTCCAACGGCTGCACCAATGAGGGGATGAAGCCCGGCCCGATCGCATCCACCAAATACAGCAACAGCTCCTCCAATTTCACCGCTAAGATCCGCTCCTTTGCTTTTCCCGATATCCCCGCCATTTCCACCAAACTCCCCACAAAAGACCGGACAAATGGATCGTAGGGAATCGCCTGCACCGACCTTTTTCCCACACTTTCTCCCATCGTCACCCCATACTTCCTGGCAAAATCGAGGATGGACTGGTTGGAAAAGAACAACAGGATGCTGCGGTAATGGTCCCTCGCCACGGCCAATTTCTCCGTCATCAAACAATTCCCGGCCTTCATGAGCAGGAAATGGGCATTGCTGATGGAGATCGGCGCCGTATCCGCGAAGACTTCCTTGTGCCCCTCCAATAAGAAGCTGAAGGTATTCATGGTCAACTGGACCTGCTGGCGGGTGGACTCCCGGGAGGTATTGTAGTCGTATACCTCGACGGTGGCGGCGGATTGCATGCCGATGTCTTGGGGGAGGACGACTTTGGGGAGGGGGTTCATCGTGGGGGCAAAGTTAGGGAATTGTGGGGGCTTCAGTGATTCATGTCTGCCACAACTCCATAGAATATTTTTTCGTTAAATTGAGGTATGGATTTGAAGGTAAGAAAAGTAGATTTGATCAATGCTCTCACTAACTCCAATGACCTCCGACTCATTGAAAAGTTGGAAACGGTCATTGCCTCTCACCAGGAGTCAGATGATTGGTGGAATCGTTTATCCGAGGAGGAAAGAGCATCCATTGCAGAGGGAGAAAAGCAATTGGATCGGGGAGAAGGAATCCCCCATGAAGATGTCCGCGCAGAGATCAGGGCCAAGCTAGGTCTATGAAATGTAGATTAGAATGGTCTCCAAGATCAAGGAATGATTACTCCTAAATCTTGGACTATCTTCTTGCCGAATTTGGGATTCATTCAGCAAGGAGCTTCGATGAGAATACTGAAAGTGTCCTTCAACTCATCCTTTCTTTTCCCAATATGTTCCCTGCATCCGATCAACGTCTTGATATCCGGCGTTGCGTACTGAACAAACATACTACTCTGTATTATCGAGTTCGCGTAGAATCCATTCAGCTGATTACTTTTTGGAACAACAGTAGAAATCCCAGTGAATTGAAGCTCTAACACCTCCAACTAACTCCCACCTCACGCTTTTTTCTTATATTGCCCCCGCAATCTCAATTCTCTGTTGATACAATTTATTATTCTCTTGGCGGTGACAGCAAATGGCCGTAACCAGCTCGGTGGCTACAACTAAAGCAGGAAGATTCGACTCTTGGCGGGAAGAGGCTCCACAACCGTGTTCTTCCCGCCAATCCTTCAGCCACCCATCACCCCGGGACCAGGACGATGCCTTTTCATTTTTTATTCATTACCAATAATATCATTGACCATGTTGACATCTCGATTCAAGTTGTTTGTTATGCGGATGCACCTTGCGGTGGGACTCATAGGATGTGCAATCTCCCTGCCGGCCCAGTTAGGGGCCATGAGTAACACCTCTCCGGGAGCGTACCTGGAAGGGCAGACCAGCCAAATCAAGAAGACCCTCGGCGGCAACCTGGTGATTGTGGAAGTCTTGGAAGGGTTTCTGCCGGTCTCGGACCACGGGGAGCCGGTCATTGGCCCCAATCCTTGCGCCAGCCAGCTCAAGGCCTACCTCCCACCCGCGTACACCCGGCTCGTTCTCCTCGATTCCCAAGGGGCGAAGATGGAAGTTCAAACCCGAGCCTCGGCCCTGGTATTGGACCTCTCCCAATTGCCTCCGGGGCGCTATTCCCTCCAATTCTCAGGGCCAGAAGTGGCAGCGACAGCCCAAACTTTCTGGCGCCAATAACAGCTAAATTTCTGATCGGACGCGGCCCTTCTCCCGGAGGGCCGCGCCTACCGTCTCCACCGTCCATTTGCGGAGGGGATGGGCCTTGAATTGACTGACTTCTACGAGAATTTCCTGCAATATGTCCTGCCGTTTTTTCCCTGCAACCTCCCCACAGGCAAAATAGAGCTTTCGAAACACCTGGAAATAAGTCAGGTAGAACGTTCGACTTTCCAGGGACCGGTAGGCGAAGCGGCGGAAAAACTGCCGGCTTTTCTCCTTCTCGAAATTGTACCAATGGTCGTCATAGCCCCGTCCCTGAAGGCTCCGGAGAACCTGACACCGCCAGAGGTACAGCCGCCCATCCAGTTTGAAATATTGTCCATTGGGGGCGTACATCACCTCTTTGAACAGCCTGAAGGCTGAAATGGGATGGCCCCGGTGGAACAACAATACCGCTTGGTTGTACTTCAAAGCATCTTCCCCATGGTCTCCCTGGATTCGATTTTCAAACCGATCCAAGACTTCCTGCGCCTTTCCCAACTTTCCATTGTGCGCCAACAAAGCCACCACATTCTTGAGCTGGTGGGGATGAATGCGGTGTTGGTTCAATTCAAACAGCTTGAACATCAGGTCGACCATCACGAAATGGGCCTCACTCCCCTGCCGCACCCGCCGGAAAGCATGGTTGTACAGCAAGCCCAGGCATTCTTTGTGGACCTCGGGGTGGATTGTCCCCTGCTCTTCGAGCTGGGCCATGTAGTTGTGGGCGGCCTCAAAACGGGCCTGGGCATTGGGCTCCTGCAGCATCTCCCAGAGCTGGGCATACATGCGGATCAGCGGACTGGAATCGGCCGGATGGCGATGGAGAAGGAGCTCGAGGAAAATATCGGGCAGGGCAAGGTCTTCGGGGACAGCGTAGCCGTTGAGCTTGCGGTCGAGCACCAGGCATTGGTAGCGGAGGGATTCGACCATGAAAAACTGCTCCATCTTGTGCCAGGACCTCCGCAGGTGGTCCTCCCAATTGGAGCGTCCCAGCCGTTGCTGGACCTCAAGAACGTTTTCTTCGACCAAGTAGGTGAGCAAATATTGTTCGTGGGACTCAGGTCCTTTCTCCGTGAATTTCAGCAGCTTCTTGCTCAGGTCCAGTACTTCCAAATCCCATTCTTTCTCCCCGACCCACTTCAACGCCACCTGATAACATTTCTCGGGAGCCTCGCGGATTTCCTGAAGGGCCAGGAACTCATAGGTCACCTTGAGGGCGGCATTGAGCAGGGACTGAAAACGGTTCGTATTGAACTCAAATGCAGGATCGGGGTAGCACAAATTGAAGAACTCCTCCTTGTTCAAATGGGCCACCACCCGGCGGCGAAACAAGCCAAAAGCCCGTTGAACCGATTCCCGAACCCCGACATACGCCCCATACCCTTCCAACTCCTCCAATTGACTGTCCGTCAGCTTATCCAATAACAAAAATAATTTCGTCTCGTGAAGGCATTTCATCGTTGATTTCCAGTTCGTAAAAATTGAATCTAGGGGAAAGGCCGATGAATGCCATGCAGCGGAGGAGAGGGACAAATGGTGCGAAAAAATTAAAGCTGGCTCAATGCGGGGACTCCTTTGTCCCTTGGAGGAATTATGGGGGAACTCTCAAAAATAATCCCGGAAAAATGTACGCCTCTCACCGGGCGGTGAGAGACGCATCATAGTCAAATTGGCTAGGATCAGATGTAGTAAAAAATGCAAGATTTGGATATGAAGAACTAATCTTTGGTGTTGGTTTCTGAATCGGTATCCGGCAACTCCCACTCCTCAAAGTCCTCCGCCGGGTCTTCGTTGGGAATCCACTTCCCATTGTCTTTGGTCACAGCGCGGGCATTGCGGGGAAACTTGAGCAGGATGGAATTTTGCTGGAAGGCCTGGAGGTTCGGGTTGTCAGATGTAATTCGGGGGCGCCGGATGATGATGGGACGTTTCCAATTGTCAATTTCCGATTCCAGGTCGTATTCCCTCAATTCTTCCTCCTTGACAATCCGGTAGCGGTCCCCAAACCGCCCCCACATTTCATATTCGGTCCGGCTCCGCAATACATACAGCTTGAGGGCCGCCAGCTCCAGGTTGCTGAGGTAGACATTTTCGGCAATGGTTATCACGGTGTCCCGGCCATCCAGGACAATCGGCATGATCAGGCTGTCCCCGCCTTCATTGTTCATCCCGAACTCCCCATCGTAGACCATTTCCGAACTGAACCGCGCCCCCTCTTCATCCACCCGCAGCTGGCAACTCAATTCGATCCAGGCCAGGTGCTCCAGGGCCTCCATGTTCTCCGGGTCCCTCACTCCTGAGCTATCCGGGAACAAGGCATCGGGAATCACCTTCCCGGCCACTCCGCGCAGCACGCCATCCATGCCAATCCACTCGTACCCAATCCGCCGCACCAGCCCATCTCGGGTCGATGCCGGATCCTCTCCACAGTACAAGCGGCTCCGGTCGGGCCAGGTATAAGTCAGGTAAATATTCTTGTCGTAAATCTCGCTCTGCCCCTTCAGTTCGCCCGGTCCCACCGGGTCAAGGAACTGCTGCTTGTGCTCCACCAGCGCCGATTCGTTGATCCAGAAAGGCCGGGCAAAGGGCAGAGTGTCGAGGGCAGCACTGGATTCCTTCCCAAAATTCCAGACCAGGCCCAGGTCCACCGATGGTCCAAAGGCATCCCGGGCGTTGACCGGATAGTGCATCCCAAAAGTCGCGTCCAGGGACTGGTGAAACTCGTAGGGATCGGCCTTGGGGTCCAGTTTCAGGATGGGAAAGCCAAATGCCACCGAGACCACACTGGCGTCCATCCGGTACATCCCTCCTGCCCAAAGTCCTTTTTCGGGCATCCGCCCCACCACCCCCAAGTGGACCTGGCCGGGTCCCATCTTCAAAGAGTCGTTGAGAATGTTTTGGTAAAAAACGCGGGGCCCCACGTAAATGCCTTCCATCGCGGGCAACAAATAGCTCAATTCGCCCTTGAGGTTCGGGAACAGACGGAACCCTTCGAGGGGACTGGCGATGAGGTTGCCGGAAAGTTGGCTGGCGGAAACACCACCTTGAATCCAGCCCTTGGACGACAGGTGCTGCACGCTGACGCCCGCCCCCGTATTGACCTCGATGAGGTTGAGGCGATCAATTCCCAGGGGATCCCCCTGGTCATAAACAGCCCGGTTTTCATAGTTCGAACTCCAACTGATGAGGCCAGCCAAAATACCAATGTGCACTTCGGTGGTGGTGTTTTGGAAGACCCGCGCCGATACGGTCGGCGCAATGGACAAACGTTGTTCGGTATGTTCGACGTCGTTGATCGCGTTGATGCCCCAGCGGAAGGTACCCGTACGGCCCTGGGGGCGTCCGTGGAAATTCAGGAACTGACTGGCGGAGCGCCAGCCAGATCCCTGACGGGTCCGTTGTTGAATCGCGAAGTAAACCCCGTTGAGATTCCCAGCCCGGACCTGGCTCGGGTTCAACGGATCGAACAGGACAAGTTGGTAAGTCGAGAGGGGCAGTTGCTGGGCTGCCCCTCCATTGGCAATACACAGAAACAGGATGAATATGATTGGGTATAGGCGGTTCATGGGAATCCTGGTTGAAGGGTTAATTGCGGCGAATGGTGAGGCCTCCGGTACGGACCACTTTTCCGTCCGCTTCGCGGAGGATCCAGCGGTAGACGCCGTCGGCGATATTCATAGTATTGGGGTCCCACTCCTCAAACTTTTCCAAATCCCCCTCAATGACCTTCCCATAAGACCGATTAAAAAGGGCGATTTGATAGTCCTGCGGATTGATATTATCGGTCCATTGGACTTTCCAATACCGATTAAAATCATCATCGTTGGGAGTCACCAGTTCTGGGATGAAAATCGCCAGGTCACCTGGATTGATTAGAACATCAATGGTGTCAGTTTTCCCCGGACAAATTTGATTCTCCGGCGTCAGATACAATTGAAGTGAAGTAGGATAATTGATCAAGGTCGAACTCACCAAAGCCTCGAAAACCTGCTCTTTATTCCCAGCGAAGTCAACAATCCCCATATCGGGCACAATTCCGGCTCCCCTTTGAAGCTCCGAAGTCCAACGCACCTGCATCTCTTCGATATTACCAACCAATTCAAACTCTAAATCCGAATCGTTCACTTCAATCCTTGTGGCCTTTCCCAGCTCGATGATCGGAGTCACCAGAACTTCCATCCTGAAGGAATCTTCTTCATAGCAAATTTTATCGGCACTGTACCTCAGTCGGATCGTGTCCCCATTCTCCAATCCTGTGTATACATAATCCGTCACCATCGTATCCAACTGCTCTTGATTTTTCCAAAACTCTACATGAACGGGAAAATTGACCTTGATCTCCACCGGATCACCTTCACAAATGGTATAGCTGTCGAGTTCTTCCCAGTTCAGGTCCGGAACGATGTCGAGGACATCCACGATCACAATTGTACTGTCGTAACAGTAGCCAGGAGTGACATATTCAATTTCATGGAGGCGGTTGGGCCCTGAAACCAGATCGATTTCACCTGTCAGGGAGTCGACCCCAATGGTTCCCGATCGGTACAATCCTCCTGGTGAAACGATGTTAACGGGGACTGGATTATCACCATTGGGACAATACATCGGCTCTTCGTATCCAAAGGAAGGATCTTCCCGTTCCAATACCACGATCTGCTCCGTCCATTTCTCTTCACACACTCCGCCCAACTCGTAGGAGATGGTATAGGTCCCGGCTGAAGTCTCGTCCAGGTTGATCTCCCCTTTGCTGATGTCCTCCCAGACCAGGGCCGGCTGAACTGAAAAGGTACCGGCCGAATCCCCCAACCATTCCGGAACAAGCGTCCCATCCAGGATGCAGAAGGTATCTTCGGGCAAATTCAAGCCTGGCGTATAATCAATGGAAGTGAATGTATCCTGGGCCTCAATGGAAACAATGGCCCGAATGCTATCAGGACAGAATTCTGGGGCCGATGGAATGAAAATGACCTCGTATTCTCCTTCCGAACTATTCAGTGTATTGATGGCTCCGGTAGTAGCGTTGAGATCCAGCCCTCCCCCATGCACAAAAAAGGCCCCCAATTGGGTAGGCAACGAGTCCACATCTACCTCTAACTGCCCATAGTTATCGCAGACAATGGACTCTGGGTAGGCAAATATGGGACTAACTCCATCTGAGATTTCCACGACGACCGACGTAGAAGTCGGACAGTTGGAAGTGCCGGAAGCAATGGAATTGTAGCTGATGGTATAGGTTCCAGCAGTGGCGAGGTGAGGGGAAAATGATCCATCGGCATTGCTGAGCAATTGGATACCACTCGGAGAGGCCAGGAAGTTTCCGCCGGCGGTAAAATTGAGCGGGAGGTCGGGGAAAATCGTATCCCGGTCAGAGGTGCAAAAAGTATCCAACGCATAAGAAAAGGTCGACACATCAGCTGCCCGAATGGTCACCACCAAGGTATCCGAGACCGGGCAATCCACCGGAAATTCGTGGACGATCTCGCAATTGCCGGGCGAACTCTGCCCCAGAAGAATTTCCCCGGTCCCACTGTCCACCACACATCCGCCGGACAAAACCCGGAAACTGCCGCCTGGCGAAAAGGTACTCGGCAGAGGATTCCCCACATTGATACAAATGCTGTCGTTGTTGGGATAGGAAAAGTTGGGGTTGGGAGGCGGCTTGACGAAAACAGAATTGGAGGCGGGGAATGTTTCGGAGCAGGTTGCAGTCCACAAGGTCAACTGAGCCTGATAGCTTCCCGGCAGTACCTGACCTGGGCGAATGGCTCCATTGCTCGAATCAATTCCCATTCCACCACCTACAAATGAAAAGGCACTGTCAAAACCACTCGGACCAGTAGCAAATACTGAATCAGGAGGTAATTGGTTAAAGAATGAGCAAATGGAATCCAAAGGATAAGACAAAAAGGCATCAAAATCCTCTATAATGACATCGACGCTATCTTTCCGTAAACAGCGGCTTCCCAATGGATCATATACCAACGTCAAAGGGACATTAGACGCAGTCCCAGCAAAGTCAATGGCACCTGTTTGCGGATCAATCGACAAATTCCCCCCCCCACTAAATAGCCCAGCAGGCGGAAAGACCAATGGACTCACTGATGTAGTGGAAGAACCGGGACAAAAACGTACCAACCCATTCGTTATAGGCAATCCGTAATCCACAGTGGACTGGCTATCTGCCTCAATCCGAACTTGGTCCAGAAAAATCGTATCCGGGCAAACTCCAGGAGAAGGAGTTACGGCATAAAAAATATCATAGCTCCCTGACGATGAAGAAGAAGCATTCAGCTGGCCAAAAGATGGGTTCAAGTCCAAGCCGAGAGGTACACTGATAAAGTTTCCCGGAGGCAAACCCGAAGGAGAAAAACTGGGATAAACCAGCCCTTCACTACTACAATAAAGGGTGTCCGTGAAATTGTAGTTGGTGACCGGAATGCTCTTTATATCGATCAAGCGGGAAACAGTATCGGTACATCCATACTGAGACTGGTCCAAAATGAAGGTCACCGTCTTTGGTCCTGGCTGGCTATTGGCCACATCAATCAAGGGATGCGAGACCGTAGGAGCAGATAAGCTCAAGGAACTCGCTGGTGTCAAGCCGGTTCCCAGGAAAAAGGTCCCACCTCCCCCAACGTTCGTGGCAAACACAGTCCCCCCCGCACCTTGACAGACCTGAGTAGGTAAGTTAAAATTGGCATTGACATCATGCAGAGTTAGAATTGCTGACTCCTTAGAAGGACACTGATTCTGCAATTCGTAATCGACAATAAAAACCAAACTGGGATTGACTGCTTTCTGAGCCAAGCTCGCGGAAATATCAAGTTCACCTGTAAACGGATTTATCACAGCCCCCGATCCAAATGGAATAGAGAACTGCCCCCCCAAAGTACCCAACGAAGGCGAGGGGTCCTGTTCGAATCCACAGAATTCATTGTCCCCGTAGGAGATTGATGCATTGTCTTCCGGAAGAACTTCAAGCTCGAACGTATCTATCCGGTAACAAGACCCGTAGGTAGGAGCGAAAATAACCATCTGCGACCCCACCACACTATCCAAAGAGATTTGGCCCGAAGAGCTGTTGACACTCAATCCCGTAGGAGAAGAAAAGGTCCCAGTAATAAGGTTTGAATTTCCATGATCAAGGAACGCCGGGATTCGATTTTGACAAACGGTATCCAAGGGATATTTGATATTGACCATTAGAGTTCCCGGAATCACCTCAATTGTATCAATACCGGACTGGTTCGGGCAGGCTTTACTTTCCCATTCGACATAGGTCATACCGACAAACTCGATCCCCAATTCCCCCGTAGTTGTATCCAAACTATTGACACTCCCCGGAATAACATTTAAGGTAAAGGGGCCACCTGTCGAGTTTGGTAGCTCAAGGGCATTTAAATCCTGACAATAGGGCTGATTCGGATAATAAAAAGTCGCAGGCGGACTGACAGAGACCGTTTCATCATCTTTTTTACCAAGGTGATTCTCCACCTCAAGGGTGTAACTACCACTTGATAGCGTCTGTGGGACAAGGATTCGTATAAAAGAAGATGTATACTGAAGAACTGTAGCCTGGGTGTTCCCAATAGTCACAATTGGAGCCGGAGGGTTGCTCGCTCCTATCGTGAAATTACTTCCATTAATTTCCAGTTCCCCTCCAATGCAGAGGGAAGTTGCGCTCAAGGAATTGATTTCCGGGTCGTTTCCCGCCTGGGCCAAACTGGGACATAAGAGCAATAAAAACACCAGGAGCAGGGGGCAATTCAGTGGCATCATTTCCTTCTTCATGACTGGGCAAATAAGAGGACATGGGAAAAGTGAATGGAGATCGAGAGGAAGACGGAAAACACAAGGTCTCCGCTCTTGGCAGTGAGTGGGGGGACTAAAAAGAGTCGCATGCTCGGGGGCAATGGTAAACGGGTCATAATTGCAGAGTTGGTTTCGCGGTTCGGATGCAATTAGTTGAAATGGGGGCGGAGGGTCAGGAACACTTTTCCCGGTTTATTATTTGACATTTTTCCTTCACACTTCACCACAACCCTTCCAGAGAGCTATATGAGGGGGATTTGGTTGGGACAAAAAAGCGGGAAAATTATTTTTACCTCATGGCAATTGAGCTTTGGCGCTTGTTTTTAGCTGCATTTAACATCACCTTGAGGCCAGATCACAAGGTCACCCAATGGTGTCCCCGATCCACTCTGTAACCCAAATTTTTAATCCAATTGATTTAACAACATGAAGTTTATTTTAACTCTTTGCCTATGCATTGGAGGACATCTCCTCTTCGCCCAGAGTGGCCACATTGCCGTTGAAGTTATCGGAGAAGCAGGAGGTTTTACTGCACAAGTATCCCAAGGCTCGGTGGCCTATACCATTGGTGAACCCGTCGTTGAATACGCAGAAACCTCCAATGGCAGTGCCAGCCAAGGCTTCCAACAGGTTTTTGAAGGTCTTCTTCTGAACAAGGTTTCTGCTGTGGAATCGACCTTTGAGGTCTACCCTAATCCCTTTCTGGACGAAGTCAATGTCCGGGGTGCAGAATTTCAGTCCTTACAAGTCTTTGACCTCCAAGGGCGGCTTTTGCATCAGCAATCATCCCTCCCTGCCGTGAAAACAATTGACATGAGCGCCCTCCCGGCTGGCACCTATCTCTTCCGGTTCTCCCACCCTTCCACTAAACAATCCCAAACCCTCCGTTTGATCAAACAGTAACCCCATGCACATCCGCTTATTGACCCTGTTCCTGGGAGCCATGCTCCTGGGCCAGATTTCCTACGCCCAATCCCCCCAGGCCTTCAAATACCAGGCCGTCGTCCGTGACGCCAATGGCGCCCCCCTTGCCAATGGCACCATCTCCTTCCGCGGGACCGTCCGCCAGGGAAGCCCAACCGGAAGCATTGTCTTCCAGGAAGTCCTGTCCGGCCTGACCACCAATGACTTTGGTCTGATCGCCGTCAATTTCGGGGAGACCAACGCCACCGCTTTTGCCCAGATCGACTGGGCAGACGGCCCCTATTTCTTTGAGACCGAGATCGATCCGACCGGCAGCGGCTCCTATTCCATCGCTGGTACCAGCCAACTCCAAAGTGTGCCCATGGCCCTGTTCGCGAATGAAGCCGTCTGGTCGGATTCCTCGGACCACGCCCAGGTTGCCGGCATGGCCGACTTTGCGACGCAATCGCTGTACAGCGATACCGCCACCTACGCGTGGTCCGCCAATTCGGCGATGACCGCCCAAACGGCCGTGATGGCCCAGCAGGCCATGATGAGCGATTCCAGCCTCTACGCCCAGCAAGCGGGAACGGCAACCCAGTCCATGACCAGCCAGCAAGCGGACCAGGCCGATACGGCCAATTATTCGTTCGTGACGGCCCAGGCGATTTCGAGCAATTTCGCCACGTTCGCGCAAGAGGCGGACAGTGCGTATGTGGCGTTTGCCGCCGACAATGCCCTTTCCGCGCTTACAGCGGATTCCAGCAACTACGCCCAACAAGCGGGCTTGGCCAATTTCGCGGTGCAAGCCAATGCCAGCAACTCGGCGACGGTGGCACTGGAGGCGGACAGCGCCCATGTCGCGGGACTCGCACTGGCGGCGAACTATGCGGATACGGCGGGTTATACGCCCCAGGCAGGCTCGGCCAACCTCGC
The DNA here is from genome assembly GCA_963923035.1 of uncultured bacterium. GTDB lineage: Bacteria > Bacteroidota > Bacteroidia > J057 > JADKCL01 > CAWUKT01. The sequence goes on from CAWUKT010000019.1 coordinate 12,952, forward strand.
TCAGCAGGCCATTTCCAGCAACCTGGCCGCGTTCGCCCAACTGGCGGACAGTGCAAGTGCGGCAGCGACCGCCGTACATGCGGATACCGCGGATTATGCCCGAAATACGGGTTGGGAGGAGTATGCTGTGTTTACGGAGAGCTATCCCACCAACAACAATGGCCCCACTTACGGCACCAACTCATGGAACACGGTTCAGTTGAACACCACCGGACAGACCCAGGGAACCAGCATTCAACGCTCTGGAACCACCATTCAATTGGATCAAGGAACTTATTATATCGATGCCCACTCTATTTTTCACCGTCCGGAAGAAGCAAGACTGCGCGTTGAAAATGTAACCAGCAATACGACTGAACTTCTTAGCCTGAGCCAACACTGTGACGAGTTTCGTACCAACGCTTACTTGACCCTCAATGGGATCATTGCGGTTCCTGCTGGTGGGATCGATATCCAAGTCCAAGCCTGGATCCACCGAAACGACCCAAGGCTAGGAACCCACATCGCCAATACCCCCGAAATCTTCTCCCGCATCACCATCCGAAAAATTGACTGATTAGGAACTCGTCCTCGTGCAGCCGGTCGCCCGACCGGCAGGCGGATTTGGAGGAACCCTTGGTTCCTCCTTATCTTTTTGTCCGCCCTTGCGGACATGGAAGCACTCGTCCAACATATCCTCAGCGCCTTTCCGCGCCTCGACCCAGCCACCCTCGAGCTGGTCCGGGCCGCGTTCGAGCGGCACCCCGCCCCCAAGGGCACTCAACTCCTCCACCAGGGCGATATTTGCAAGCACCTCTACTTCCTTTCCGAAGGCATTTCCCGCTCCTACTCCCTCCGCGACGGCCAGGACATCACCAATTGGTTCAGTTTCCGCAACGATTTCATCACCTCGTACAGCAGCTTTTTCCCCAAAGCCCCCAGCTACGAATCCATCCAAATGCTCACCGATGGCGTCCTCTTCCGCATCAGCTACGAACGCCTCCAGGAACTGAAGGAACAAGCCTCCGAAATCGCCGAGTTGATTGACCATTTCAGCGTCCTCTACACCGTCCAACTCGAACAACGCCTCTTCGTCATCCAGACCCACTCGGCTACCGAAAAGTACCGGTTGATGATGGAGCAGGAACCCCACCTTATCCAACACATCCCCAGCAAACACCTCGCGAGCTACCTGGGCATCTCCCGGGAAACCCTCAGCCGCATCCGCTCCCGCATTAATTGACAAATGTCACAGCTTCCGGCGGAGCGGACGACTAGCTTTACCCCATTGGAACTGAACATTGTACGCACATGAATTACCTGATCATTGGGGCGGGGCCGGCCGGTTTGGCGGCAGCGGTAACCCTCCACAAAGCGCAAATCCCGTTTGAGATCGTCGATGCCGGCGACAAGGTGGGAGGCATCTGGGACATTGAGCGGGCCGAAACGCCCATGTACCGCTCCGCCCATTTCATTTCCTCCAGCCCCCTCTCCGGATTCGCGGATTTTCCCATGCCCGACCACTATCCCGACTACCCCAGTCACGCCCTCGTCCAGGAATACATCGAGGACTTTGCCCGCCACCACCAGCTCGGCGACAAGGCCCGCTTCCAGACCAAGGTGCTCGACATGCAACCGGAGGGGAAGCATTGGCGGGTTAGGCTGGACGATGGGACGGAAAAAACGTACCGGGGAGTGATTTGTGCGACGGGGATCACCTGGCACCCGAACCTGCCGCAGTTCAAGGGGGAGTTTGTGGGCGAATTCATCCACAGCTTCCACTACAAGGATCCGGAGCAGTTTCGGGGCAAAAGGGTCCTGGTCATTGGCGGAGGAAATTCGGGTTGCGACATTGCTTGTGATGCGGCGCGGGAAGCCGAAAAGGCCTTCATCAGCCTTCGCCGGGGCTACTATTTCCTGCCCAAATACATCTTTGGGATGCCTTCTGATCAGTTCAAGGCCAAATTTGCCCTGCCCAACCGCTACCTCGATACCCAGGTCTCGCAATTCCTCCTCAACAAAGTCCTCGTCGGCAAACTGGAGAACTACGGCCTTCCGCGCCCCGACCACAACCTAATGGAATCCCACCCGATCATGAACAGCCGCCTCCTCCATTACCTCGGTCACGGGGACATCCAGGCGAAGAAAAATGTGGCGGAGTTTCGGGGAAAAACGGTCGTGTTTGAGGATGGAAGTGAAGAAGAATTGGACCTGGTCGTGGCGGCAACGGGCTATCGGCGTTCCTTTCCCTTTTTGAAGGCGGAATTGTTGGGCAATGGAACGGAGGAAAAAGAGATCGAGCCGTACCTCCAGATATTCTCCCGCCAGTTCTCCAACCTCTTCTTTGTCGGCGGCATCGAAGTTTCCTCGGCGATCTTTGGCCTGTTGAGCTTGCAGGGGGATGTCATCGCGGCCTATCTCCAGGCCCGCCACCAGGCCAACGGAGCATTTCGGCGCTTTTTGGAGGAGAAACAACACAAGCAGGTCAATTTACGCGGCGGACGGAAGTATATTGATTCGCTGCGGCACCAACGCTATGTCGACAGGAAGCGGTACCAAAAGATTCTCCACCAACAACTCAAGGCCCTAAGAGCATGAAAAAGTTCCTGGAAAAGCAGGCCGTCTTCACCGCCACCCTTCGGGTGCTCGCTGCCTTTTCCCGTCGGAAATCCCTCAACGGGTTGACCCGGTGGGCGACCACGGCCTCCGCCAAGCTCAACCTCCGCCTCAACCGCCCCGCTCCCGCCCAATCGGTCGGGGAACTCGCCCGGACCTGGCAGTCCTTGATGCCGCCCGATGGGCAGGAATATTTCCGCATCGCGGAAGTCACCGGGGACACCGCCTACACGGAGATTCACCTCGCCTGCCCCCTGCGGGGGACCGGCGACACGGCCGCCTGCCACCGGCTGATGAACTACGACCGCCAGCTCATGCGGGCGACCGGCGGCGAGCTCATCGTCCTCGAATCCCAATCCAATTCCGGCAAAGGCTTTTGCCGCCTCGCCATCCGACGGAAGGGCCAGGACACCAGCGATTTGCGACCGGCGCACCAGGTGGATGCTGCCGGTCACAAAGATTAGATTTCGGGGAATGAGAATGCCAAAGGGGAGAAAAAATCCCCGACCGACTCGCACCAGCCGGGGCAGAAAGAACGAATGATGAAGTCAGGTTAGGGACAGTTTGACGGTAGGTAGAATACCAAACCGGTTTGGAGCAGGATGGAGCCTTCGGCGAGGGGCAGAACTTCAAAGGGCAGGTTTTCGAAGGCCTCGTAGTCGAAGCCGAAGGGGGAAAAGGCCTTGGTGGGGTCTTTGACGCGGATAGCGGTTCCGGCGCCGATGGGGGCCTGGTAGCTGGCCCCGGCAAAGACGCCCAGGTATTGGTTCAGTTGGCGTTGGACCCGGACGCCCGTACGGTACTGGAACGCCACGGCCGGCAACTCCCATTCCACGGCCGGGTAGCTGGTCCCGGCAGTGTCCACGAGGGCGATGCCGTCGCCTGGGAAGGTGGTGCGGCTGAGGCCAGCCGTCAACGTGAGGTCGACGGCCCATCGCCGTTTCGTCCATCGGTAGCCCAGGCCCGTCTCAAGTTGGTACTGCCGCCCGATGGCATCGGCGAGGCCCGAGGCATATTGGTCGCGGACATCCGGATCCTTGAAACCGCCGTCCAGCGTGATGACAGGAGCCGGGCGACTGAAAGCACCGCGGACCTCCCATCGGAGTCCTTTGTAGAGTTGAAAACTTCCGCCCAGGGCCACGGCGGGGCGGCCGCCGTGGGACAGGCCTCCGTCCAGGCCGCCACCTGCTCCTGAATTGAAAGCGGAACGAAGTATCCAATCCATCTCCAATGTGACCTGGTCAAATTTGTCTTCGATGCCGATGTCCGCTACGATGCACAGTCCTCCACCTCTAATTTCTGCAACCTCCGGGAACAAATCTCCAGGCTCAAAGGGAAAGACCAAGGTGTCAGAAATCTCGCCAGACGCATTGGGAAAAATCTGAACGGTATTGGGGGAAACAATATCCCAATAGTGGTCCCCATTATATCCCAAGACTGTAAATTCCGGGGGAATCCCATCCTCAAACCGGAGGACCAACCTCTTCACCACCGGTCTACACCTCCAGAATTTGCCTGACTCTTCCCAGCTACCAGATGGTGGGAAGGGGAAAGTGGCATTCAAGGAAAGAATACATTGGCCTGGACTAATAGAATCAGGAGAAGGAGAATAGTCATAGGAGGGCGCAATGTCGACCAGATAGCTACCGGATTTACAACTTTGACATGTCCTCTCTCCTCCTTCTCCCGGGATGCGGGATTCGGAAGAAAGTTGTTCTCGTGTTTGCTGGGCCATCAACTGGCTAGCATTGGGCAGGATACAGGCCAGCAAAAGCAGCCCGTAGATACGGTGGATTAGCTTCATCATTGATTTTTTTTAGTTGAACTTGCGTTTATTCAATGATCTTGAATTCTCCTCCGTAGCGCCAGAACAGGAATCCGGTAAAATTCCCTCACTGGCTTAATTTGATCCCCTACATAAGGACCGAATCGCCCCTAACTCTAATTTTCCCTTGCCAGAAAATTCCCTCACCCTCCCATTAAGATGGCATCAATTTGTTGCTTCAACCACCAGCGGTTGTTGACCTGCTCGCTGGTCCCTACCTCCTTCTTCAATTTCCCCAGGGCTTCCCGGTCCAATTCAGGCTCCGTCACCAGGAGCCGCAACCGGTTCGCGAGCCGGATAAAACTCTTGTAGGCGACCTGACTCACCAACTCTTTCCGGCGTACATATATCCGAAAGGAATCGAACAACAATTCCATTTCCTCCAACTCCTGCATCGTCAATTCATCCCGGCGCTCGAAATAACTCCGCCATAGCAGTTCCCGGAGGCTGAAATTCCAAAAGACATCCTTGGGACGCTCCTTCAGCAGTTCTTTCAAACCGATCGCCGCATTGCGAAAGTCTCCCTTCTTTTGCAGGACCATCGCCCGCGCCAACCGAACCGACCGACCATCAAATCCATTGATCAACCGTTGGCCATACGACTCAATGAATGCTTCCACCCAGTCAATCGCCCCCTGTATCAGCCGGATGCCCACAATGTTCCGGAAATGGAAAGAGGACAATTTCCCTTCGTCCAACAACCAACCCTTTTCTAGGAGGAACAGGTAAATCTCGTCGGTCAACAGGTCAAAACCGGCCCGTTCCCCCGGTAGTTCCCAGATACAAAAATTGAGGAGGTAGCCCCAGAGGTCCCGCAGATCGCCTTCCGAGAATTGGGGGCCATTCGCTTCCAAATAGGTCTTGAGCGATTGGAGTTGGACCAATTGAATCTCCGGCAAAGCAAAGATTTCCAGCACGCGGGCGTAGCCCCCAGCCAATTTACCCGGCTTCCGAAAAGCGTACAATTCCCGAATCTGTTTTTCCCCCAACTCGGTCCGCTCCAACTGAAACAGGTGCTCGACATTGCGGAGCTCACAGAGGTATTTCATCCGCTCCACCAGGAAATAATGGTCCAGCAATGCCTGATTCGCCTTGAAGTGGTCAGGGATCTTGCCCCGCTCCGCATAGACCGCCGGGAGTCCGGCGTCGTGCGCCATTTGAAACCGCAACTGCAACTTCTCCGAGGTTCCGGGGCCCGCTCCAACAACTTGGACGCCCGCCGAAACTCCTTTTGAAACACATTCGGCTCAATTCCCAGGCGTTGGTAGGCAGGAATTAAATACCGGTACTGCTCTTCGGGGTGTTTCTGTTGCTCGCGAAGCGTCAGGTAGGCATTGGTAAGTTGAAAAAGTCGCGAAAAGAGCTTGTTCAATTGGGAAGGCAGGAATTCGCTACCGGCCAGCAACTCCTCCTCGGTCACCTCAGACGCATCACTGCGCAATACCTTGGCTTCCACCAAATCGAACAGACGCATCACCTGCTGGCCCCTATTGAACAGGGGGCAGTTGATATAATGCCGCAGTCCACTCAATTCATCCCTTGACAGCCGCGACCAGACCCGAATCAGGACCCGATCCCTCAGATTTTCCAGTTTCATAAGACATCCCTCGCTTTGTCCCGGCAGAAGTTGGTCAAAGTCGACTGAAAAATCAATCTGTCTATTCCCCCGCCCCTTGAAATTCAGCCCTCCCCGATCCCAATTATTTTTCCTACCTTAGACCTGAGCAAAGAGCCTTTTTAGTCAGAGAGAAAATTATCGAATTGGAGCTGAAACCACGTACAGCTACGGCGGGAGCATTTCCGTTGCGTCCATTTGCTGTATGTACAAACCGCAAATCCTATGCACAACCTGTTATCGAACCGCACCGACGCGGTCATTTCTGATGCCGACATGGCCGACATCCAATCCCAGATCGCCGACATTACCCAACGGCTGCCCTTTTTGGTGGGGCTTACGGACCAAGAGCGGAAACGACTGAGCTCGATCCGACACGGAAAGAAACTCTTTGTCGAAGCCGTCATCCGCTCTTTTGAAGACAACCAACATGTTATGCTCGGTTATATCGATACCGAATCCATCCGTAAGGATTTTGAACTATTCCAGCAGCTGACCGACCTCGAACTGATGGTTGGCCAGTTGCAGGAAAAACTGTCCCATACGCGGATGCTGGCCGGCTCGGAGGCCTTTCAGGGCTCCTTGGTTTTTTACCACTCGCTCAAGCGGGCCGCCAGATCAGGGCTGCCTGGTATTCAGACGGTTTTGGACGAACTAAAACCCCACTTTGACGGCCAACGCAAAGGCGGCCATTTCTCCCCGGAAGAAGCCCCAGCCCCCCAATCCGAGCCCCAACCGGTTCAGGAGAACCCGGACGTTTCCTGATCGATGCAATTGATATTTATCCCCCAGCCACTCGAAGGGAACTTGTTCGGGTAGGTGGCAGAGAAATAGACGGGTAAAAATCAGCTCGAGAGGACGGTAGAGAAGAAAAGGCAAGTCAAAAGGGACTTCTTTCAGCCAAGTGGATCGCTTCAAGAGCAATCCGAGCCGATTGTTGAGGACAAATGGTCACCCAATGGGCCCGGTTCCCTATTCAGCTACATCTGAAAGGTAGTTGACTACTTCAATAATGCAGCTAACTACCTGAGGGAAGTAGCTGGCTACCTAGCGAAAGCAGTTAACTACCTCGAAAAGGCAGCTAACTACCTTGATGAAGTAGTTAACTACATCAAGAAAGCAGCTAGCTACTTTGAATAGGCAGTTAACTACCATAGTATGGCAGTCAACTACTTCACAACAGTAGTTAGCTACCCGGGGAAAGCAGCTAGGTACATTAGAAAAGTAGTTAACTACCGCCACAAGGTAGCTAGCTACTCTGGCCAGGTAGCTAAGTCAATCATTTGCAGGGACTAGTCAGGGGAAGCAGGCTCTCCCTACTACCATCTTCCCATTCCTGCCCTCCTACCCGATCTCCGGCTGGGCATTCACTTCTTTGCCGATGACCTTCCCGCACCCACAGACCAGCTCCTTGGGCTTGCGGTCATTGTTCTGGGAAGCAAAGGCCGTGGTCCCCCCGCAGGCGGCGCAATCGAGTTCGAAGCGTATGCGGCCCCACGAAACGTGGGTGCTGGCTTCCATGCCTTCGAGGGGATCGTGGAACTGAATGAAGGGGAGGCGACAGGTATAGGTGACGGTGGCCAGCTTGGGGAAGTCGACGGCCCCGCCCAGTTCCCACTGGGTATGGCGGGCGACGATGGAACCGGGGTAATTGGCCTTGGTGCTGCGGTTATAGCTGTCGGAGGGGCGCTCGGTCAGGACCACCGTGCGGTCGACCCGGCCTTCGAAGGGATCGTCTACCGACAATTCCAACTGGGTAGACCAGCGCAGCTCCACCCCCTCGCGGAGATGAAGCTGCGCCCGAACCTGGACCGTGTGGAACTGTATTGGGTTCAAATCATCGTTCATCGTTTTCAACGTCGATCTCAGTATTTGCAATGGGATTGTTGTCGGCGAGGGCCTGGATCCGGTCAACGGTGCCATCGGGCACGTTTCCGGGGCGGAAATGGCCGGAATCGTTGGTGACACCGACGGTATAGGTCGTCGTACCGTTGTCCACGGCGGAGGCAATGTTGAGGGTTCCGGCGCAAGTGACATTGGGATCGCCGCCTACCAGGGTGGGGTGGGGCTTTTTCACGTCAGCGGCGCGGGTGGAGGTATGGATGGTATTGCCATTGTGGACATACATGCGCTCATCGTTGCTGGCGGCCAGGTCGACGATGTCCTGGGCCTCGGTCAGGGTATCATTGGACAACTGGGCGTAGTCATAGGTCTTGGAACCGTCGTTGATTTTCCGTACGATTTCGGCCACCCTCCCTCGGGTATTCCAATTCTCCCGACCATTCTGCCAAAGGTAATTGAAGTCTGACATATCGTCAAAGATGTTGTCGTACTCGTCGTGGTGCATGTCGTAAGCGACCGACATGGGCCGGGTGAACATGGCCTGGATGACCTTACCATTGGGGCCGACCGGGGCCTTGCGCTGGATGGGGCCGCCTTTCTCGTTGCCAGCCTCCAGGGCCTGAAGCAGGCCGGCGCCTTCCGCCCCGTCTGATTCCAGCTCTTCCAGGCCGCCTTCGGAGGCCTTGAGTTGGAAGGCGGGGGGCGCAAAACTGGGACCGCCGCTGGTGGGGGAAGAAAATGAATGGTTGCCCAAGGTCTGGGTGGAGTCGGAGTCTGTCCGACGCATTGTAATCGATTCCATGTGAAAGCCAGTGAAATAAAAGAATGACCTCAAGGACGGAGTTCCCGAGCGCTTCAACAATCCATTTACCGGCGATGAGTTACATATCCAAACCTACAATTCTTCATCCATCCCCATCCATTCCGCCCATTTTCCCCACTTCTTCCCTCCCATTTCCCTGTCTTTTCCGCCCCCGTTCCCTTCTCCTTTCAATTTCCCCATCCCTTTTCTAGGCTCATTTACCCTCGATCTTCTTCTTTTTCCTCTCCCACCGCTCCGATTTCGGACCACCATAGCTCCAAAGCAGCAAATCCAACGCAAAAATATTGCCCGCCCCCTCCAAGCTGGAAGGACCGGGCAAACCGATTGGATATATTACAGAAGGACTTACTTCGGTTGGAGGATCCCGTTGTCGATCAGGTTCTGGAAAGATTCTTCCATCGTCTGTTGGAGCGGGCGGAAGGACATGCTCAATTCCTTTTTGATCTTGGAATTGTCGGCCTTCCACGGCACGTTGACGTTGTTGCGGATGAAGCGGCGGGTAAAGAGTTTGTTGGCCATCGGGCCCACGATCATGAGCAGCCATTTGGGGAGGGCGCGCTTCGGAAGGGGGAAACTGGCCCCATATTTGGGTTGCAGGACGGTTCCCATTTCGAGAAAATCGGAGCAGTGACCGGCAGTGATATAGCGGCCCTGGGCTTCGGGGACGAAGCCAGCCTTGTAGTGGGCATCGGCCACGTCACGGACATCGACAATGCCCATTCCGATCTTGGGCGCACCTGATTTCATGTCGCCGCCGCCGAGCATTTTCAGGATATTGACGCTTTCCGAAGTGGTCTGCTTGGGGTTCAGGGCCGGTCCGAGGACCAGGCAGGGGTTGATGGTGACGAGGTCCCATTGGTTCTGCTCGCCAGCGATTTCCCAAGCCTTCTTTTCGGCGAGGGTCTTGGAATAGGAATAGGGCTGGTAATCGAGGGAGGCGGTGGTATTCCAGATTTCTTCGGTCAACTGGCCGCCGGGGGCGTTGACGGAATCGATGGCGTCGGTATAAATGGCGGCGCAGCTGCTGGTGACGACCACGCGTTTGACGGACGCCACTTCGTTGGCAGACTCGAGCACATTCGCCGTCCCTTTGACGGCGGGGTCGATGAGTTCCTTTTGGGGATCGGTGAAGTTGGAGGTAAACGGCGAAGCGGTATGGTACACCAGTTCGCAGCCTTCCATGGCTTCTTTATAGGCTCCCGGGGTGAGCAGATCAGCTTTGAAAAACTTGATTTCGCCGCTGGAGTTGGCGGCGGCTTCCTTGAGGTGGCCGACTTTCTTGTCGTTTTCGGGGCTTCTGACGGCGGCGTGAACGGTGATACCGTCGTCCAGGAGCTGCTTGACCAACCAGCTGGCCACGTAGCCATTGGCACCGGTCACCAATACGGGTTTTGATTTATCTATCTGCGTCATTGTAAGGATGTTTAAAGCTAACGGTACAAATATCCTCCATTCGAGGCAAGACCTCGAACACAGAATCTCGAAAGGATAACACAAAGGCGGGATGAGCGCCTCAATGCACCAACAGGCTCTTTCGGTAGAGCAAGTACTGGTCAGGGGTAAAGACTGGGATTTGAGAGTGCTTATAGTCTTTGAGATTTCGGGTCAAAATCACCTGGATGCCTTCAACAGTTTTGGCGACTTCATGCTGAATTCCATCTTCAAAGTCTCCAAAGCCGTTGCTAAGAGCTTCCAAGATTTCAAACTTTGTCACTCCCACCAGCTCCGTAATCTCCTTCAACTCCCGAATCACTTTCAGGGATTCTTTCTGGCCGAGGTATCTCCGAACGATATAATAGATATTCGTTATACTGACAGCAGAGATATACAACTGGATTTCTCCTTGCTCATTCAGCTCAAAGATTGCACTCGCGGGCCCCGCAAAAGGCTCCCGGTCAGTGAAATAATCAATTACGACGTCAGAATCTATGAATACCCTAGTCATCAAACTTCTTCCCTAACTCCTCTTCCAGAATGTCTCCAAGATTGGCTCCTGGCTCCATTGCGATCATCCCCCGCATTCTCCTCACCCGGTCGGACAACTGATCTGGGTAATACACTTGTCCTTCACTCGTGATCAATCTGAGATAATTTTCAACCAACTCGGATAGACTTTGTCCTCTCTCCTCGGCGTACTTGGACGCGCTTTCGAACAACTCCTCCTCCAAGGTCAATGTGAGTGTGGTATTCATTTCCTTCTTTACTTTCCCCAAAGTTACTCCTTTTTCCCCAGAATAATTCACTTTCCCCACTCCCCCCTCAACATTTTTGTCACTTTTTTTAGACTTTTCCGAATAATGGAGTTATCTGGCGGCCAAAAAGAACATGGGAACGCTCTTCATGGCCATCCACAGGACGGATTCCCTACGGGTTTGGGATTTTCAAATGGAAGCAGGAAAAGGGGAAGGGAGAGGAACTGGCGGGAAAATTCAAGCAGCAATGACGACAGAGGCGATGGCCAGGAGGACTGCAAGGACGATTTCTTTCTTGGACATGGGATTCAGTTAAATGATACTTGATGAGGACCTGGGCAAATTGAGGCGGCGGGGAAGAAAAAAACATGACGAGGATTAGGATGGGGATTGAGAAAAACGGGAATCAGGACTGAGGTAGGGTGGCCATTTGATTTATCTTTACCTCCCATCCCCGCTCTTTTCCCCTCCCAAAAGACCATCTTATTGTCCGGATCATTTGCTACCGACTTCTCCTTCAACGATTTAATACGAACATTCGAAATATCCACACCTTCCGAATTTTCATAGAGTACCCTAAATTTTTCTATATCAGTTATTTGTTTTAATTTCGCCTTGTAACTAATGGGACTTTTTAGCAACTAAAAATAAAGACAGTTTTGGATATTTTTGATAAAATAGACAAATACATGCAAATGGATCTCGGCCGATTTGCTGAGTTCGGGCATGGGTATTTTACTTTCCCGAAACTGGAAGGTGAACTTGGACCCTGGATGTATTTTCAGGGCAAGAAAGTACTGAACTGGTCGCTGAACAACTACCTCGGCCTCGGTAACCACCCCGAGATCCGCAAGGTCGACCGGGAGGCCGCCGCTGAATGGGGCATGGCTTACCCGATGGGTTCCCGCATGCTGACCGGTCATACCAAGTACCACGAACAATTCGAGCGCGAAGCCGCCGAATTCATGGGCAAAGAAGACTCTTACCTCCTCAACTTTGGTTACCAGGGTTGTGCGTCCATCGTCCAGTCCCTGGTCGGCCGCAAGGATGTCATTGTCTACGACCAGCTCTGCCACTCCTGTATCCTTGACGGAATGATGATGAGCGGTGCCAAGCGTTTCATGTTCAAGCACAACAACATGGAGCAGTTTGAAGACCGTCTCAAGAAAGCGACCGCCCTCGCTGAGAAGACGGGCGGCGGTATCATGGTCATCACCGAAGGTATCTTCGGTATGAAAGGTGACACCGGCGAAGTCGGTGAGATCGTCAAGTTCAAGGAAAAGTACAATTTCCGCCTCTTCGTTGACGATGCCCACGGTTTCGGGGTCATCGGTGACAACGGCCGCGGAGTCGGTGAATTCTACAACTGCATGGACGAGATTGATGTCGTCTTCTGCACCTTCGCGAAGTCGATGGCTTCCATCGGTGCCTTCGTGGCCGGCGACAAGAAGGTCATCAACTTCCTCCGCTACAACATGCGCTCCCAGGTCTACGCCAAGTCGCTGCCCATGCCGCTGACCATCGGTGCCCTGAAGCGCCTCGAAATGCTCCGCACCATGCCTGAGCTGCGTGAAAAGCTCTGGAGCGTGGTCAATGCCCTCCGCGCGGGTCTCAAAGAGCGTGGCTACGACATCGGTGGCAAGAACAGCGCCGTGACCCCGGTTTACCTGAAAGGTGATCACATGGAAGCTGCCCGGATGATCGTTGACCTCCGCACCAACTACAACCTCTTCGTGAGCGTTGTGACCTACCCGGTTGTTGAGCAGGGCGAAATCATGCTGCGCATGATCTCCACCGCCGACCACAGCCTGGAAGACGTGGAGTACACCCTGAATGCCTTCGACGAAGTCGCCAAGAAGCTCGAAGCTGGAGCTTACAAGGAAGGTGAAGTCGCCGTGGCCATCCACAATTGATTTACCACTATACCAGTGTTATAGGTGGCGGCCCTTCCCGGGGTCGCCATTTTTTATTGTCATTGCGGGGAAGAGGAGCTAAGTTGATTGGAAATAAAGGAAGATGCTGAAAAAGTACATTGAGGAGGAGGAGTTTCGGGGGGAAAATTACCGGGAAACGCCGCTGCCGGAAGGCCACTATGAGCTGTGTACCTTTCAACAGTGCCAATTTTCCAATACTTCCCTGGCCGGAATCGAATTCTCCGAGTGCGAATTCATTGAATGTGACCTGAGCAATGTCAATGTGCAGGGCGCCCAGTTCCAATCGGTCCGGTTCCGGGATTGCAAACTGCTGGGCCTCGGCTTTGACCGGAGCAGTGAGATGCTGTTCAGCGTCGACTTTGCCGGCTGCCAATTGGACCACAGCATTTTCTACCAGTGCCAATTGAAGAAGACGTATTTCAAGGCTTGCTCCTTGAAGGAAGTCGATTTTTCGGAGGCCCAGCTGGAAGGCGCGATCTTCGAATCCTGCGATTTGGCGGGGGCGACCTTTGACCGCACCAATCTGCGCAAGGCCGATCTGAGATTGGCCCGGGGCTATACCATTGACCCGACCAACAACGACCTGAAAGGCGCCAAGGTGAGCCAGGAAGGCCTGGCCGGCTTCCTCGGCGGATTTGGACTCGTGATTTCCTGATCAATTTCCCTGTGGCCGCTGCTTCCCACCATAGTGCCCATATCCCTGAGCTCCGCTCCATCGCTGAGTTCTACGAACGCCTCGGCATTGGGACTCCCCAAACGAAGGACTTCGCCGCGATGCGGATCGAAGACCAACCCCCGACCAAGAACCTGGAAATGCCCCTCTTCCGGTGCCGCTTTTACCGGATTGTCTTCTTCCGGAATGCCGGCGTCTCCTTCCGCAGCATGGGCGAATCCTTCGATTCTTACCCCAATAGCCTGTATTTCAGCCATCCCGGCAAGCTGGAAAGCTGGTTGACCCAGGGCAAAATTCAGGGTGTCCTCGTCTGCTTCACCCCCGAATTCATCGAAGATCAGATGGGGCACTTGTCCCTCGACCAGCAGTTTCCCTACTTCCAGCCCCAGGAAAGTGGGATTTTGTCGTTGCCGCCGGCATCGGTGGCGATGCTGCAACCCGTCCAGCTCGCGCTCTTGCGGGAGATTTCGGACCGGGTCGGGGACCACGCCGAGATGATCCGGCATTTGTTGTTCCAGTACATGATCCTGATCCGGCGGATTTTCCAGGAACAGGAAGCGGCCCGCCCTCCCGAGCAGCACAATCAAATCCGGATTTACAACCGGTTCCGCCGGGCGGTGGATGCCTACATGGCCGATCTGGCGCAGGGAAAAGTCCAGCTGGCTCCCTCGGTGCGGATCATCGCCGACCTCCTGGCCCTCCATCCCTCCTACCTCAATACCGTCATCAAATCGGTGTCCGGCCAGACCGCCTCATCCATCATCCACGGGAAAATTCTACTGGAAGCCAAAAGCTACCTGCTCCACACTGGCCTCCAAATCTCAGAGGTGGCCTACCAGTTGGGCTTCAAGGATGTCTCTTATTTCAACCGCTTCTTCAAGCGCCTCGCCGATCAGACGCCCCTTTCTTTCCGAAAATCCAACAATCTATAATAAGTACCATTTTGGGTGGTAAATCCATAAGCAGACCGGGCTGAATCAGTAGATATTTGTCCCATACCCAAACGGATAATATCACTATGAAACACATATTCAGCACCCTGAAACCGACCCTGAAGACCTGGATGATCGCTTATATCCTGATCACCGGCCTGCTCTACTTCACAGAAGATTGGATCGGCGTACTCCCTTTGTACCTCCGAACCCTGCTTTTGTCCGGGACCATGGTCCTCGGCCTGAAGTATATCATTTATCTTATTCTCAACCGTCTTCCTTCTTTCTCCACCTTTAAATAATACCACCATGATCACCGCAATTACCAGCCCTCTCCGCTTCACCCTCTCCAACGATGTCCAAATGCCTGCCCTCGGACTCGGCGTCCTGAAGGCCCGCAACGACGGCGAAGTCGAACACGCCGTCCGCACCGCCCTCGCCAATGGGTACCGGCTCATCGATACCGCCGCCGCCTACCGCAACGAAGCGGGCGTCGGACGGGCTATCCAGACCAGCGGCCTCTCCCGCTCCCAGGTATTCCTGACCACCAAAGTTTGGAACAGCGACCAGGGCTATGACCGCACCCTCCGGGCCTTCGACGAAAGTCTCCGCCAACTTCAAACCGACTACGTCGACCTCTATCTCGTCCACTGGCCGGTCGGAGGAAAATACATCGATACCTGGCGGGCGCTCGAGCGCATCTACGCCGAGGGCCGGGCCCGCGCCATTGGCGTCAGCAATTTCCAGATTCACCACCTCCAAACCCTCATGGACCACTCCCAAATGGTCCCGATGGTCAACCAGGTGGAAATGCATCCCCACCTCCAACAGGAAGAATTGCTTCAATTTTCCCAACAACACAATATCCGCCTGGAAGCATGGCGCCCCATCATGATGGGCCAGGTCAACGAGATTCCTGAATTGCAGCGGATCGCAGGGAAATATGGCAAGACCCCGGTTCAGGTCACCCTGCGCTGGCTACTCCAACGCGGCGTGGCGGTCATCCCGAAATCGGTGACGCCCTCCCGGATCCTCCAAAATGCGGATGTATTTGACTTCGAATTGACGGACGCAGACATGGAGCGCATCGTCCAACTGGACCAGGGACGCCGTCTCGGCCCTGACCCGGACAATTTCAACTTCTAATTTGACCTTCGAATCCCACCTTCAGGGGAAGTCAATGCGGCTTCCCCTTTTTCTATTTTAGCTTCCCTTCCGCCCGCCACCGCTGTTCCTTTTTCGCCAACAATTCCCGATCCGCCTCACTGGAACTCAGCTCAATGGCCTTTCCCAAATGCTCGAGGCATTTCTCCGCATCCATCTCCAGATACAATTCCGCCAGCAACGAATGGAACAAAGGATGCTTGACCAAATTGATCTTCAACGCTTCCTTGAGGGCCACTTCTTTTCCCTGCACCTGCCCGAGGGCATAGGTCCGGTTCAAAGCGGCCATCGGCGAATATTCCACCTGCAAAAGCCGGTTGTACAGATGGAGAATCTCTTCCCAGCGCTTCTCCGCCGGGACTTCCATGCAAGTATGCCAATGCGCAATCGCCGCCTCCAAATGGTACCTCGAAACGCCCTGGTCCGGGGTCGCCCGCCGTAAATAATAGCGTCCGCGCCGGATCAGTTCGTGGTTCCAATCGGCCGGGTCCTGATCGGCGTACAAGACCTGGTTCCCCTCGGCATCGGTCCGGGCCTCGAAGCGGGAGGCGTGGAAGCAAAACAGGGCCATCAGGGCGTTGGTGGAAGGGGTATTGGTGACGGGAGAATCCAGGAGGATGAGTCCGAGACGGGTGGCTTCCCGGCAGAGGTCGAGACGGACTTTTTGGGCATTGTGGGTGGAAAAATATCCTTCGTTGAAGAGGAGGTAGAGGAATGCGAGGACCTGGGGCAAACGGTTCTTCAGTTCCTGGTTGGGGAACTGGGTCAAATCCGGGCGGAGCGCCCGGAGCTTTTCCCGCGCCCGGAACAGCCGCTTTTCGATGGTCCCCACATTGCCCATGAGCGCATTCGCGATTTCCTCGACGCTGAAACCTCCGAGGTAGCGCAGCGCCAGCGCCAATTGCGAAGCCACCGGCAGTTCCGGCAGACAGAGGGCGTACAGCATTTGGAGCAGGCTGTCGCGGATATTCGATTCCGACAAGTCGATCTCTTCGGGATCGAGCCTCTCCATTTCCTGCTTCAAATCCGGCTGTACTTTTTCCCGGAACACCGATTCCCGCCGGAAATAATCCTTGGTCCGGTTCCGGGCCACCTGGTACAGCCACGCCCGGGGATTGTCGGGGATCCCCTTGAGGCCCCAGGTCTCCGCCGCTTTCAGGAAGGCCTCGCTCACGATGTCCTCCGCCATTTCGATCTGGTGAAAGCCAAAGCGGCCGCAGAGTACGGCAACAATCTTGCTGTACTCGGTCCGGAAGAGGTTGGGTAGCAGTTGAGAATGGTCCATGGACGGGAACCGAAAACAGACCATTGCCCAGGGGAATCTCCCGGATCAATGGTCCTTAGGTTAGTCGGGGCTCAGGAATCGAGCTCCATGATGGGCCGCACTTCTACGGAACCGCCAATGTGGAAAATGGGGCAGCCCTCGGAGAGCTTGACGGCCTCGTCGATGTCACTGGCCTTGCAAATCAGGTAACCGCCGACCATCTCTTTGATTTCGGCGTGGGGGCCATCGGTGACGACTCCGGTGGCAGAAATGGTCTTGCCGCTATAATCCAGGGCCTCGGTCCCGACGAGTTTGCCCTGCGCCGCAATGCCACCAATCCAGTGGTTCCACTCTTTGATCATTTCCTGAAACTCTTCGGGGGCAGGCATCTCATTCGTTTTGGCTTCCCAAAACAGCATCAAAAATTCTTTCATTGTAGTCTTAATTAAAATGTCCGTGATGTTTTGCCTTAGGACGAAGCAAGTCACCCAATCCGGACACTTGGAAAATACTTTTTTTCTTTTTCTTGAAAAAAACTTCGTCCTCTCTCCCCTCTTTCCCTCCAAAAGTCTCATTCCCAATGAAATGTGCTCTCCCGACGGCATCATGTCTGGCTTTTAATTAATTTCGTCCATGCTTCGTTCCATCCTATTGGGGGCGTTTTTCTCCCTCTCTGTGTGGCTACCCGCTCAAAATCTGACCTGGACCAGTTTTTACGACTCGGTTGGGGTCTTCTCTTCGCCCCAGGCCGCCGACCTGAATGGCGACGGGACGCTGGATATTTTGATTGGGGCGGGAATTGAGGGGGAGCCATGGGCGGTGGGGATGGTGGCCTTGGATGGGGTGAATGGCAATGAAATCTGGCGGGCGCCCGCCAGAAACCAGGTCTACGGAACGCCTTTGTTGGGCCACCTCAATGGCGACAGCGTGCCGGACGTCATCATGACCGGCCGCTCGGGCATATTTCAGGCCCGCGACGGCGCTACCGGTCAATTGATCTGGGAAGTGTGGCCGGACAGCCTCGGCAATCCGCAAGCGGGCGGTTGGTACCAATTCTACAATGCCCAATGGGTCCCCGACCAAAATGGCGACCAGGTCCCCGACCTCATCAATACCAATGGTGGCGATCCGGATGCCCTCGCCTGGGATTCCCTGCGACCACCCGGTAGCCTCGTATTGGTCAGCGGTGCGGACGGCAGCATTCTCCAGAACAGCCCTATGCCCGACGGCCATGAGACGTATTTTTCCCCCATCCTCCACGGCGACCCCAACGATCCTACGGTCATTTTTGGCAGTGGGGGGGAAACGGTACGGGGGAAATTGTACCGGATCACACTCTCTGATTTTCGGCAAAACGGCCTTCAGAATGTCCAGATCATCCTTTCCGATACCCTGAAGGGCTTCATTCCGCCCCCCAGCCTGGCCGATTTCAATGGGGACCAGATTGCCGATCTGGTGGTTCCCAGCCTGAATGGCCGCCTCGACCTCATTGATGGTCAGACCTTCACCCCCATTTGGTCCAAGTCGTTTCCCGGTTACGAAAACTACGTCTCCCCTACCCTCGGCCACTTCAATGCCGATGGCGTGCCGGATATTTTCGGCATCATCGCCAAGGGGCAGTGGGCCTTTTACAGCGAACACGTCAAGTTCATGGTGGACGGCGCGAGCGGCCAGGTGGTGTGGACCGACACGACGGCCTTTTACCAACTCACCCAGCCCAATGCCCTTGATTGGGACGGCGATGGTATCGACGAGATCCTCCTGATTTTCAATTATGATGCTGGTTTCTCCACCATCAACTACCGCAATGTCTTTCAGGTCATCGATTTTGATGGTTCCATCATCAACAATTTTGGTGGGTTACGCACCGGGGTAAATCTGTTCTCCACGCCTCTTGTCACTGACCTCGACCAGGACCAGGAATTGGAGGTGATCTATGCCTATGGTCCGCCGGCGGATCGCTGGAACAGCTATACGGGGGCCCGCATTGAGCGGGTCGCATTGGGGCGCTACGATGCATCGATGGCATGGAGTGGCTACCTCGGCAATGCCCGCGATGGCTATCTGACGGTGGATCCGATGCTCGCCAATGCGCCCGCCGGGGAGACTTCCCCGCGGATTTGGCCCAATCCCGCCCGGGATTGGGTGCGGAGTAGTCGGGGAGAATTGCTGAGCCTGTACAATTACCAGGGGCAGTTGGTGCGGGAAGTTGAGGGAAAACAAATGGAATTGCAGGGGATTGAGACGGGCCTTTACTTGTTGCGGGTGCGGGAAGATGACGGAGAAACGGTTCATCGCCTGCTCGTGGATTAATATTGGGTAAAAACAGTTAAATTTGGACACAGGTAAAACAAAAAAGATATGAAGCGTACTTGGTTTTTCATCCTTGCCATCTTTGCCATGGTCATCTCTGGTTGTATTTCGGAACCGGAGGACATTACGGGTTGCACGGATCCTGAATCCCTGACCTACAATGCCAACGCCACCATTGAAGATCCGAGTCTTTGTTTTTACCTCGCTGACGCCTACGCCGGCAACTATTTTGCCGTTGAGACGGTGACCCAATACGATGCCCTCTCCGGTGACTCCACCATTTCGATCCGGGACTACAATTTCCGCATTGTGGTGGACCGCCAACCCGACGACGTCTTTGTGATGGGCTTCGGCGAATGTCCTGACACCTTGATGGGCGGAACTTCGGACCAGGTCCTGACCATCACCGATGGCAGCCCCTGCAACCTGAATACGGTCGCCATCAGCCGGATTTCCGGAGAACTTTCCTGGGACTATACCTACAACTTTGACGTCTTCAACTACCGCGTCAAAGGAAATGCCGTCCGTCAGTAAGCCCCCTCCCTGAAAATCAACCATCCATGAAATACTTCTTCCGCTTGTTTCTGTTGGCTTTCTCCGTAGCCTTCCTCTACGGTTGTGAACCCAACTCCGAAACCCATTCCTCCGATTCTGATTCCGACATGTCCACTTCCACCTCCGAAGCTCCCCGGGATGTGCACAGCCACGCTGTGCCCGAAATCGCCCATGTCAGCCACCTCGACCTCGACATTGCCGTCGATTTCGAGACCAAAACCATCACCGGTCGGGCTTCCTACGACCTCGTGTTGGCGGACGGCGCCACGGAAATCGTCCTGGATGCCCGTGACCTGAGCATTCAAGGCGTCACCGCCGGCGGCAATGATTCATCGGACAGCCTGGCCTTTGCGATGGGCGAAACCTCCGACCCCATCAAAGGGACTTCATTGACCATCCAACTCGCGGAAGGCACCGAGCGGATCAACGTTTTTTACCAAACCTCTCCCGAAGCGGCGGCCCTTCAGTGGCTTTCTCCCAGCCAGACGGCCGGAAAAGAGCAGCCGTTCCTGTTCACGCAGGGACAGGCCATCCTCACCCGCACCTGGCTGCCCTGCCAGGATGGTCCCGGGATGCGCTTCACCTACGACGCCCGCGTCACCGTCCCGTCCAACCTGATGGCCGTGATGAGCGCCACCAACCCCACCGAACGCAACGACCAAGGCGTCTACGAATTCGAAATGGCTCAGCCCATTCCCGCGTACCTGATGGCCCTGTCGGTGGGCGACCTGGAATTTGCTCCGATTGGCGAGCAGACGGGGGTTTATGCTGAGCCTTCCGTCCTTGAAGCCGCGGTTTACGAGTTTGGGGACATGGAAAAAATGCTGGTATCGGCCGAAGAATTGTACGGTCCCTACCGCTGGGAGCGCTACGATGTGATTGTTTTGCCACCGAGCTTTCCCTTTGGGGGCATGGAAAATCCCCGTTTGACCTTTGCCACGCCCACCATTCTCGCCGGGGACCGGTCTTTGACCTCCCTCATCGCCCACGAACTCGCCCACAGCTGGTCCGGCAACCTCGTTACCAACGCCACCTGGGATGATTTCTGGCTCAATGAAGGCTTCACGGTCTATTTTGAGCGGCGGATCATGGAAAAATTGTACGGGGAATCTTATGTAAAAATGCTGGCCATGCTCGGCCACCAGGACCTCGACCATACCCTGAAAGAATTGGGGACGGACAGCAAGGATACCCACCTGAAACTGGACCTCATCGGGCGGGATCCCGATGAAGGCATGACCGATATCGCCTACGAAAAGGGCTATTTCCTCCTGACCCACATCGAAAACAGCATTGGGCGGGAAGCATTTGATGCGTTCTTGCGGCAGTATTTTGATGAAAATGCCTTCACAACCATGACCACAGAGGATTTTATTCAGTATGTGGATGAAAACCTGGTGAAGGGGGATGAAGCCTTGAAAGCGGAATTGGCGCTGGAAAAATGGATCTATGCCCCGGGGCTGCCGGCAGGATTTGAGGCACCTTACAGCGACCGCTTTGAGAAGGTTGATGCTGAGTTGGCGAGTTGGACCGGGGGAACGGCCGCCAAAGACTTGGCGGGTACGGGCGAATGGAGCACCCACGAGTGGCTCCATTTCATCCGCAAGCTGCCCGCTGGGCTCAGCGGCGACCAAATGGCCGATTTGGATGGCGCCTTCGGCCTCACCGCTTCCGGCAATTCCGAAATTCAGGCCGCGTGGTTCGAGCACGTGATCCGCAACCAGTACGAAGCCGGCTACGCTTCCCTCGAAGCCTTCCTGATCCGCGTTGGGCGTCGGAAATTCCTCAAGCCGCTCTATACCACCCTCGCCGAAACCGAATCTGGCAAGGAAATGGGCCGCGACATCTACGCCAAAGCACGCTCCGGCTACCATTCGGTCTCCGTCGGGACCATCGACGAGATTCTCGATTACAACTGATACCTCCCCCAATTTTTGATGGGCCCCGGAAAAGTCGCCTTCATTGGCTCCTTCCTTTTCCGGGGCCTTTTTATCTTTGCCCATGTTCCGTCCCATTTCAGCCTCTGACCTCGACCATTTCCGCAGCATTGTGGGTGACGCCCATGTGCTGGTGGATGCAGCATCCCAGGAATCCTATACCCATGACTATACCGAGGACCTGGTATTTTATCCGGAGGCCGTCCTTCGTCCAGGAAACAAGGACGAGATCGCTGCCATTCTCCGCCATTGCAATGCGGAGGAGATTCCGGTTACAGCGGCTGGCGCCCGAACCGGATTGAGTGGCGGCATGTTGGCCGTCCAGGGGGGCGTCATCCTGGCCACGGATCGCCTGAACCAGATTCTGGAGGTCGATACCGCCAATCTTCAGGTGCGCACCCAACCGGGCGTGATCACCCAACTCCTGATGGATGCCGTGGCCGAACAAGGACTCTTCTATCCGGTGGACCCGGCCAGCAAAGGTTCCTGCTTCATTGGCGGGAACATCGCCGAATCCAGCGGCGGGATGCGGGCGGTCAAGTACGGGACCACCCGCGACTATGTCCTGGACCTCGAAGTCGTCCTGCCTACCGGGGAGATCATCCGTACCGGGGCCCGCACCCTGAAAAACTCCACGGGTTACGACCTGACCCGCCTGATGGTGGGAAGTGAAGGCACCCTGGGAATTGTGACAGAAATTGTCCTGAAACTCATCCCTCCTCCCACTGACCGCATGCTCATGCTTGCGCCGTTTGCCTCGGCCGAGAAGGCCTGTGAAGCGGTTTCGGAGATTTTCCGGGCGGGCATTGTGCCGTCCGCAATGGAATTCGTGGAAAAGGAAGCCATCGATCTCGCTCAGGATTTTCGGGGGGAACACCCTTTCGATACCACCGGGATCGAGGCCCATTTGATTGTAGAGATCGATGGCAACGACCGCGAACAGATCATGGGCCAATGCGAAAAGGCCTATGAAGTGATGGCTCAGTACGACGTCGGGGAAATTCTGTTGGCGGAATCCGCGGAGGAGCAGGAACGCCTTTGGAAGGTGCGCCGGACCATTGGTGAAGCGACCCGGGCCGGAATGACGGTAAAAGAAGAAGATGTCGTGGTTCCCCGGGCCACGTTGGCCGTCGTCTGGCGGCATATCAAGGACGTCGCCGAGGAATACGGCATCCAAGCGTTTTGCTTTGGGCACGCGGGGGACGGCAATTTGCACGTTCACCTGCCGCGGGACGACCAAGATCCCGATGCGTGGAACGAAAAAATCACCGGCGCAGTCCGGAAGGTATTCGAAAAGGTGGTCGAGTTGGGGGGAACGCTCAGCGGCGAACATGGCATTGGCCTGGTCCAAAAAGACTATATAGACATCGCTTTTTCACCGACACAACTGGCGTTGATGAAAGGGATCAAAGGCGTGTTTGATCCGAAGGGAATTTTGAATCCGGGGAAGATCTTTCCGTCCTAATCGGGCCTGAGATTACCGTACCCGGTCAATTCGATGCCATGGGAGCTTTTTCTCTTTTCCTCCCTTGATGTCCCAGATCAAGATCATTCCTACTGGAGGCAACTCTTCTGGATTACTTCCAACAGTGTATTGGACCTTCCGGTAACTCATGACCTGTTCATTTCCAATCTTTCGGGGTAGAACAGTGGTCGTTTGAGAATTGTCGCATACAATGAGGTAAAGCAGCAAGTCGATTTCCTCGCGGCCTATCAATTGCAGCTCCACCATGTATTGGCCTTCCCGTTCGTTGAAACGAACCCGAATTTCAAAACTGGAGGCTTCCAAAGGAATAGAAATATGACTTTGGGTTTTTAAGAACTCGAAAAACAGGCTTTCCAGATTCTGACCATTCTGCTCCTTTACCAAGTTAATTGCGGCATAGGAAGTGTTCTTGAATTCCTTTGATTCCAGGTCCAGATTGGGTAAGTAATTTGCTACATACTCAAACTTTTCCGCGGACCCAGTATACAATCTGGAGCGCCAGGAAAAGGGCTGGCAGGCCATGGCAACGGGGACATAGGCAATGGTATTCCCCTCAAATCCTGTCTCCTCATTCGTATTATCTTGATCCGTATCTGTCTCTGGCTTTTTCTTTTCCTCTTTTTGTTCTTCTTCTATTCCTGTATTGTCCTCTTCTTCGAATTCTTCCGAATCCTTTTTATCCTCCTCATCCTCCCCAGGTGATGTAACATTAGTGACTTCTATCTCCTCCAATTCAAGGTTTTGGGACTGTCCAAGCAGATATAACAGGTTGGGATCGCTGTCATAGGGCTGGCTCTTCAACAAATCTTTCAGCTCCTGCTGAATTCTTGGACTTCCGAACTCCCCAGGATTCACTTTGTATTGAAGAACCAACCAATTCCGCTGTACCATTTGATTTTGGGGATCTGAGGAATGGGCCTGATCAAAGTAATTCAAGGCTGTTTCCCATCTCTCCAATTTGGCGGAAAGGGTTCCCAACAATTGGAACAATTCAGTGAAGTTTTCCTGGTAGTTGTTCCCAGTCGCACGCAGTTGCTCTTCCTCGATCTTTTTCAGGCTTTGAATGACCTGTTCCAGATCCTCCAAGCCATTCTTCCCCTTTCTGTACTCCAACAAGGCAAGGATAATATCCGCCAGAAATTTACCCGATTGAGGGATATTCTTAATGGAAAAATTTTGTGGCTTCTCTATCCAAAGGGACTCGCTCAGGCGCAGGGTATCCTGATAGGGACGGTACCGGGAGAGGTTGATGATGCAGGACCAATAATCCTCCTCCACATAGTACCCCCCGTATACCAAGAGACCTTCTTCCAAACAGTTGTCTTTCAGGACCTTTTCAATCTCATTCTCATTCGCTGTCTCCTTGATCTTTGTTTCCATAACTTCCAACCCCACAGGAGGCGATAGTGTATCCACTTTTGCCCGGGTCAAATTCATGAAAACGTTGGAGGAAAGTGGGTCGTCAGGACGAGAAGTAAATCTGGAAAGGACCACCTGAAAATCGTCACAATGATCTAGCGTGCTCAGTTCCTCAACTTCCTCTATCGCTGCTTTGACGGTGGGACGCAATCCTACATAGAAAAAAAGTAGGGTGCATACGATCGCCAAACCTAAAAATACTCTACGGCGAATTTTATGTTTTTCCCATCTCTTCAGAAAAGATAGTCCCACGAAAACAACTCCCAGGATAGCTGAGAAGACTAAAATAAGTGTTTCCAGGGCCGATTTTTCTTCAAACAACCAAGAGGAAATTCCATACACCACCGCTGCAATCAGGGGATAGATGATAATTTCCCGCTCTTTCTCCCACCTTGAATTACCAGTTGGGTTGGTCATAACGCAATTCGATTGTTAAACTTCCAATATGGAGTCTTCAATCAATTTGCCAAAATTCTTTCAATTAATTAAACGGGATGAGATCGAAAACCTAGCGTCTAAGGCAGCTCCGCCCAATTCACCCACCCCATGACCTGGTCCGGATTCAGGAAGGTTTCCTGACCGGTCGCTGAGACGGACACGAAATAGCGATAGTCGTAGGTGAAATGGATCTGCGCGAGTTGGCGGTTCTGGTTGTAGGTTTCCCACCCAATGAAGGCTTCGGCCCGGTCCGGGCCTTCCAACTCCAATTTCTGGTCGGTCACCCCATCAATTTCGTAGCCATTCGCCAGCTGGTAGCGTTGCAGAACGACTTCGAAGAAGTCGGGATTGGCGACGTAGTCACCCGCGATAAATTCGATGTAATCGTTGCCGTCTTCTTCGAAGAAGACCTTGGTGCCTTCGGAGAAGGTGAAGGTGCGGGTCACAAAGCGTTCGGCGCGGTCCACCTCCCGGATATACCCGGACAGGCTGTCCGGGACCAGGTTACGCAGGCGTTCGGGATCGATCGCCACGGTATCCCCGGCCGCCATGCGACGGCCCACCAAGGTATCAAATGCGGCGAAAATATCCGCCGGAAGGGTATCGATGACCATTTCGGGGATTTCCTGGGTCGGTTCTTCTACTTCCGCATACTCTCCACTCCCGCAGCCCATTGCCACGAGCGCCAGGACTCCCCAAAGCCAGCCCCACTTAACCATTGACCGGGGCCTTTTCAGGAGCGTTTTCGGCCGGCATCGGACGCAAACCCAGGAGGTTGAACATCACCTCGTCGCGGGGAACGCCGTTGTTGGGAGTGGTCAAGAGCTTGTCGCCCGCAAAGATGGCATTCGCTCCAGCCATGAACAGGAAGGCCTGCTCGACCTCGCTCATGCGAATCCGGCCGGCGCTCAGACGCACCCGGGCTTGCGGCATGGTGATCCGCGCAGTCGCGACCATTCGGACCATTTCCCAGATTTCGACCATTGGTTGGGATTCAAGCGGAGTTCCTTCGACCGGTACGAGGGCATTCACCGGAACCGATTCCGGATGCTCAGGCAGCGTGGCCAATGTGAATAACATATCGACCCGGTCCTCCATGGTTTCCCCCATTCCAATGATGCCGCCGCTACAAACATGCACGCCGGCATTGCGCACATTGGCGAGAGTTTCCAGCCGATCCGCATACTTACGGGTCGTAATGATATCGTCGTAGAATTCTTCGGAAGTGTCGAGGTTGTGGTTGTAGGCGTGGAGGCCGGCTTCTTTCATCCGCTTCGCTTGCTCCTCGGTCAGCATTCCCATCGTCGCGCAAACTTCCATGCCCATCTGATTCACACCACTGATCATGTCCAGTACCTTGTCAAAATCGCGGTTGTCCCGGACTTCGCGCCAGGCAGCGCCCATGCAAAAACGGGTGGAGCCTGCATCCCGGGCTTCCCGGGCCCGTTCGAGGACCGTATCCACGTCCATCAATTTGTGGACCTTCACATCCGTGTGGTAGCGGGCTGCCTGCGGACAATAGGCACAGTCCTCCGGACAGCCTCCGGTCTTGACACTCAGAAGGGTACAGACCTGAACCTCAGAGGAAGTATTGTACTCCCGGTGGACCGTAGCGGCCCGGTAGACCAATTCCAACAAGGGGCTATTGTAAATTTCCGCGATTTCTTCGCGGCTCCAATCGTTGCGGATCATAGGCGGATATAATTCTTGGTGGGGACAAAGTTAATGGCCTCTGGGAAATGCGCAAGGCGAGATTCTCAGATGTTATCCAGAGTGGCAGGGAGGGGACGGTTCGGTGCAATGCGCAACAGCTTGTCCCTCAAAACGCGGGCTTGCTCCGTTTTGCCCAGAACCAATTCGTATACAGCCCGTTGCGCGATGATGCTCGCCCAGGATTCGATGAGGAGCTCTTCTTCAGGCTCGCTGGGCGTTCGCGGCAATCGAATTTCCTGTTCGAATTCAGGCAGTGGATAATAGGTTCCCAGGTTCCCCCGGGGAACGATGCGGAGGAAAAAAGCCTCGGGCACACAAGAGATTTCCTCGGGCATCACGAGACCATCGGCGTTCATGGTTCCGGGGAAGACTTGGAATCCCATGTACACGGGCCGTTGCCGGTATTCCGCCAGGATTTGGTAGTAAATGCGTACAAGGCCCTGGCCGAGTTTGGCGGGATTGACCTGGCCTTCCAGGTCAAATTCTCCGATGATGGCATCCCATTCGTTCAGGTAGGGTTGCAAGCGCTGGGCCGTCTCGGGCATATTTGCTTTGATGTGCTCCGGGTACCAGTGCCGGTCGTGGAGCATTTGGTACTCGATGATGTCGACGTCCGTCCGGACATCCTCACATTCCTGGAGGTAATAGGCCTGGGAAACAAAGCTGTCCCAGGTCTTGGAGATGACGATGGCGTCCTCGGGAAGGCTCTGCAAGGCCGCCCGGGCATAGTCCTCGTAGTACCAAACACCTCGTTGGCTCACCTTGGGATAGTTCACGACGAGGGGGAGCAGAATGACAATGGCCGAGACGACGGGAAGAATGGGCTGGGCCGCGTTGGGAATTTTTGCTTTGATCCAGATGAACCGGACGCCCAAGGCCGCAAAAAAGCTCAGGGCAATCAGGGTCGGGAGGAAATAGGGTTCGAGGTCTTTGATGTTGTAATTGGCGGAGTAAAGGGTATTGAGGAGGATGAGTAGGGTCAGGGAAATGGTCACCTGCCGCCGCATTTTCCAACCGTAATACCACCCAAACGGCACCAACACGAGCCCCGCAATCACAAACTCCCAGGGGAGATTGTTCAAAAACCCTTTCATCTGGGTCATAAAAGCCTCTTTTCCCGTAAACATCCACACCGAAAACTGGCGTCCACTGACGTGGTGCCAAAACTCGGGCCAAGACTCCGGATTCCCCCAGTTCAGATGGGGATCGGCACCAGCCCGCAAGGGCAACCAAAGGTATTGCAACGCCAACAGCGGGATGAAAATGGCCAGCATCAAGCCGAGTCGTCGAAATGCCCCCGCTCCAAATCGATTCTTGGCGAAGAACAACCACGCTACCGCGGGCAAAATCGTGAAGAACGTGAGGTGATTCGCGAATCCAAGGGCCATTCCCCCGGCCAACCACAGCCAGGGCCGGGTCGCGTCGTCGGGAGCATACCAAGCTCGCAGGAGCAGGTATAGGTTGAGGCAGACGAGGAGAATATGAAGCGAATAAACCTCTACAGAAGTGCTTTGGAACCAGAAGGTCTGGGAAAAGGCCAACAACAGACTTCCGGTCAAAATGGCGAAGAAGTGCACGCGTTGGACCAGGGCTGCGCCACCGTCCTCAGCGCCTTTGATGCGGGTCCGCCAATTGTCGAAGAAGAGTTGGAGGGAGCGGGCAAAGAAAAAGACGCCCCCCGCGACAAATAAGAGGCACAGGAAATTGAGCTGGAGGGCCGGTTTGACGATGGGAATGCGGGTCCACAGCCACCCGATGAGGGTGAACAGGGGGTACCCCGTGGGGTGGGCGACGCCTCCGGTATACGCGACGGCGGCCAATTCGCCCGAATCGGTATGGCTGATTGTCGGGGCAATGGTGGTCGTGTAGACAGCCGCCGCCAGGATGGCGGAGATCCAAGGCAATTGTCCGTACTGGGTTTGGATGAGGTTGCGCGCCATGCGGCAAATATAGGAAGTTTGGGGAAGGGGTGGGCATTAGATGGTGATGGGCAGCAAAGTTGGCTCACTCAGCAGATTCACCAGAGGGGTATTCACAAAGTAGCGGTATTTGCCCATACTCCTTTTTTCCACCAATCCATCTTCCGCCAACCGATTTAAATATCCCGATGCAGTTGGCCGACTGATTTGCAAATCCTCCATAAGGAATTCAATCTTGGTATATGGATGCTTGAACAGGTTATTTAGGAGGTCTTGGCTGTAAAACTTATATGTTTGGCGGATGACGTTTTTGTAGGTCATCATCATCCCCCGAATTTCCCGAATGAGGTAGATGGTATACACCGCCGTCTGCTCCATGGCATCCAACATGAACATGATCCAGCTTTCCCAGTCTCCCTCGTCCCGCACGCGCTGGATACGCTTATAATATTCACCTTTGTTTTGGTTGATATAACGACTCAGGTACAAAACCGGAATGGACAGGATATTTTTGAGAATCAGAAAGAGAACGTTCACAATCCGCCCCGTCCTACCATTGCCGTCGAAAAATGGATGAATGCTCTCGAACTGAAAGTGGACAATGGCCACTTTGACCACTTCATCTACATCCGACATCGAATCGTCATTGATATAATTGACCAGATTCACCATGAGGTCCAAAATCTCCTCTGGATGTTGAGGAGGAGTATATACAATCTCTTTGGTCGCCTGATTGCGAAGGGCAGTTCCGGGAATTTTTCGGAGACCAGCTTTATTTTGCTCCAGACAACTCTGTATCTCGACAATGTGGTTCAAGGTCAGAATCCCATTCTTTCCTACTCGTTGAAATCCACGTTTTAAAGCACTGGTATAATTTTGCACCTCCTTGGCAGCAACAGATTGCTCCTTTACCATCTCTAAACCAGCCCGATACAGTTCGTCGTGGGTCGTCACAATATTCTCAACTTCCGAACTGTCCTTGGCCTCCTGAATGGACAGGGTATTCAACAGAATGCCTTGATTGGGGATGGTTTCGGCTATGCCTTTCAGCTCTGCCAGGTAACGGTGTACACGTGTCGCCTTTTTGAGGATCGACTTGGTTTCAACATCAATGGTAAGAGGTAGTGGGGTCGGCTTCCAATCCTGCATCTTCATCATCTCCTTCTTGTTTTTTGAGCCTTTTGAATAGGAATACAGCAAAGAACGGGAAAAATATTGGAATACAGAAGACTCGTGGCAAAAAAAGAGCGGAATCTTAATGTGAAAAGAAGATCATGAAAAGGAAATCCCTATTTGCTTAATCCATCCTTGGAGTCAACAAAAGGAAAAGCCCGCATTCTTTATACGTTCGCAAACTCATGAAAAGAAAATGGGGTTTTCTTTCCATATTATAATTTCATGATAAGCAAGTCTCCAATTACCTTATACGTCCTTGGCTTCATGCAAAGAAAATCCATTTTTCTTTATATATGTGGGTACTCATAATAAGCAAACTGGACTTTGCTTATCATGTCCGTGATCCCACAACAAGAAAACCCTATTTCCTTTTATACGTCCGCGATCCCACAACAAGAAAACCCCATTTCCTTTCACACATCCGCATTCCCATGAAAAGAAAACGTCCATTTTTTTCCACGACATCTCTCCTCTACTCCTCCTCTTCCACCTGCTTTTCCATTTCTTCCAGCTCCTCTTCCTCCTCGTCGATCCGCTTGTTCAGGAGGGAGACCAGCACCCCGAGCACCAGACTCACGCCAATGAACGTCAGGGAGAACCACTCGGGAAAATGTACGAAATGAATGGTGATCAGCTTCAGGGAAACGAAGACCAGGATGGCGAAGACGCTGTACTTGAGGTAGGCGAATTTCTCGAGCATGCTGGCCAGGAAGAAGTACAGCGAGCGCAGGCCCAGGATCGCGAAGATGTTCGAGGAGAAGACGAGGAAGGGATCGGTGGTGACGGACAAGATCGCCGGGATCGAATCCAAGGCAAACAACAGATCGGTCAATTCAATCATGATCAGGGCCGCGAACAGCGGGGTCGCCATGCGCACGCCCTGGCGCACGATGAAAAATTTCTCCCCGTCCAACTCCTCCGAAATACGGAGGAATTTACTCAGGCGGGTCGTCCCTTTCGGCGCTTCCTCCTCCTTCTTGACCAGCATCCGAAATGCCGTAAACAGCAAAAACGCACCGAAGATATACGTCATCCAGCTGATCTTCTCGATCAGGACCACGCCCACGCCGATCATCACCCCGCGGAAGACAATCGCCCCGATGATCCCCCAAAACAGGGCCCTTTGCTGGTATTTCAGCGGAATGCTGAAGGAAGCGAAGATCATCGCGATCACAAACAGGTTGTCGACGGAGAGGGACAATTCGATGAGGTAACCGGTGATGTACTTGAACACGGCGTCCTCGGCGTCCACCGTATGCGGATTGGACATCCAGCCCTTCTGGTAGATGAGGTAGACAGCAAAGGAAAATGCCCCCGCGATGGAAATCCAAAAGACGGTCTCAATCGCCGCCCGGCGATTGCTGGGAGCGTGGCCCTTCCGGTGGAAGACCAGCAGGTCCAGGGCCAGCAATACGAGGATGAACGTGATGAGTATGAACCAAACCATAATTCGAATTTGCGAAAATCTACGGCATCTGAGCCAGGGACCAGAAGAATATGATAAATCTTATCCATGCAGGTGATTTCAACTGGAAAAGCTGCTAATTTCAAGCAGCATGGAACATTGGGAGCTGCTTGCCTTCTTCTTCGGGATCGCCCTGCTGTACGCCTCGGTGGGCTTTGGCGGCGGGAGCAGCTACCTCGCGGTCCTCGCCCTCTACGGGCTCGATTACCGCACCATCAGGTCCACGGCCCTGCTCTGCAACCTCGTCGTCGTCACGGGCGGCACCCTCATCTACCAGCGCGCTGGCCACGCCAAATGGCGCAAGATGATCCCCATTGTTGCCGCCGGGCTTCCGATGGCCTTTCTCGGCGGCACCATTCGCCTTTCCCAGCCCCTGTTCTTCCTCATCCTCAGCATCACCCTCATCGCCGCCGCATTGCTCCTCGTCCGGCAATCCCTCTTCCTTCCTTCCGGAGATGACGAAATCCGTTCCACGCCAGTGCTCATCAACATTAGCCTCGGAGGCGGTATCGGCTTCCTGGCCGGGCTCGTCGGAATTGGAGGTGGGATATTTCTATCTCCCCTGCTCAACCTCCTTCGATGGGACCGTCCTTCGACCATCGCCGCAACGGCCAGCTTCTATATCCTGGTGAATTCCCTCGCGGGATTGGCCGGGCAACTGACCCAGGCAGATTTCGACATGGATTGGGGGCTGACGGGTCTGCTCATTGCGGCGGTCTTCCTGGGGGGACAGATCGGGTCGCGGGTGGGCGCAAAATGGCTTCCCGCCCGCTGGATACGGCTGGGAACGGCGGGCCTGGTCCTTTTCGTGGGTATCCGGATCTTACTGGCTTACCTCGGCCAGGGCTAAAAAACAAAAGGCCACCCGAGGGCAGCCTTGCTGTAACTTTATATTTGATCCGAGATCAGATGCCGAAGGTGGCTTTGACCTGGTCGACGTAATCAAGTTTTTCCCAACCGAAGAACTGAACATTCTTCATTTCCTGGGTCCGGATTTCTTTTTTCACGCCATTTTCCTCGACTACCTGCACGTAGTTGACCGGAACTTCCTTTTCGAAGGGCTCGCGGCCCAAGTGTCCGTAGGCAGCAGTTTCAGAGTAAATGGGATTGAGCAACTGGAAACGCTCGGTGATGGCCTTGGGACGCAGGTCGAAGATTTCGTTGACCTTGGAAGCGATCTCGGCGTCGGAGATGCCCAACTGGGAGGTGCCGTAGGTGTTCACGTAGACGGAAACCGGACGGGCAACCCCAATGGCGTAGGAGACCTGGACCAATACTTCTTCGGCGACACCGGCTGCAACCAGGTTCTTGGCCACGTGGCGGCTGGCGTAGGCGGCGGAACGGTCCACTTTGGACGGGTCCTTGCCGGAGAAGGCACCACCACCGTGGGCACCACGGCCACCGTAGGTATCGACGATGATCTTACGACCCGTCAGCCCTGCGTCACCGTGGGGACCTCCAATGACAAATTTGCCGGTGGGGTTGATGTGGTAAATGGTCTCCTGGTCAAGCAATTCGTTCGGGATGATGCGGGGGATCAGGATATTGACCATATCTTCCTTGATCTGGCCCAGCATGAGGTCTTCCCGCTCCTTTTTGCTCAGATCGGGGTGGGTAGTTTCGTTGACGAATTCGTCGTGCTGGGTGGAGATGACGACGGTATGTACGCGGATCGGCTTGTCGTTGTCGTCGTACTCAATGGTTACCTGGGCCTTGCTGTCCGGACGGAGGTAGCCGATTTTGTCGGATTCTTCGCGGCGGATGCGGGCGAGTTCCCGCAGCAGGTTGTGGGAGTAGTAGAGGGCCATGGGCATGTAGGAATCGGTTTCGCGGGTCGCGTAACCGAACATCATTCCCTGGTCACCAGCTCCCTGGTCAAGGTCAATTCCTTCGCCTTCGTTGACTCCCTGTGCGATGTCCGGCGACTGGCTGTGCAGGGCGACGAGCACACCACAACTGTCAGCGTCAAACTGATAGGCATCACTGGTATACCCAATTTTACGGATGGTATCGCGCACGATTTCCTGGATTTCCACGTAGGCCTTGGTGGTGACTTCACCGGCCACAACCACCTGGCCGGTGGTCACAAGCGTTTCACAAGCAACCCGGGAACCGGGGTCCTGAGCGAGCAAAGCATCCAAAATGGCATCGGAAATCTGATCAGCAATCTTGTCGGGATGTCCCTCAGAGACTGATTCTGAGGTAAATAAGTATGACATAGGACGAATTTAACCTTGAGTTCTTCCAGTTAATTTTAAGAGGCTACAAAGTTAAGTACAATTCACAAAAAGCAAAGGGGTCCGGACCGATTATTTCGGAGATAGATGTTGAAACGTCGAATGGGGATAAAACAGATTCTCAGCGGGTACAAATGAAGATTTTGCCCCCGTCAGTGGCGCCGACCACGCCGATGACGCCTCCCTTTCGGCCCTCGGAAATTCGGCAGACCTGGGAGCCAGGTCGGGTATAGCGCAAAGCCGTCTCATTGGCGCCAATGGTGAAGAAGCGCACCGAGCTTCCGTCGTCGATGCAGTACTTGATTGCGGTCGTACAGGTGTTCTTCAAGGAAACGCTAACTGTTCCGGCCGGACGTTGGTCCACCATCGGCCGGGGATTGCTCGCTGCCTGCCGCTCTTCGCGGGCCCGTTCCGCCGCTTTCACGGCCTCCTCGCTCTCGTATTGAGTTTGGTGGGCTTGCATTTGGGCTTCCACTGCTTTGCGGATCGAATCGGCTTGTTGCCGCGCCCGCTGTTCCTCAGCGGCCCGCTTTTCCTTCTGCGCCGCTTTTTCCTGCTCCCGCTGCGCCCAATACGCCGCCCGGTCATCTCCCCCACTGTCCTTCTTGTTCGCCGCAAACCGACTCCGATTTCCCTTCACCTGCGCCTTCAAAGCCCCCAACTCATAGGCCGGGTCCTTCTTTTCGATGTTTTCCACTGCCGCCTCCGCCTTCTTCAAATAGCTCTCGTAGCGGGTCTGGTAGGACGTATTGTCCCAATCTGGGGCCGCATCGAGCTTGGCCAGCATCTTGAGGCTGGAATTCAGGCGGCTGATGTCGCTCTGGGCCGGACTTTGGGCCAGCAGCGAAGGGGAAGACAGGAGCAAAAGGGCGATCGGGAGCCAGAAAATGTGCTTCATGGTGGGTAAAGAGAAATGAATCAACAAACCATTCTGACTAAATATGCACAATTATTGGGGGATGGAGAAGGGAAACGGACAAATGGAATGGCTATATTTGCCGGCATGGGTCGAAAAAAGTCTATCAAGAAGGAAGAATTCAACGATTTGCCGAACTGTTTCAATGCAGATGAGACAATGAAGGGGCGCTGGGCGGAGCATTTTGGCAATGGAAATCCGATCATTGTAGAGCTGGGGTGTGGCAAAGGCGATTTGGCGCTGGGGCTGGCCCAGGCGCACCCGGAGATCAACTATATCGGCGTGGACATCAAGGCCACCCGGATGTGGACCGGCGCCCGCCGGGCCCTGGAAGAAGGTACGGAGAACCTTGCTTTCCTGCGCTGCGATATCCACGGCATCAGCTCTTACTTCGCCCCCGGAGAGCTCGACGGCATTTGGATTACATTTCCCGACCCCTTTCCGCGCAAAAAGCAGACCAAGAACCGCATGGTCAACGAGCGCTTTCTGATCCAGTACGCCCGCATCCTGAAGCCGCCGGGACAAATCTGGTTCAAATCGGACAACAACAGCTTCTTTGAATATGCGTTGGAGCATTTTGAGGCCCTGAACGCGGCCCAAATCTTTGACATCAAGGTGCAGGCCCAGACCCGGGACCTCCACGCCTCCGACCTCAAAAATGCCGACAATGGCATCACCACCGACTTTGAGCGCCGCTTCCTGGACATTGGGAAGACCATCAACTACATGCAATTCCTCATCCAGGCGGGGCCGCAGATCGAAGACTTCCCGCTGGACGAGAAAGTTTCCCTGGACCCCACGGAGAAGGCTCCGCGGTTGCGCCATTGAGGCCATTTCTCCTTTTCATTTCCAATCGCCCTTCCATTTGTTTCCCTGCATTTCCCTCTCCAGGGACACTTTTTTCATGCCCAAAGTTTCTTTCCCCCTCATTTTTCTAGCCCCTCCGGCTCAACTCCTCTCATTTGCATCCTTCCCCCTTGAATTCACTGCTCAATTCTCCCAACTCCAGCTTCAAATTGGTACATTGCAATTGAGCGATCTTTTTGCCAATACCTTCCATGAACATCATACACATCAGCGCCGAATGCTATCCCATCGCCAAGGTGGGCGGTCTGGGGGATGTGGTGGGAGCCCTGCCCAAATACCAGGAAAAAGCGGGGCATTCCTCCCGAGTCATTCTCCCATTTTACCTCAATCGCTATACGGACGCCCACAATTTCGAGACTGAATTCATTGGGCACATCAAAATGGGCGGGGAAAAGATTCCCTTTTCTCTGGTCCGGTCCCAGGACGACAAGCTCGAAGTTGATGTGTTGATGGTGAAAATTCCGGACCTGCTCAGCACGGATTATGTGTATTCGTTCGACGATTCCAAGCGGTTCCTCGCCTTTTCGTTGGCGGCCCTGACCTATATCGTGGAACAGGAAACGATGCCGGATGTGGTGAATTGCCACGACCACCATAC
Source organism: uncultured bacterium (assembly GCA_963923035.1). Taxonomy (GTDB): domain Bacteria; phylum Bacteroidota; class Bacteroidia; order J057; family JADKCL01; genus CAWUKT01. The sequence goes on from CAWUKT010000019.1 coordinate 48,850, forward strand.
GGGCCTGGTTCCCTTTATGATGAGCCATTGCACCGCCTTTGCGAAGCTGAAAGAAACGCCGTCCATCCTGACCATCCACAATGCCCAGTACCAGGGCTGGTTTTCGCATGACAAGCTCCATTGGCTGCCCGAATTTCCCTTGCAGCACGTCGGATTGCTGGATTGGGATGGGCAAATCAATCCCCTGGCGTGTGGCATCAAGTGTGCCTGGGGCGTCAATTCGGTCTCACCCGGCTACATGGAAGAAATGATGCAGCAGGCCAATGGCCTGGACGGGCTTATCCGGCACGAGCGGGCCAAGTGCCGGGGCATCCTCAATGGCGTCGATTTCGACGTGTGGAACCCCGAAACAGACGCCTACCTACCGGCCAATTTTGACGCCCAATCGGTCCCCACTGGCAAATGGGCCAATAAACAATGGCTCTGCAAGGAATTCCAACTCGACGATCAACTGCCGCTGTTTGTGTTCATTGGGCGGTTGGTGTATGAAAAAGGAGCGGATGTCCTGGTGGAGGTGCTGGACCATATCTTGTCCTCGCACGAGCTCAGTGTCATCATGCTGGGATCGGGAGACCCGCAGCTGGAAACCCAGCTCACGGCGCTCAAGGATCGCTTTCCCGGCAATTACAATACCTTCATTGGCTACAACGAGGAATTGTCCCACCGGCTTTACGCCGGCGGTGATTTCCTGCTGATGCCTTCGCGCGTGGAACCCTGCGGGCTCAACCAGATGTACGCCATGCGCTACGGGACCTTTCCCATTGTGCGCAGCGTCGGTGGCCTGAAGGATACCGTGATCGACCTGGAAGACGATGGTTTTGGCATTCGCCACGCGGAAGTGAGCGTGGGGGACATCGCCCAAGCCATCGAGCGGGCGCTCGACCTGTGGCAGAACCAGGAAAAAGTCGCCAAACTCATCCGACGGATGATGGCCATCGACAACTCCTGGGAGCGTTCTTCCGAACAATATTTGAAATTCTACCAATCCTATATTCTGTAAGCATGTACAAAAACAAGGTTCTTGCCATCATTTTGGGGGGAGGCCAGGGAACCCGACTCTACCCCTTGACCGAGACCCGGTCCAAGCCCGCTGTCCCCATCGCCGGTAAGTACCGGCTGGTCGACATCCCCATTTCGAACTGCATCAATTCGGACATCACCCGGATGTTTGTCCTTACCCAGTTCAATTCGGCCTCGCTCAACCGGCACATCAAGAACACTTACAATTTCAGCTTCTTTACCTCCGCGTTCGTGGACGTATTGGCGGCCGAGCAGACGATTGAGAACAAGAATTGGTTCCAGGGCACGGCGGACGCCGTGCGCCAGAGCATGCGCCACTGCTTGCGGCACGATTTTGACTATGCGCTCATCCTCTCCGGGGACCAGTTGTACCAGATGGACTACAACGACATGATCACGGCCCACGTCGAAAACAATGCTGAAATCACGGTAGGAACCATTCCTGTCACCCAGAAGGAGGCGACGGCATTTGGGATCATGAAGACCAATGACGCGGGCACCATCACCACCTTTGTGGAGAAGCCCCCGCTGGACCAGTTGGAAGGGCTGGACTCGGAAGTCAGCGCCGAAATGCAGGCCGAAGGCAGAATTTACCTGGCTTCTATGGGCATCTATGTCTTCAACCGGGATGTCCTCGTCAAACTCATGGAAGACGAAACCACGGTTGATTTTGGCAAGGAAATCATCCCCCAATCGATCACCGACCACCGCGTCTTCAGCCATCCCTACGAAGGCTATTGGACGGACATCGGGACCGTTTCTTCCTTCTTCGAAGCCAACATCGACCTGACCCGCGAAAGCCCCAAATTCAATTTCCACCTCCGCAACAAGCCCATTTTCTCCCGGGCCCGCATGCTTCCCCCTTCCAAGGTCTTCCAGACGGATATGAATGGCGCGGTCATCTCCGATGGCTGCATCATCTACGCCAAGCGCCTGGCCAATACCATGGTCGGTATCCGGTCCTTCATCGGGAAGGACGCCGAACTGGAGAATACCCTGATGATGGGCAGCGATTATTATGAGGATCCGGAAGAATTGGACCAACAGAAGATCATTCCCATGGGTGTGGGTGAAGGGTCGATCATCAAAAACGCCATTCTGGATCGGAATGTGCGGATTGGAAAGAATGTGCAGATCATAGGCGGAGATCATCTGGAAGACCAGGAAGCCGAGACCTATGTGATCAAAGACGGGCTCGTCGTGGTCCGGTACAAGGCGGTCATTCCGGACAATTTTGTGATCAAGTGACGGAAAAGAAGTGAACGCGGATTTTGGGGAAGCAATAAATGAATCCTAACTTTTGGGGGCTGGCCAGTGGTGGTTGGCATTTCTCCGAATCCAAAACCGAATTGAACGATGGCTGACAACAAGCAATTCATTTGCCAGGGAAAAGGGTACGACGCGCTGTATACCTGGCGGGACAAGCGAAAGCTCTGCTGGCAGGACGGCTACGATGTGGTCTTCACACTGCGGGAAAACAAGTATATCTGCTACGGCGCGGGCTACGATGCCACCTGGACGGTCCGCGACAGCAACAGCCGGATCGACTTGTGCCGCGGAACCGATTACAACGCCGCTTTCTGCCTCCGCGATGACATCTACATCAACATGGGCAAGGGCCATTCCACGATGTACACCATCAAAAACAACAATGCCTACATCGGCATCTACGATGGCCGGGGCCACAATATCCTCTATTGTGTCCGCAATGGTCCCCTCACGACCATTGAAATGTTCGCCTCCCTCATCGCGGTCGGCGCACTCAAATGAGACCATTTGACTTCAACGCATAAAAAAACCGGGGCCGCAAAGCCCCGTTTTCTATTTCTGAGCGGTCAGGAACCGCTTATTTGTCAGCTTCACCCATCACCGGATCGACCGATCCAATCAGGACCACGGTATCTCCCACCATGGCGCCTTCCATGAGTTTCTCGAGTCCTTGCAGGTTGCAGAAGGACGGCGAATTCATCTTGGCGCGGGCCGGGGAGCCGGTTCCGTCGGAGATCAGGTGAAAGCCCAATTCTCCTTTGGGAGCCTCGATGGCCTGGTAAACTTCAGCGCCATCGGGCGGGCAAACGCCCATGTCGGTCATCATGAAGTCGTGGATGAGGCCTTCCATGGAGTAGTAGACTTCGTCTTTGGAGGGATAGGTCACCTTGGCGTCATCGGCCCGGATATCGCCCTTGGGGAGCTTCTTGAGGCACTGCTCAATGATGCGCACCGACTGTTCCATTTCGTCCAGACGGACGTAGTAGCGGGCGAGGCAGTCGCCTTCGTCGCGGATCACGATGTCCCAATCGACCTCGTTGTACATGAGGTACGGTTCGAACTCGCGGATGTCGTAGGGAACGCCGGAGCCCCGGAGCACGGGACCGGTCACGCCGAGGGAAAGGGCATCTTCCTTGGACAGGATGCCGACGCCGTCTACCCGGCGGAGGAAGATGGCGTTTTTGGCGAGGAGCTTTTTCCAGCCTTTGTGTTCTTTTTTGAAGTTCTGGAGGAAGTTGTAGATGCCCTGGAGGGTATCGTCATCCACGTCGAACTGAAGACCTCCGATGCGGCTGTGGGAGACGGTAAAGCGTACTCCGGCGAACTTGTCGAAGAGGTCGTAGATGTTTTCACGTTCGCGGAAGGTCCAGAGGAACATGGAGATGGCGCCAGCGTCCATGATCATCGTGCCCAACCAGAGGAGGTGGGCGGAGATGCGGGCCAGCTCGCAAGCGATGGTCCGCAGGTACTGGGCGCGCTCGGGCACTTCAATGCCGACGAGCTTCTCCACCGCCAGACACCAAGCAACGTTGGTGGAATACGGGGCGAGGTAGTCCATCCGGTCAGTATAGGGCATGAACTCCTGGTAGGTCTTGTGCTCGGCGATCTTTTCAACCCCGCGGTGGAGGTAGCCGAGGTCAAGCACACACTTCTGGATGAATTCTCCATCCAATTGGAGGGCGCAGCGAAGTACCCCGTGGGTAGCCGGATGCTGCGGGCCCAGGTTCAGGACCATTTCTGTGCCCAAAGGATCGTTCTCACCAATGTCCACGACCAAATCCTTACTCTCCAATCGGCGGTAGATCGCTTCCTGGTGCTTGGGAAAGAAAGTCGGGGTAACGCGGTCTTTGAGATCTATTTTCGTCTGACTCATGAATACATCCTTAATTTGGTCCGAAGTTAACAAGAAAAACCCATGTGAAAAACCCTGATTCAACACATTTGGGGGTGGAAAAAGAGAATTTTTGGGTGGGAGAGAAAGGGGCAGGGAAAAAGCATCTTCCTAATTGAGTGAAAATGATTGCTCCCGGTCTTCCACTTCCCCTTCCAGACGGTAATTCAGTTGAACCTTCCCGTCCTCCCGCCGGACTTTTACCGACTCCATATTTAACTGCCCCTCCGTCTCGAAAGTTCCCAATTCCTGCACAAAAATTCCCATTTGCTCTTCCTTGACCACATATTCACAGCACCGCGCCATCACGCCCTGAACCGGGGTTTCAATCACGATTCCGTCCTGTTGGAATTCGACTTCGTTGGGGAGCAGGGGAAACAGGATCAGGAAGAGAAAGAAAACGAAAACGCCTTTGAAAATGAGGGAAATCAGGCTTAAAGCAGCGGCAATACCGTAGAACATGAAATAATAGAAGGGCGGACGAATCGGGCGGAGATGGGCAAAACACAAAATGAGGCCACTGATCGCGACAAACAACTCCAAGCCCAATTCAATGGGAGTGGTCAGGCTGAAGCTCCAAATGGCGGTCACCCCAGCATTGATGATCGCCAATCCCAGGCCCACGAAATGGAGTTGGGTCAATGGCTTTCGGAAGCGTTGGAAGGAGGAAAGAATCATTGGAAAGGTTGTTTGGAGGCGAATGGTAGGAAAAGATACAAAAATCCTCGCTGAATATAGCTCCAGGACAATTTAACCGTAGATCATTTTCCCTGAGCCAATTCCAAAATACACCTTCAGGGGGTCTCTTTTCAGTTTATAAATCGGTAATTTTCTCTTGAAATCAGTAGTATCTAGCAGGAATTTTAATTGCCCTTTTTCACCCATGCCCTCTCTATCCAAAGTCCTCCTCGTTGACGACGACGACACCGTCAACTTTTACAACCAGTATATATTCTCCCAATCCGGGTTGACCGCCGCCATCGAAATCAAGGAAAATGGCAGCGAGGCCATCACCTATATCCAAAACTGCATCCAGTTGGACCAGCACGTGCCGGAGCTGATCTTATTGGACATCAACATGCCCGTCATGAACGGGTTCGAGTTTCTGGACCGGTTTGAGATTTTCAATTACCACCAATCTCTCAACGTCAAAATCGTCCTCCTGACCACTTCTGACCATCCCTATGACCACCAGCAAGCGGACAAATACTCCTCCATTTCCCGGTACATAACCAAGCCCCTGACCAAGGAAAAATTGATTGGACTGGTGGATGAACTGTTTTCGCAGTGAAAAGGAAGATTCAGCTCATGACTTCGGCAGGTAAGCTCTTAAGTCCGCCGCATCCATGTCCGACCAAAAAAACAAGGTATCGTCCGGCGGAGGCACCTGGACAGAAACAGGTTCCGAAGATCCCGGCGAATACCAGGAAGGCTTCAGGATTTCTCGGGCTCCCCAAAAATGCAAGGTCACCTGGGTGAAGCTGTAATGCCCCTTGGTTCCAATCCATTCGTCGCTATTCGCAGGAAATCGATCCATCCCCTCATAATATGCCTCAACCGACACCTTCAGGCTCTGTTCCAAGGCCGTCCACAACCCTTCTTCCATCGCTTCGAGGAATTCCGGGCAAGCACTGGGCAATATTTCCGCTAAATCCTCATACATGGGCCGTCAAATCAATCGCAGAATTTTCGTCCTCATTTCGCCGGGAGAAAAATCCTAAACTCCGTCCCCTCCCCCACCTTGCTGTCCACCTCGATCCGTCCGCCGTGTCCCTTCACAATCGTCTCGTGGGCCAAGCTCAATCCCAATCCTGTGCCTTCCTGGGGAGATTTGGTGGTGAAAAAGGGATCGAAAATCAGGGCCAAATTGTCGGGGGAAATGCCGCTTCCGGTATCCCGGATGCTGATCCGGATGTCACCGCCGACCGCGTGCACCTGCACGCGCACCTCGCCTCCCGCCGCCCCGCGGTCCTGGACCGCTTCAAAGGCATTGCTGAAGACGTTCAGCAAAGCCCGCCCCAGATCGGCGCGGGCGGCCGGAATCGCCGGCAATCCTTCCGCCCCCTCGAATTGCATTCCGCATTCGAAGTCCGGCTTGCGGCTTTTCAGCCCGTGAAAGGCCATCTGGAGGTACTCCTCAGCCAGCTCGGATACCTGCACCGGGACCTTGTCCTGCTCGGCATTCCCTGCGTGCGCCAGCATGTCCTGCACGATGCGCGTCGCGCGCTGCCCGTGGGAGTGGATCTTGCCCGCGTTAGCACGGATATCGTCGAAGTACTCTTCCACGATCTCCGCATCCTGCCCTTCAAAGGGCTTGCCCTTGATCTCTTCCAGCTCCTCCCCCAATTCATCTACCATCCCCACCGACAATTGGCTGAGGTTGTTGACGAAATTGAGGGGATTGCGGATTTCGTGGGCGATGCCAGCGGTGACCTGTCCCAGGGAGGCCAGCTTCTCCGACCGCACCAATTGGGTTTGGGTGCGTTGGAGGTCGGCGAGGGCCTGGGCGAGGCGCCGGTTCGCGCGTTTGCGCTGGATATTGGCGTAGACGAGGATGATCCCGAAAATGACCATGAGGGCGAGGGCTCCCAGAACGGCATACATGCGGGTCTGCTGGAACTGAATCTCCTGCTCTTGCAGGGCGATTTTCGTCTCGTTCAACTCATTTTCCTGCGCCACCCGTTCATTCTCCAACCGCAATTTCTCCTGCTCGTATTTGTTCACAATACTCGCGAGGTCCCCACTGGCCGCCTCCCCCAACAGGCTGTCGCGGAGCACTTCCTTGAGCCGATTGTAGTCCAAAGCCTGGTCGAATTTCTCCTCCTTGGCCATCAATTCTCCCAAAATCCCGTACAGATCCATCGCTTCGGCCGCCGTCTCCGTTTCCCTCGCCAATGCCAATCCCTTTTCCGCATAATCAATCGCCACGGCCGTTTGCCCCTTTTCCATCTGCACCTGCGCCAAGCCCTTCAAAGTCGATGCCTGGGCCACTTTGTCGTCCAAACGTTCAAACAACAACAACGCTTTCCGGAATTGGTCCAGGGAGGAATTCAATTGGCCGGCGTCGCGGTGGATGCGGCCCAGCAAAAGGTGGCCGCGGGCCTGTAAAGCGCGGTTGCGGTAGCCATCGGTCAGTTCCAGGGCCAATTCGGCCTGCTTGCGGGCGGGTTTATAGTCTTCTTCGATCCGCAGGAACTCGCCGTGGTCGAGGTGGACCTGGGTGGCCAGTTGGGGTTGGGAGGAGCGGGAAAATGCTTCGGTCGCCCGACCGAAATAGAGGCGGGCGGAGTCAGGTTCTCCCCGCCGAACGTATAACTGCGCCAACTGGGCCCAACTTCTCCCCTCTCCGATGGCATCTCCGAGGGCAATGACCTTCTCCGCCGCGAGGCGGTTCAAGGCCTCGGCAGGTTGCCAATTCCCTCGAATCTCCTCCACCGCCGCCAGCAACAATTCCGCTTCCGCTTCTTCCCCCATCTTCTCCAATCGACGCGCCAATTCCCGGGCCTGGGTCGCCATCAGGTAGCTGGAATCGACCTTGACGTCCAGGTACGCCTCCCCCAACAGCAACATCGCTTCCAAGCGAGCTTCAGCTGTCAATGCGTCGTCCAACCGCTTTTGCAAGGCGGGGATTTGGGCGGACAGCGACAGAAAAATGCCCCCGCACAGGCTTCCCAAAAGGATATATCGGAACAATGCCTTCATGCAAAATTGGTTTCGAGGTACTCCCGCGGACTCTGGCCGTAGTGGGATTTAAAACAGTTGGTGAAGTAGGAAGAACTCCCAAAACCGGTCCGCAGGGCGATTTCGCGCATGGTCGCCGAGCGCGATTTCATCAGGTCCAATGCCTTTTCGAGCCGGTAGGTCCGGATCAATTTGGCGGGGGGCGTGCCGGTCAGGGCCTTGACTTTGCGGGTGAGGTTCCTGCGACTCATCGCCATCTCGTCGGCGAGCCATTCCACTCCGAATTGTTCGTTTTCGATATTGGTTTCGATCAGGCTCCGGATACGGGCGAGGAATTGCTCGTCCATAGACAATTCCTTCGAAGGGGCCGGATGGAGGAGGAATTCCTCTTTGTAGCGTTCCCGGAGCTGGGACCTTTGTTGCAAGAGATTGCCGATTTGGGCGTGGAGCTCGGGGGCGTGGAATGGCTTGGCCAAATAAGCGTCGGCCCCGACCTGCAACCCTTCCACGCGGTCATCCGCGTGGGATTTGGCCGTCAACAAGATCACCGGGATATGATTCGTGGTGCGCTGCGATTTGATCTGACCGCACAATTGAAAGCCATTCATCCCCGGCATCATCACGTCGGAGACGACGAGATCGGGCAGGTGCTCATCCACCAATGCCAGGGCAGCCCGGCCATCAGGAGCCGCCAGGACCTGGTATTTTTCCTCGAGAATACCTTCCACATAGGCCCGCATTTCTACATTGTCCTCGGCCAACACCACCAAAATCGGCTCCTCATTCCCCGACTTTGGTTCTGTTTCCTCCCCTTCCTTTTCTCGTTCCACCACCGCTGCGACATGCTCTCCGGGCGGCTGCAAAGGCAGTACCACCCGGAATCGGGCTCCCTGGCCAGGAATGGACTCCACCCCAATTTCGCCTCCGTGCAGCTCCACAATCGTTTTCGTCAGCGCCAATCCTATCCCAGTTCCCTGGTAGGCGGAACCCTGCTCCGACCGGAAAAACCGGTCAAATACCTTCTCCTGGTCCGCGGGAGGAATCCCGGGCCCGGAATCCTGCACCTCCAATTGGATGCCTTCGTTCGTTTCGCTGAGGATCACAGCCACCCGCCCACCATTCGGCGTGAACTTGAGGGCATTGCTGAGGAGGTTGAGGAGGACGCGGCTGATCAAGCGGGGATCCGCGTGGAGCAAGGGCAAATGCTCGGGCCACTCGGTTCGCAGATCGATCTGCTTCTGATCCGCGAGCGTGCGAAAGGTCTCGGTCAATTGCTCCGTGGTCTCACGGAGGTCGAGTGGCTGGGGATATATTTTGAGGGCGCGGGCGTCGACCCGCGCAAAATCGAGGAGCTGGTTGACAAGGTCGAGCAAAAGCTGGCCATTGCGCTGAGCCTGGAGGAGTAAGCGGCGGTGGGCGTCGTTGCCGGCGAGGTCGAGGGCCTGGCCCAAGGGCCCCAGCAGGAGCGTGAGCGGCGTCCGAATCTCGTGGGTGATGTTGTCAAAAAACTCCTTCTGGATCTGGCGCAGGTATTCGCTTTCCTCCCTTTTTTGCTCCGACACCACCAATTTCGCTTCTGTCTCCTGCTGGTTCAGGATTTTCCCCACTTCCCCCAATGCCTTGTCCAGCACCTGGTCGAGGTCGGTCAGGTCAATGGGTTTGGTGATGAAGTCAAATGCCCCCTGGTTCATGGCCGCGCGGATATTGTCCATGTCGCCGTAGGCGCTGATCACGAGGCTCACCAGGGCTTCCCGCTGCAATTCGCGGATCTCGCGGAGCAGGGCGAGGCCTCCCATGACGGGCATGTTGAGGTCGGTGAAAACGAGGTGGATTTCGGGCTCTTGCCGGAGGAGGTCGAGGGCCGCCTGGCCATTCAGGGCAAAATGAAATTGGAGTTCACCGCGGCGGATGCGGCGGCGGTACTTTTGCTGGAAGATCAATTCTACATCCGGTTCGTCGTCAACGATTAGAATTTGCACGGCCATCCCCCAATTTACGAATTAATCGACAGGATGGCCTCTGCCAAATCCATGTTCCGGGATACTATTCTGGAGCAAGCGCATTTCGATGCGGGAAGCATTGAAGCGGAACTTGCTGCCCGATTCCAACCAGCCCCAAAAACAGACAGGGCTGCCCTCACGGGCAGCCCTGCTGGTATTTATTCACTTAGAACCCGTCATTCAAAGACGACTTCCATTTCTACGCGGCGGTTCTTCTGACGTCCCGCAGCGGTATTGTTCGGCGCAATCGGCTTGTCTTCACCGTACCACTCGACAATGAAGCGATCCTCAGCCACACCGCGGCTGTTGAGGTAATCCTTCACAGCGTTGGAGCGGTTCTTGGACAGGCGCATGTTGCTGGAAGCAGCACCGACGTTGTCGGTGTGACCTGCAATCCGCAGCTTCCAATCCGGCTTCTTGACGAGCAGGGAAGCGAGGGAGTCCAGGGACTCATAGGAAGTGGAACGGATGACCGATTTACCCGATTCGAATTCGAGGTTGTCGAAGGCGGCCTGGAGGATTTCTTCTTCCTCTTCTTCCAGTTTCGGACAGCCATTGTTCTCGGGCAGACCAGGCGTATTCGGGCATTCGTCTACATTGTCGGTCACGCCGTCACCATCGAGGTCACCGTAGGGGCAGCCATTGTTCTCTTTCGGACCAGGCGTATCCGGGCAGCGGTCTTCCTTGTCGAAGATGCCATCCTTGTCGAGGTCACCGTAGGGGCAACCGAAGTTGTCGGTCGGACCAAACTCGTCTACACAACGGTCTTCGTTGTCGTAGAGGCCGTCACCGTCCGTATCCGGGCAACCTTTATGCTCAACATCACCAGGCTTCTGCGGGCAGAGGTCTTCGCTGTCAATGATGCCATCGCCGTCGGCATCGGGGCAACCTTTGGTCGCCACCGGACCCGGCTCATCGGGACAGGCATCTTCCTTGTCAATGATGGTATCGCCATCACGGTCAGGACAGCCATTGTATTCCACCTTACCAGGATCATCGGGGCATTCGTCTTCGGAATCCTGAACGCCATCTTCATCGCGGTCGGGACAGCCATTGAAGAGCGGAATACCCGGGGTCTCGGGACAGCTGTCGCGTACATCCGGAATCTTATCCCCGTCGAGGTCAGGACAGCCATTGAATTCGGCGAGGCCGGGGGTGTCAGGACATTCGTCTTCTTTGTCCGGGATACCGTCTTCGTCGCGGTCCTTCGGCTTCCGACCGATGGTCAGGTTGATGCCGGTATGGACATGGGCATTGGTGACGCTGGCCGGCACGATCGGCGCCAGCACGTTGTCGGTGGCGAGGTACCACTGGACGGGACCTGCATTGACTGAGAACCCAAAGCCTGCATTCAGGAAGCTCCGATTCATGTAGGACCAGTTCGCGGACAACTGAAGGACCTGGGTCACTTTCAGGTTATAAGAAGCGGTCAACGTGGGACGGAAAACGCCTTTGTACACTTCCCCGCTGAACAACAGACCTGCATCCATATTGTCGTTGATGAGGTAGTTGGCTCCGATGTAGAAACGGGGAATGGTGGGTGCGTTGAAGGCCTCCCGGGTGGTATCGGGGGTAAAGGTGTTTTCAATGGAATCCAAAATGGTTTGGCCCAGAGAATCCAGGTAGTCACCATTGACAGTTTCGAGGCTGTCGGGGAAGTCCAGGACATCGATGCCGCGGAATTCAAACGAAGCATTCTCGGAAGAGATATTCAGGGGATTGTTCTTCCAACGGATGAAGCCCAGGTCCACCAAGCTACCGGATACCCGGAGGGTAGAGTCGATGACTTCCCACTGAAAGCCCACATCCACGCCCAGGCCGTGGTTCCGACCAAAGAGGTAATCGGTCGCGGTCACCTGAGCGCCAGCCGCCGTATCGACACCAGCTACCTGGTTGTCGAATCCAGACAGGTTCTGACGGAAGTTGGAGTTGGCAGTGAGGCTATAATAGGTGCCATCGGTGGTGAGGCTCAGGTCAGAATTCTCGGTGCGGGAAGCCCAGGTACCGTTCAGGTACTTGAGGCGACCGCCGATCTTGAGCTTGCCGTCTTCGTCGATGTCACGGGTCCAGGAGAAACCCAGTTCCCGCCAGCTCTGCGCGTCGAGGCCCAATCCGGAGAAGTCCGCCGGGTTGTCGCCGCCGAGGTAACGGGGATCCCCGTTGCCGTACCAGGCGAGTCCCAGGAGGTCACGCGGATAGGTAAAACGGACCATGGCCCGCTCCGTCGCGTTGAAGCTCAGGTAGTTCCGGTTGACCCGGATGCCGAAGGAAAGGTAATCCACAGCAAGGTTCCCCATGAAATAGTTCCGATTGGCAAGCTGGTCAATCATGTTGTCGGGGGTGAGGATCAACGAGTCCTGGCTGTTGAGCTGGACGAGGTCTTTGATCGTGAAGCCAGTATTGATGCCCTGGCCGTAGATCGAGGAGATACCGGGAAGTCCGATATTGATCTTGGTCTCCGGCGTCAGGGCCGGATTCTGGTACATGGACTGGGGTGTCCATGTCATATTGTAAAGTGTCAGGTCGGTTTGTGCGAAGCCCATCGAAGAGATGAACATCAACGCGACCAGTAACCATTTATTCTTGAATTGCATTCTTATTCGGTATTTACACATTCCCAATTACAAAAATTCCCTGTCTTAGAGGTTGCCCGTATTGACGACCGCCTCTACTTTCATGGCGAGGTTCAGCTTCAAAGAATACGTATTGAAGATTTTGACAGGGGTTTGTTGGGCGCCGTCGCGCGTGGTCTCGATGGAACCGCGGAGTTCAACGTGGCGCAATCCAGCAGTTTCCAAACGCTCCAGCAGTTCACGCTCCAGCAAAATGTCCGTGATCTCAATCGTCCGGCCATTGACCTGGTCGATTTGGTTGTTGACCACAGTGCCAGAACGGATGATTTGCTCGGATCCATTTTCCCAGACCGAATCGATGACCACAAAATTGCTGTCCAGGAATCGAATCTGACCTACAGCGTCAATCGGGAATCCGTTCTCGATGATCAAACGCAGTTGGACGGAGGTGATTTCCTCGATGTCGTCGTCAATCGGGAAGATATCGACTTCGGTGGTATCGGTCTTGGTAAAGTTGGTCGCGCGGCCAAAGAAGGGAAGGTATGCTTCCAGGTCCATCTTGAGGCGGCTGGTATCGGCCACCCAGTTCGGGTTGATGGCGGAAGAAGCCGGATCAGCGGTCAGGTCAACCTGGTAAATGAGCTTATTCGGCTCGATTTCGGCAGCCTGGACCACATTGGTCGGCGGATTCGCAACGTCAGACAGGGTATCGATGGTCACCTGGACGCCCAACTGGTTGGGATTGCCCTGGACCACCACACCGGCGTCGAAGGGAGAGGTAATCTGGACCACTTCGTTTTCGTCTTCATCCAATGCGTAAAAGGTATTGGTTTGGATGAGCAGGTCGGCACCGAAGGAGTTGGTGAAAATGGTCACCAGGCGCGGCTCCTCCCAGAAGATATCGCCTTCATCGGAGTTGTTGAAGAGGCGGACATCTACGGTATCGAGGTCAACCGGCACGAATTGCTCGTTGAGGTCGCCAGTGAGAAGCGAGAACTCCATCCCCGCCAGGGCGAAGGTCAACTGAGAGCTCTGGCCAGCTACGGGAGCGCCGGTACCAGTCCGGTAGGTCACCGAAGCCGAAACGGTCAACGAGTTGGGATTTCCACTCATGTCGAGCACCCGACCTGCCAGCAGTGTGTTCACTGCGTTGTTTCCGTTCGCCGGAACATTCAGGGTAATGGTGGTCGGAGCGCCATTGTCCAACAATTCCTGGAAGGTGATCGTCCAAACGGCATCACAAGAGACGCCACTGGAAACCGAGAAATTGAAGGAGCCATTCTTGAACCGTACCGTTTCCAGGTCCGGAGCTGAAACCTGACCATTGTTGTTAAAGGTCGAGAGGTCAAGGTTAAAATTGAACGGCGGAATGTTGGTCGTCGCATCGTTCCCGCCCAATACTGTAGCGACATCATTGGGGGCAATGGGAACTGCGGTCGGTTGAAGGGCTTGGTCCGGGATGTTGAAAGCATCTTCGGCGGTCAGGGAGAAGACTTCGCTGAAGTACTTGAGGGCCAGCAGACCCTCAGCGTCCCAGAGGACGACGTCTTCGTCGTCAAACCGGTTCAGGGCCTCTGCCATGTCGATTTCGGATTCGATCAGCGGGACCGCCAGCTCCGGATTCCAGGTCACGTCGCTGTCCAGCCGATCCGGCCGGAGCAGGTCGTAATCCTTCTTACAGGACTGAAGCAGCCATCCGCTCACCAATACCGCCACCAAGCAAGTAACAATCTGTAGGGGTTGGTTTTTTCCTTTACGCTGCAAAAAACTCATAAACAAAACTTTTTGGTATGATAAGAATCGCGCTAAAATTAGCCTTTTTGTGAAGGATAAACCACGACAATTTGTAAAAAAAGTGTGCATATCCCCCGAATTCACCATGACGATTTCCCCCTAATCTTCAACCAGTTGGGATCGAAGCCTGAAGAAGTCGCCTTTATGGAGACCTTCTATTTGCCCATCTTAGACGAACCAATTGGGTTTCGGACGAACCGAAATCAAACAAATATCTGAGGTCCAGGGGTAAAAATGTGCTAAATCTCGATGAATAAAGTGTGTGAGGGGTTGAATGAATCGGGAAGTGATTCTACTACTTGCTGTGGTGGTGACGCAGGCCCATGACCTGACCAAACGGCCCGGGATAGGTTCCCTGCTCCGTACCCAGAAGATCAAAGCTCTTGACCCCGGCATTGTGGCCCAGGTAGAGCAGCCCCGAGATGGGCTCATAATCGAGGGCGGTGAAGGCTCCGGTAATCATCGGAGACGACATGTTGGTATAGGCGGGATCATACACCTGTACCCCGACCGCCGTCAGGATATACGCATGGCCATCCACAACAGTTACATCCCGCACCGGCTCCGGCAACAATTCCTCGGCCACCACCGTCAGCGTTTGCTTGTCCAGCAACGCCACTTTTCCCGCTCCATTCTCAGTTCCCGCAGCCAGGATATGGCTATTGTCCAACTCCCGCAGCAGGGTCGGCAACCAATTTAAGGTCTCGCTCTGCTGGAGCTGGCCATTGTCCCGGTTGTAACGGTCCACCTTGATGACCTGCCCGTTGATGTCCTGCGAACTTGCGTAGAGGCCATCTTCAACTGCCAACAAAGCAACCGGAGCGTACTGGGCCTGGAACTCAAATTGAGAAGCTCCCTGGTGGCTGTACGATTGGATATAGGGGAAATTCGAATTGCCGACGAAGTAATCGCGCTGGTAAGAGGCGAATGCAGTCAGGGCCTTGGGGAAAGGTCCGGCCGGCAGTTCAACTTCATACTGGGTGCCGTAGGCGGAGGCTTCCACCACATACAAGGGGCCTTCGGGATTGCCGAAGACAATTTGTTGGGCGCGGCTGTCAACCGACAGAACCGCCATTTCATCGCCGATCACCGGACCGGGCACGTACTGATTGAAGGTATCAATCGCATAGATGCGGGTCGAGGTGCCGTTTTCGGCTGCGACGAGGGTCTTGTAGTAGAAGGTGGGGGATTCCTGAAGGACGATGGAAACGAAATCAGAACTCGGATTGCCAGCACCGTCGTAGGCGGTGGCGCGCAGGATATAATCCCCGGTATGGGTATAGCGATCGCCCAATACCAGAGGAACCGAGAAGCGTCCCTGCTCATCGGTCGTGGTAGTAGCCGATCCTACAATTTCGTTGTTGAGGGGATCTTGCAAAACGATCCCGATGCTGACCACTTGTTCATTGTCACTGGCCACACCAACGACCTTCACCGAAGTATTGGCAGGATAAACGTCTTGGTCACCGGGAGAAGAAATAGAGATGGAAGGCGGATATGTATCTTCCCGCTTGCATCCGGACAGGGTCCAGATTCCAAGGACAATTAAGCCGAGCAGGCATTGAGAGAGAAGACGAGAGACCTTCAAAATAATTTGTTCTTGTTTCACTTTGTTAAAACCGGAAGTTCAAAGCCTACAGGCTTAGTTCCATTACCTTAGAGCAAAAATTACACGAAGCCAGTCGATTAACCAAACGAAAAAGGGTAAATAAGAGACAGTTCAAGAAATTGGGAGGGGATTTTACCTTTTTAGTCTCCTTCATTCCAAAAATTTGCCCACACCCGTTTCATTCCTTGGCTGATAATGAACTTGTTACGAAAGAAGAATTATCAACAATTGGTGGAAAACGAACCCGAAGCAAACCCTAACAATTAACTATCAATTGCTTAGAGAAAAACTGATCGGTATGGTTTGGGAGAGTGGATTGGCTACCTTTGCAATCCCGACAAAAGAACCAGCTTAACCGACCGAAGAATTGAGGAGGAATTGAAATGAATGACAAATATACCCCCGATGGCGTTTCATTCGCTGCGGGAAGGGATACCTTTCAAAAAAATACCAAACGTCCTCCGGCCAGTATCCGGGCCGGACGCGTTCCTCCGCAGGCCTTGGAAATGGAGCAGGCGGTTTTGGGGGCGTTGTTGCTGGAAAAAGGGGCTTTGAACCGGGTCGTCGACGTTGTCCGCCCCGAAATGTTCTACAGGGATGCCCACCAAATCATCTACCAGGGCGTCAATGAGTTGTTCCAAAATTCGGAGCCCATTGACCTCCTGACCATCAAACACTGGCTGTCCACCAATGGCAAGCTCGAAGCCATCGGCGGCGTCTACTACCTCACCGAACTCACTTCCAAGGTGGCCTCCGCCGCCAACATCGAATACCACGCCCGCGTCATCGCCCAAAAATACCTCATGCGCGAGATGATCAAGATCGGCGATGAGGTAGTGGAAAAGGCCTACGACGAAACGTCGGACGTCTTCGACCTCCTCGACGATACGGAGAAGCGGCTGTTTGAATTGTCCGAAACCAACCTCCGCCGAAATTATATGGCGATGACGGACCTCGTCCACTCCACTCTGAAACGCCTGGAAGGGCTTCAGGGCCAGGAAGGCGGTGTCACCGGCGTGCCGACCGATTTCCGGGTCATGGACAAGATGACCTCCGGCTTCCAGCCTTCGGACCTCGTCATCATCGCGGCCCGTCCCGCGATGGGAAAGACGGCCTTTACCCTGTCCGTCGCCCGAAATGCCGCCGTGAAATACGGCGTCCCGGTGGCCTTCTTCTCCTTGGAGATGGCGGCCACCCAGCTCGTCCAGCGTCTCCTCTGTTCCGAGGCCGAAATCGACGCCCAAAAAGTGCGGACCGGCCAGCTGGAACGCTACGAATGGGAGCAGCTCACCAGCCGGATCGGCAACCTCAGCAAGGCCCCGATTTACATCGACGATACGCCGGCCCTGTCCATCATGGACCTCCGGGCCAAGGGCCGTCGCCTGAAGGCCGAGAAAAACCTCGGCATGATCATCATCGACTACCTACAGTTGATGACGGGCAGTTCCAAGGCGGGCAGCCGGGAACAGGAGATCGCCTCTATTTCGCGGTCGCTGAAGGAATTGGCGAAGGAAATCAACGTGCCGATCATCGCGCTGTCGCAGTTGAGCCGGGCGGTGGAAACCCGGGGCGGCGACAAGAAGCCGATGCTGTCTGACCTTCGGGAATCGGGGTCGATCGAGCAGGACGCGGACATGGTCATGTTCCTGTACCGGCCCGAGTATTACGGCCTCACGACCTACGAAGATGGCACGAGTACCCAGGGCGTGGCCGAGGTGATCATTGCGAAGCAACGGAATGGTCCCGTCGGGGACGTGCGGCTTCAGTTCATCAACAAATTTGCGAAGTTCATGGACCTGAACGACTCCGAAGCCGAGCAGAACCTAGCCAAGATGGGCATCAGCATGGACAACAACGCGAATACCATCACGATGCCGTCCAAGATGAATGACGAAAGTGGCGATGGCGGCGGATCAGAGGGCGATTTCAATTTCCCCTTCTAAGCATCCATCCAGATAACAAGTACAACGCCCCCGGGAATCTCCTCGGGGGCGTCAACTTTTAAGGGGAAAATAGGGCTCAACTCTTGGGGAGGGCCTTCATAATGTATTCGGCCAACATCCCGAAATTATCCTGGATGATCTTGTTGATGTCGTCGGTAGTAGAGTTGTAACGTGCGGTCAGCACGTCACCGGTCAGCAGCCGGCCTTCCGGCGTGAAGACGTTGTAGTGGACGCGGATCCGGCGGGTATAATTGCCGAGCTCGCGGTCGATACATTTATTGTAATCCGTCTTGATCTCGAATTGGTTGATGGTGACGATGTAATTGGGATCGTAAGTCGTCACGAGATCGGACAGATAGGCATTGTCCTTCCAATTGAGGGCCATGTACTTTTCTTCGTGGGAAGAAATGTTGATGTAGGACTCATTGTCATTGGTCACCGGCGTTTCTTCCTTTTGCCCAATCTGCTCGAATTTGCCCCGCACCTTCTGGAAGAACTTCTTTTCGACCTTGCTCTTCAGCCGGGTGGGCGTTTCGTAAGCATAGGTTACGTTGTCATAAAACGCCTGGAAATAGTCAACGTCCACGGAGTCCTTCATTTGAAGGAGGTTCATGGGCTCGTAGCGCTTTTCAAAACGGGACTCCGTCGCATAGTCGAATCCATACATGAAACTGCGCCGCACATGGGGCATTTTCAGCCTGGATTCTGCGGCAATGGACTTGTCGCAGTCGGAGAAATAGTACCGGGTCGGGTGAAACGGGATCACGAGTACCCGACTATCTGCCACCGTTTCCTCCTCCGCAGACTGCAAAACGGTAGACTGAGCGAATTGCAGCATCGGCAATACGCTGATCATGAGGAATAATACGTACTTCATAACAACTTTAATACGAGAACAAAAATCCAGTGGGCTGGACGGTGGATTTCCCGAGGACAAAGGGTTATCCACACCCACTTGTTAACAAACCTAAGCATTATCCACATACTTTTCCACATTTCCACCGAATTATTTTCATTTTTCCCCTCCCCTGCCCTCCGATCTGCCTGGGTTCATTTGATGTGAGGGGGAAAATGACGATCTTCTTTTTTAGCTATCAATCCGCATTGTTTATGAAATATATCAAACGATTCTTTTTCAGCCTGTTGGCTGCCGGTCTTCTTTTTTCCTGTCAATCCAACGATCAAAATCCACCAGCCGATGACGATGTGATCAAAGACGATGATCCCGTCACGGCGAAACCGCTGCCTACCTTCCTGTTCATTTCCGATGTCCATTTGAACAGTGAAAAGAAAGAAATCACGTCCGAAAGCGGTGGTTACTGCGATGGCATCTATTACAGCGATACCGGAACCGATCTCTGGGACTATACCAAAACCAAACTCAAGGAAGTCCTGAGCGGGCCCGACAAGCCCAATTTCATTCTTTGCACCGGGGATTTCCCGGCCCACAACGAAAGCATCAACGATCCCACCAATATCCCCTCGGACCTCCATACCGTCTTTTCCGACCTCAGAGAAATTGCCCAGGCCAATTGTACGCCGTTTGTCTACGCCCCCGGCAACAACGACGGCCTCGGCGGGGATTACCATTCCTTCGAGGACGCCGCCAACCAACCGCCCTTCGTCACCGACTCAGGGTACGCCACCGAATGGCCCGCCATCGTCGACAGCAGCGCCGCCTGCTCCGGAGTGGATTTCGAAATCGCCGATTCCTCCCTCATCGACATGGGCTATTACAGTGCGTTTCCCCTCGGAAAAGCCGCCAATCTGCGGGTCATTTCCCTCAATACGGTCATTTTCACCACCAAATCCTACGTCAACGACCACGGCCCCAACCAATACACCGCTGCCTTTGACGAGCTGGATTGGCTGAAGGGCCAGCTCAAGGAGGCCTGCACCCGCAACGAACGCGTCATCCTGATGATGCACATTCCCCCCGGCAACGACTACAAGAACAATCCGAACTGGGTGACGGCCAGCAAGGACGGCAAAACCATCAACCAGCATTTCCTCACAATGGTGGGCGATCATTCCGATTGCATTTCTGGGGTCATTTACGGCCATACCCACAAGGACGAACTCAAATTGCTGATGGACTCCACCGGCGGCATGAGCGAGGTGGCCATTTCCTGCCCCGGAATTACCCCTGGTCACTGCAACAATGCGGGCTTCAAACTCGTCAGCTACCAACCCGGCACCTTTGAGTTCATGGGCTTCACCACCATCTGGTCCGACTTTTTCACCACCAAAACCGCCCAACCCTACGACCAGACCTATACCTTCTCCCAGTACTACCAGAAACCGGCCGGAACGACAATGTACCACCACCTTGACTCTCTCAACGACGCCGACTCGGTCCTGATTGAGACGGGAATGGGCGAAACGTACAATGTGCGGAATGGAGAAGGGCTGAACGATACGGAAAAAGCCGCCATTTGGGCCCGGTACCAATAAAAAATTACTTGTTCAATTTTCGGTTGTGGGAGGAGAAGGGAAATGCGTTTTTGGGAGAAAAGAAACCAGCCCCATGCCCATCCAGAATTCCGAGCAGATTGACACTTACTACGATGCCTTGGTACGCCGCGATCCGGAGTACCTGGGCATTTTCTTTGTGGGAGTGAAAACGACGGGGATATTTTGCCTGTCCACCTGCCGGGCCCGCAAACCGCTCAAGAAAAATGTCGAGTTCTTCCCCGACCTGCCGGAAGTTCTCCAGCATGGCTACCGGCCCTGCAAAATCTGTCGGCCCACCGAAAACGCCCACGAGGCCCCCGAAGATGTCCAATCCGCCCTCCAACTCGTCCAGGCGGCCGAGTTTCAAAAGGTCTCCGACGCTGACCTCCGCGAGGCGGGCCTGGCCCCCGAACGGATTCGCCGCTGGTTCAAGCAGCACCACGGGGTGACCTTCCAAGCCTACCAACGTATGCTCCGCGTCAACCGCGCCTACCAGGACCTGAAATCAGGGGGCAGCGTCTCCGCCAGCGCCTTTGACCAAGGCTATGAATCCCTGAGCGGCTTTGCGTATACCTACCAGAAAATACTGGGGCGGAACCCGTCGGCGGCGGATGCGCCGGCTCCGATTGTATTGTCGCGGATTACCACGCCGCTGGGGCCGATGTTCATCGGGGCGACCGAGGAGGGCATCTGCCTGCTGGAATTTACGGATCGGCGGATGCTCGAGACGGAGTTCAAGGACCTGCAACGCAGGCTCCAGACCCGCATCATTGCGGGAAGCAATGCCCATTCCCGCCAATTGGAGCGCGAATTGGGCGAGTACTTCGAAGGGAAGCGCCAGCACTTCGAAGTAGCCCTTGACACGCCGGGAACCGATTTCCAACAAATGGTCTGGGAAGGCCTCCAGGACATTCCCTACGGGACGACCCGATCCTACCAGGCCCAGGCCACCCATTTGGGACGCCCGAAAGCCGTTCGGGCGGTTGCCTCCGCCAATGGCCACAACCGGGTGTCCATTGTGGTCCCCTGCCACCGGGTGATCGGCAAGGACGGAAATCTCACCGGCTACGGGGGCGGCTTGCCCCGAAAACGCTGGCTCCTCGACCACGAAGCCAAGTTTCGACGTTAAAAAAGGGGCTGCCTCCTGAGAGACAGCCCCTTTCGATCCTTAAATATAGTTCTTACTTCGCCTGCAAGTCGGAGAGGATACTCACCGCTTCGTCGATGTAGATGTCTTTTTCCAACCGCTTAAACCAATCGTCGTTCAATTTCTGAAGGACTGTGTCCTGGCCGATCTTCTGGAGGTCGGCGGGCAAGTTGGTGATGACCGTTCCCTCGATGGGGGTCTGGATATTGTCGTACTGCTTGGCCTCTTCCCGGAACTTCCGCTCGTTCTTGCGGTAGGTTTCGAGGTTCAGGGAGCGGACCTTGAGGTCACGCTGCCGCTTGAGGCGCTGGGCGTTTTCTTCGACTTTGCCGAAGACTTCGTGGCCCTTGACCCGCTCGCGGGAATTGCGGCGGATTTTGCCGTACATGCCCATGTCGAGGCCCCAACCGTTGTAGGTGGCGGGCGTGATCTCGTCCCACTGCATGGCATAGTCCTGGAGCCGCTCGCCGCGGTCGATGTAGGTATAGGCATCCGGCAGGATGACGTCGGGCGTCACGCCCTTGAGCTGGGTGGCGCCGCCATTCACGCGGTAGAATTTCTGGGTGGTCAGCTTGATGTCACCGAGGGGCTTCAGGTCGTCGCCACCTTTGATGAAGTTGTCGAGCTTGTAGAAGCGCTGGACGGTGCCCTTGCCGAAGGTCGGGGTACCGGCGATGATGCCGCGCTTGTAGTCCTGGATGGCCGCGGCAAGAATTTCCGAGGCGGAAGCACTGCTGGAGTTCACCAGCACGACGAGCGGACCGTCCCACTGAACCTTGGAGTCTCGGTCAAACAATAGCTGGGGCATGCCGTAGCGGCTTTTGATCTGGACAATGGGGCCCTTTTCGATGAACAGTCCGGCCATCTCTACGACATCGGCGAGTGAACCGCCGCCATTGTTGCGAAGGTCCAGGACAATCCCAGAGACATTCTCTTCCTTGAGTTCTTCGATCTCGGCGGCCACATCGGGAGCACAACGGCGGCCCTTGGGGTCGCGGAAATCCGCGTAGAACTTTGGCAGGCGGATATAACCGATGTTTCCTTTGACGTCATCGGTCTTGATGAGGGCGCTCTTGGCGTAGACTTCTTCGAGTTGGACCACGTCCCGGATGATCGGAATGACCTTGACATCGCCGGAGACCTTCTTGACGGTCAGGCGCACTTCCGTGCCCTTCTTGCCGCGGATCAACTGGACCGCGTCGTCGAGGCGCATGTCGACCACGTCCACCGGCTCCTCGGAGCCCTGGGCCACTTTGAGGATGAGGTCATCCTCTTCCAATTCGCCCTGGAGGTAGGACGGGCTGCCCGGCACAATGCGGACGACCTTGATATAGCCGTTCTTTTCCTGGAGGCTCGCGCCGATTCCTTCGAGCTTGCCCGACATCTGGATGTCGAAGTTTTCCTTGTCTTTCGGCGGGAAATAGCTGCTGTGGGGGTCGTAGGTATTGGCGATGGCATTGAAATAGGACGCGCGACGGTCCGTTTTGTCCATTTGTTCCAATCTCCGCTCCCATTCAACGTAGGATTCCATGACTTTTTCCCGCGCCTTTTCTTCCATCTCTTCGAAGGTCAGGTCCTTTTCTTCTTCCTCTCCTTCTTCATCCTCCTCATCGGCTTCTTCCAAGCCTTCCTGGATGTCCATCTTGTCGGAAAGACGGGAAAGCACCTGGAATTTCAACAATTGGCGCCAGCGTTCACGGAGCTCAGATTCATTCTTGGCCCATTCGCGTTCGTCCTGGTCCAATTGAATTTCTTCGTCCACCGTGAAATCGAACGGCTCCACGAGCAATTCTTTGTAAAACCCTTTGACGAGGTCCAGGCGCTTGTCGAGCAGCTCCACGGACAGGTCAAAAAATTCGTACTCCGAGCTGAGCACCTGGTTGTCAATGCGCTTGCGGTAGGCCTCCATCTCGCGGACGTCGGACTGGGTGAAGAAGCGCTTGTTGTAGTCGAGGCGTTCCAGGTACAGGTCAAAGACGCGCTGGGAGAAGTCGTCGTTGATCTCGTAGGGGTCGTAGTGGTTCGTGTTGAGGCTTTGGACGATGAGCTTGAGGAGGAGCTCACTCTTGGTATCTTCCCGGTCGTACGTCCGGAAGGAGAAGAAGCTGAATCCAGCGATGAGGAGCAGTCCAAGGCCGATGTATCTCTTGCGCATATTCTCTTGTTATCGAATCTTTTACTGATTGATATAAACGTAAAATATACGTGTAAGTTGCTTTTTGTTCAAGGAAGTTGGGTGGAATGTGGAGAATTGGGGTTGAGTTGGGTACAAATGGAGGGGAAATGGAAAAATAACTGAAAGTGGAAGGGGCGACAGAATTAAAATGAGGTTGGGGAATTGGGAAAATGGAGAAATGGTCTCCCGAATGAGGGCCTTCAGAAATGACCGTTTCAATACCAACTATCTGATTATTGTGGATTTGTATTATATTGAAGCAGTTATTTATGTTTGAAGAGGCGCAGCCTCCATTGAAGATCTGAAACGCTAAACTTTTTACTCTGATGTCATCCAACTGTATTCGGCGGCTCGCCGTGGCTTTTAGTGTGTTTGCTTTTTTGTTGTCGGGCAATTTGTTCGGGCAAATAGGCTTTTCCACGACTTCCAATGACCTTAGTAGTATGCGGGAGATCCGCGGGGACCTTTGGGGTGACCCTGACCAACCAGGGATCAGCCCCTCTGTCCAACATCAGCATTTTGCTGGACTTGAACGAGGGAGTGGAATACCTAAGCGGATCGGTTGCCGGTCCCGGTATCGCTGAGCAATCCGTTCCAACTCCTGATTCGGTTTTCCTTTCTTCCGATAC
The DNA here is from genome assembly GCA_963923035.1 of uncultured bacterium. Lineage (GTDB taxonomy): Bacteria > Bacteroidota > Bacteroidia > J057 > JADKCL01 > CAWUKT01. Next base: position 73,036 of record CAWUKT010000019.1, read on the forward strand.
ACTCCAGGGATTCCAATCCGTGACGTTTACTTTTCAGGCATTTGCTACCTGCGCCGCTTCCGACAGTGCCGCCATTTTCAATCGGATCATCGTGACCCACAACAATGGAGTGGACAGTGTTGATTCGGCCCCATTTTCCATTCTGAAAGCTGCCCTCAGCATCCAAAGCATTAGCCCTGCCTCCGTGACGGATACCTTGGGAGCCTCTTTTACCCGCTGCGCCTCGATCATCAATGGGGGATTTGGCTCTCTGGGGAGGTTTGACGTCGCGATTCAGGCCGATACCAACCTGCTCGGTTATTCCAATTTCCGCCTCTCCCCTTCCAATACGCCTATTTCCGGGATCACTTTTTCCGGAGACAGCATCATCCTGCAAATGGCAGCGGGGGAGATTTCCCAGGTTGGCGACAATGATGTTTTGTTCGAGCAAAATGAAACCATTGAAATCTGTTATTATGTTGTGATCAGGTCTTGTTCGGATGCCCCCAGTACCGTCCACGCTTACTGGGGATGTAGTCAGGACATATGCGAATCCACCATCCAGAATGCCAATGTCATCGTGGAGGACATCGCTCCGGTCCTGACCACCAGTCGGATATTCCTACGGAACACTTGCTATGGAGAGGATTCCAGCGTGACCAAAATCATCGTCACCAATACCGGCTCCGGCCCCGCCACGAATGTATTGCTTGATTTCTGGATTGGGGGAGCCGGGGGAGCGACCAGTGGTTACCTTTCCTCCATTGATACGGCCAGCATCCAGTGGGTTAGTTCCACGGGTTCGGCTCAATCTGTCTCGCCTTACTATGTCGAAAATGGCTCCAATGCCGGCAACCTCGCCTGTCTCGGCCCCAACCCCATTCGCCGTGCAAGGGTGAATATTCCCTTCATTGCTGCGGGCGAGCAGGACACCCTCATTTACAAAATCTCAGACTGCTGCAAACTGTGGTGTGAAAGCAGCCCCCTCACCACCCACCGCTCTTACTACGAGTACAAATACTACGGACAGTGCGACTCCATCCTCTTCAGTGGAGGGCCGGTGAATATCAGCAGCTGGAATTTCGGGCGGGTGCTGAGTTTTGCTCCCAATGGCCCTACGGACGTCAACCCCGGGGACACGGCCCAGTACTGCATCGAGCATTCAAACTTCCGCTTTTACAATTTTGCCCCGGGCGCTTATGCCTATGCCGACATCATCCTCCCGGCCAGTTTGAATTATACCGGCCTTCCCGGAGATCTCTTCTTTGAGGACCCGCAGGGGGATCTCTGGAATCCTAGCAATGTCACCGTCATCGGAGATACCGTCCGGGCTACGTTCCCTTTGCCGGTCGCTCCCGGGGTTACCCTGGAAAAGGTCAACCTCAAAATCAGGTTGGTGCCGAACTGTCCCACGGCGTGTTCCGGGGGAATCTCCAGCATCGAATATAACCTGTATCAGGTAGCCGATACCAGTTGCAGCTGTGTCCACAATATTTCTTGTACCAGTTGGGATGTCAACGTCCACTGTGGGCTCTGCAATTGTGCCGATGGAGGCCTGATTTTCCGGAATTTCACCAGCACCCGGGACAATTTCGGATTGCCGGACAACAACGACGATGGCATTCCCGACGCCACGGGAAGCATTGACTCGAGTCTGGTCCGGATGAATTACGTCATGTTTGGGGATACCTTGCTCACCAGGTTCCACGGGACCATCGATACCACACTGGCCAATCCCATTTGGGTGGGTGGCTACGCCAGCTCTGACATCACCCGCGGGAATGCCCTGACTCCGATTTCGGTGGACATGGAAATCCACGACCAGAGCACTGGCAGTATCTACAATTGCGCGATGGCGCTTCCCACCGTCACCAATATAGGGGGCAATGACCGTCGCTTCCAGTTCGATTTTGACACGACCCTTCTGAGCGCCTGCCTCCCTCCCGGCTTTGTCTTCGATGAAGGTGATTCCTTGGCGCTTTCCGCGCGGTATCGGATCAGCTCCAACCTGGGCGGGTATGTCAATCTGGAAAACATCACCAACGAATTTGCCATGATCAACCCGGTCACCAACGATACCGGGGCCTGCGATGCTTACAGCGGGGCCTTTGTCCTGGTCGGCTACTACTACACCAATTGCTGTTACGATAAGTTCAATGCCTCAGGATGTAACAATGTCACCATTTCCCAGAACCATTATCTCAGCATCGGCAACTGCTGCTCCAATTATTCGGGAGGCAATCTGTTTGAATACGAATACCGGCATTGGGCCTTGATCGACCGGGCGCAGGTCTTTATTCCTTCCGGATATAATTTTGTATCGGCGACCCTGGAAGACCGGCGAACGGCCGGCACCCAGATCACTTCCACCGAAACCAGTGCTGTCACCCCCTATCTAATCAGCGGAGACACCCTGTATTTCGATTTTGATTCCATTTACGTGCAGAATGGGGGCTCAGTGCTGCCCAGCGATGATGGTTTCCTGGGTACTTTTCGCATTACCCTCCAACCTTCCTGCGCAGTGGACGAAGGGGCCGAACGGGTCTGGACCACCTACGAATGGGATGCCATTGATCAATTGACGGGTCCAGGCGCTGCGCCCACTGTCCGCACCTCCTATGATTCGCTGGCGTGGCAGGGCGCTAGCATTTCCGTGACCCCGACCGTTCAGACCATTCCTGGGATTGATGGCTCGGTTTACTGGGAATTCCAGATTGAGAACAGCGCCAATATCCATACGGCTTCCAATACCTGGTTTACCTTTGTCTCCCCGTCCGGGCAAATCGTTCCGGTGACCGTTTCCGACATTGGGAATTCGTCGACCCTGACCGACGTGAACGGCATCTACCAGGTGGGTGATATCCTGGCCGACAGCATCCGCACCTTCGGTTTGCTGGCCAATTATACCAATTGCGACCTCGATTCGATTCGGGTATTGGTGGGGTGGGACTGCCCGGCCTATCCGGCTTCGTTGGCTTCCGCCAACTGTGTCTCCGACTCCAAATACCTGATCGTAGATCCGCAGCCAGCCGATGTGCAGGCGACTTTGACTACGCCTCCCGGGCCCTTTGACATTTGCGACTCTATTCCGGTCGAGATCAACGTGGTTTCCTCGCAGACGGCGAGTATCCACGATATTTTGATCAATGTATTGCTGCCCTTGACCGGGGGGCTGGAATTCGCGCCGGGTTCGGCAGAGTTTCGCTATCCGACTTCGGGCGCCTTTGCTCCCATCGCGGATCCTGCCATTTCTGGAACCTTCATCACTTTCGACGTCGACAGCATCAGCGCATTGATTCAATCCAACGACCTGCCGGGATCGATTCAACCGGATTCCAACTCTTTCACCCTCCGGTTTTGGCTGACCACGGATTGCGATTTTGCCTCGGGGCGTCCTTTCCTGGTCCGGGTTTCGGCGAATGAAGTCTGCGGGGATCCTATTTCCCCGGTCTTGCTGTTTTCCGACCCCATTGACATCAACGGAGCGACCACTGCCTATACAACTGACATTGCCGCGGCTGTCACCCAAAACACGACTTGTCCCGACAACCAGACCCTGACCATCAATTTTGCCAATACCGGTTTGGGGACCACGGCCAGTGGGGACAGCATCTTTGTCGACCTCAATCCTGGCTACGGATATGCGGGCAACTTTGTGGGACTGCTCAATCCGCCAGCCAATACCGCTCCCTTAGTGCAAAATTTGGCCGGGGGCACCCGTCTCGCCTGGGAATTGCCCGCCGGGTTGTCAGTGGGAGACTCCATGGCCTTCACCTTCGACCTCGATGTATTTTCCCAGGTCGCCTGCGGCACCGACATCGCCACGGTCAGCTCCGAAGTCAGCTCCAGTTTGTTTTGCGCCCGTACCTCCTCCAACTGCAATGCCTCGGCGGTGACAGGCTCTTTTTCCCTGAACATCCCCATCAACCGGGCCGACCTGCAACTGAACAACTTTACCTCGACCATTGGCCCGGGTCCCCTTGGTTTTCAGTACAATTACAACGGCACCATCAACAACAACGGCGTCGCCATTCCCGGGGGAACCAGTACCGACGTCCAGTTCTATTGTGATACCGACAACAGCGGCACATTCAATCCGGGGGATGTCCTGATCGGGATCTACAATACCACTGTCGGCATCAGCGGCGGGTCTCCCCACAATTTTAGCGGTCAGTTCAATTTTGGCAGTTCGGTCTGTACCGGTTCCAACCTCATTTTCGCTGTGATTGCTCCGGATACCGCCTCGGGATATTGCCTCTGTGACACGGCCATCGCCAATACCAATGTGGTCCTGCCCTTGGCGTGGATGGACATTGAGGGAGAGGCTCGCGAACAGGGGAATCACATTGAATGGACGGCGCTGATCCTGAACGGGCACGATCATTTTGTGGTGGAGCGGAAAAATGGAACCGATTGGGAGGCCATTTCTCCCGAAGTCCGGGACATTTCCGATCAATATAGCTGGCTGCACGAAGCTCCGGCTGCCCTGGAATGGTACCGCATCAAGGCCGTGGACCAAAACGGTAGCCTCACCTATTCCGAATCCATTCTGATTGACCGCGAGGACCTCAAACATTGCCGCTTCTACCCCAATCCGGCCCGGAACCTGGTCCACCTGGACGGCCCGGCTGGAACCTTCTATACAATCACCTCGCTGATGGGCCAGACCATTGCCGAGGGGATCCTCGAGGAAGGCCTCACCGAAGTGGAACTCAACCAGGTCGCCTCGGGGGTCTATTTGATCGAGTTTGACATGGAGGAAGGTGTACAGGTGGAACGGATGGTGGTGGAGTAACATGAAAGAGCTGCCCGGTGAAGGGCAGCCCTGACTGCATATGGATATTGAAAAATTGATTGGTCAGAGGTAGACTGGGCAGGGCCCAGGCTTCACCTGCGGTAGGTGTCGAAGGCGGCTGTCGGAGCTCCCGCGTACGCGGAGCGACTGCCGGAGGGACCGCCATCTCCCATTCCACTCATTTGCATGGAATGCTCCTCACTCCGCCTCGTGCGAAGGAGAGTCGTTCCGGTGGACACAGGAAAAATAACTTTCCATGACTTATGGTTCGCTTAAACTAAACACTTGACCGTACACATCTCCTCCGAGTTGAAGAAGTGCTGTTGAAAAAACCTGATTTAAGCGTCTGGACTGGAGCTGTTTTATCCTTGCTGAGAAAATCTGATCAAACTGGTGTAAAACTTAGAATCGATACAAATAATTTAGGCAACTGATATTGTAGCCACAAAAAAATGTTCCGAAGCGCCCTTTTTTGTTCCGAAGCGAATGAATCTGCCTTTTCCCAAGGATTTTGAGGGGGAGGCTTTGCTCGGGGGAGCCGATCATGTAGCCGCCACCGTGGAAATAGACGAGGACCGGAAGGCGCTCCGTTTGGTTTGAGGGTCGGAAAATGCGGAGTCGGATTTGGTGGCCGGAGGTGGAGCGGCTGGGGATATGGCGCTCCTCGCTGAGGTAGTCCTTGAGTTTTCCGCCTTTGAGGGCGCGGAGGCTGGCGTTGACGAGGCTGGAGCCCCAATTCCGCGAGACCAGGTAGCTGAGCATCCGGCCGATCCGGTAGTAGGCCTGCAACTCTTCGTCGTACATGTCTTTGGTTACCTGCATGGGGATACCTCAATGGCTTTTGATTACGCCCGTCCCTGCGCCTACAACAGCTTGTCCAACGGGATATTGTGCTCGATCAGGTCAATGGCCCGGCGGACTTTCCAGGGCGTCAGGGTATTGATCTTGACTTCGATCTTGGCGATGCGAACTACGGTGTCGTAGGTATCGAAGTCGGTCGCCAGGACGGGGATTTTGTGGGCGTTGATATAGTCCATGTCGAGGTTGTCCTCCAGTTCCCAGTCGCCGCGCTTGTTGAAGCCGGTGATGATGACGCCGTTCAGCGGACTGTCCTTGATGCCCTTCTCCTCGGCAGTCTTGCGCACCTTCTCAATCTTGGATTGGAGGTTGTAGGGGTCCACGATCAGGACCAGGTTCTGGAAATAGGTGAACTCGTCGATTTCCAGCAGGGAGCCCGCCAGGATGTCCTCGACCTGCTTGTTGAGCTGGTTGGCGTGGAGGAGGGCGGTGCCCTTGATGGATTTCTTGATGGTCTTGATGAGCGGGAAGGAAAGGACTTTGTCAAATGGAAGGGCGCCCAGGACGGGGATGTCGATCTTGGCGAGGGCGCGGGAGAGGTTCTCCACGACCCGGTCCATCTTGTCCCGGTGGACCTTGTTGATGATCACGCCTTTGACGGGGACGCCGAGTTCGCGGAAGAGGCCCAGGTTGAGGTTGAGGCGGTCGTAGGTGCGGCCGATGCCGCCCTCGGCCACGAGGATCACTTCTGCGCCCAGGAGCTGGGCGACCTTGGCATTGGAGAGGCCGATGATGCTGCCGACACCGACGTGGCCAGAGCCTTCGAAGACGATGTACTCGTTTTGCTCTTCCAGGTAGGCCGCCGCCTTCCGGATGTCCTCTTCAAAGCTGAACTCCTCCGGGTTGTGGGTGTAGCGGGTGGTCACGCCGGAGGCCAGGATGACGGGGCTGTGGATCGAGGGCTTGGTTTTGAAGCCCAAGGTGTCTTCAAACAGGACCACATCCTTGTCCACCATCTCGCCGTCAATGGTGATGTGGTTTTGCCCGACGGGCTTGCAGTAGCCGACTTTGTAGCCGTGGGCCCGCAAGACAGCGGATATGCCGAGGGTACACGTGGTTTTGCCTTTGTGTTGGCCGGTCGCTGCAATAAATAATTTCTTCGCCATTCTGCACTGTTTTGATTCGGAAGCTAAATATAAGGAAACGGAAAGGGGAGAAAAATCCGTTTGGAAAAACCTGCTTACCATACCAATCTTCTAATCGGGGCAATTGTTTTTGAGGGGAACGTGGAGAGCAGTCGGTCAATGGGAAACGGGGAGCAAATGAAAACCCAATTGGATACATTCCCTGAATTTATCCCCCACTTATTCCCCCTCTTTCCTCCCAAAGTGGATTTATTTGTCTAACTTAAAGGATCGAAGCGGCTCACTATAATTTTCACCTTATTTAGCTCGTATTGGAAAACATGATTAGGTTGGTTCTGTTAATGGCCATTTTGGGAGGTGCATCTGGTTGGGGATGGTCTCAAAATGAAAGCCTCAAAGAAGACAGTGCGGCAGTGGTTCAGCTGGAAGAGATCAACTGGCAATTGGACAGCCTGCTTCCCTGTTACCATTTCCCCCCGGTTGAATCGAGCGAATTTGACCGCGAAAAACTCAATACCTACGGATTCGCCCCCGATTCCGTCCCCACTTATACCGCCGAAGTACTCTCTCAACGCCTGAAGGACATGGGCATGGAAATCCCCATGGAGTACAATTCCTATGTCCACGGTTTCATCAACCTCTACTCGAACAAGCGCCGCGAACAGGTAGAACGGATGTTGGGCTTGAGCTATGTCTATTTTCCCATATTCGAAGCGGAATTGGACCGGCAGCAAATGCCGATGGAACTGAAGTACTTGCCGGTAGTGGAAAGCGCGTTGAATCCGCACGCCCGCTCCCGCGTCGGGGCTACAGGCCTGTGGCAGTTTATGCTGGCCACGGGTAAAATCTACGGACTGGAAGTGACCAGCTACGTGGATGAGCGCAAGGACCCCAACAAGTCGACGGAGGCGGCGGTCCGCTACCTCAAAAACATGTACCGCACCTACGGCGATTGGCTGCTGGTCATCGCGTCGTACAACTGTGGCCCCGGCAATGTCAACAAGGCCATTGCCCGTTCGGGCGGAAAGCGGAACTTTTGGGAGATCCGCGACAAGCTGCCGCGTGAGACGCGGGGCTACGTGCCGGCCTTCATCGCCGCGACCTATGTGTTCAACTATGCGGCTGAACACAACCTCTACCCCAAACCCGTCGATTTCACCTTCGCCCAGGACACCCTCATGGTGACCCGCGAGAAGTTCTCGCTGAAGCATTTCAGCAAGGTAACCGGCGCGGACATCTACACCTTGAAAGACCTCAATCCGGAATTGCAGCGGGACATCGTCCCCTATACGAAGCAGGGCTATACCCTGCGCATTCCCATGGAAACCGGCCAGCTGATGGCTGTCTACCGGGATTCCGTCTTCACGCAGTTGGCCAAGCTGAATCCGGACACGGTGAGCCACGTCTACGCGGCCAACAAGATTTCCCCCCTCACCAACAAGCCCTACATGTCCTCCAAGGCGTCCAGCTCTTCGGCGGCACCGTCGGGCAAGACCCTGGTCTACCACCGGGTCCGCAGCGGGGAAACGGTCTCGGAGATCGCTGAGCGCTATCACGTGAGCTGGCGCTCGGTCAAGGCCTGGAACAATCTCCGCGGGTATTCGATCAAGCCCGGCCAACGGCTGAAAATCTACGTGCGCAGCACGAGCACCTACGCCAAGTCCAAGACTCCCCCCAAGGTGGAGACGGTCAACGGCGCCAAATACTACACGGTCCGCAACGGCGATACCCTCTGGGACATCGCCAATTCGCAGGGAACCACCGTTTCCAGCCTCAAATCACTCAATAAGATGAGCTCTTCCCGCCTCAAGGTCGGACAGAAATTGCGCATCAATTGATTTGGGTGTCGGCGAAATGACACTGCGGCTTTGGGGGATGCGGGGAAAAGATGGGTTGTGAGGAGTGTATCGAAAACCCCAACAAGTAGTAGTTTTTTGGTTGATTGTAGTAAGTATTAAAAAAAACCGGGAGCCATTTGCCCCCGGTTTTCTCTTTTATATCATCTTCAAAGTGGGTCAGTTGAGGGATGGATCTTCGGGGTAATGCGAAATGATCCGGAAGCGGTCGCCCATGGACCGGAGAACTTCCCGCCACAAGCCGCGGGGCGTGTCGGAGAAGGTCAGGTTGGGGCTGGACTTGGAGATGTACCAGGACTTCATTTTGAGCTCGCCTTCCAGCTGGTAGGGTCCCCAGCCGCTGTAGCCCACGAAGAGGCGGACATCGGGCGGGGTGATGAGGCCGGATTCGACGCCTTCCCGGAGTTCTTCGAAACTCGTTCCCCAGAACAGGCCGGGCGCGATCTCCCGATCAGGGTCGTCGCAGAGTTCGGGGATGCGGTGGAGGAAGTGGAGGGTATCGGTGCCGACGGGACCGCCGAGGTAGACCGGCGCATCGAAGGTGGGAAAATCTTCGATGAGGTCATTGATTTTGTATTCGATGGGGCGATTGAGGACAAAGCCCACGGATCCTTCGTCGTTGTGTTCGGTGAGGAGGACCACCGAGCGCCAAAAGTTGGGGTCACGGAGAAAGGGCCGCGCAATCAGGAATCTCCCCTTGGCCGGCACTTTGGTTATTTTGGTCTTCATTTCTTCTGACATCTTCTTTTCTCCTAATTATCTGCTAAGTCTACAACAGTGTTGCAAAAACCAGACCAACCTTTCCCCTGGGTCCAGATCCTACAATTCTTTTAGAATATACGAAATTTTGACTGCTTTTCCTGCTGAAACGGTAGCATTGGTGACAATTTGTCAGACAAGATCAATTTCGGGAAATGTGTCCACCGATGGAGACAAATTCAGGTATTTTTCCACAACCTACATCCCGAAACGTTAAGCATTTAAAATTCATGAAACCTTTTTACCACTTGTATATCATATATTTAAATGCTTGTAATCCGATTTAATTCACTGTTCGAAAAAATAAGTTTTCCCCTTGGATAAAATTAAAATGTGAATGAGCAGCGTAAAAAGTGAAGGAGGAATGGAGTCGTGGATTGATAAACAGAGGAGTAAATCAGACAGCGAAAATTTAAATGATGAATAAACCCATTAACAAATCAACCCAAACAACTCAAAAACAAGCACTTGTGCATTTATACCCAACTTGAAATCTATTTAATTTTTCTGCAAATTCTTGGCAACGGAATTAAACCAGCTTATTTCAAGTATGGACAACCCATTCGGCATCGGCACAGCTGTCTCAGACAGCGGGCAGGAGGTTGCCGAGGAGAATTTATTGGGAATGCTGCGCTCCATGCAGCCCGATACGCAACTCCTCGCGCTCAATCTTCTCCGGGCGATCCCCGTCCCAAAATCGGCGGTCACGGACCTGTTCGCGATCAGCCAATTTGCCCGGGACCGGCGACTCCGCTTTCCGGCCGAGTCCTTGTTGGGCAGTGCCGTCCCCCGTCGCTGGCTCCGGGGGCTCCTCGATGAGCTTCAGCGCCCCACCTTCCGGCCCGACGAGTATCCCGCGTGGTTCCGCCGCATCCGCGGCCGCTCCTTCCTGGATTCCTCCCTCCTCGCCCGGTACCTCTATACCTGGGGCCTGCTGTCGTTGCCCGCCTATATCCAAATTGGCGTGTTCCACCCCGAGAGCTTTTTCCATTCCTTTGTCCACAACGACACCCTCCACCTCGAACGGCTCCACCTCGACTTTGTCCCGCGCGAAATCGCTTCGCTGCCGGCCATCCAGACGGTGGACCTGCGCCGCAACCAATTGACCGAGGCCGGTCGGGTCGTGTCGAAGATGAAAGGCGTCCGCCAACTCATCCTCGATAACAACCAGCTGGCGACGCTGTCGTCGACCCTGGGGACCATGGAACACTTGGAAATTCTCCAGGCAAGCCGCAACCATTTGCGGGACTTGCCGCCGGGCCTGTCCAAACTGGCCCGTCTGCAGGTGCTTCGGCTGGACGAAAATGAATTGGAGGAATGGCCTTCCTTCATGACCGAACTTCCCGCGCTGGCGACGCTGGACCTCCGGCACAATCGCCTGGCCAGATTGCCCGAGCAGATCGGGCAACAGACGCGTCTGGTCCGGCTGGACCTGAGCCGGAACCAATTGCGCCGCTTGCCCGATGGGATCGGGCAGCTGCCGGCCCTTCAGCACCTGAATATCCGCTCCAATCCCTTGGAGAGTCTCCCAGCGGAGCTGAACCTGCCGGCCTTGGAGTCGCTTCAGATGGGCCCGCTGCCCATCGACATGCTACGCCCCTGGCTCCGCCAGCTCGACGGTCACCCCAACCGCCCGGCCATTCACATCACTCCATTGTCCCATTCCAACCAGGCCACCCTCCTTCCCCGCGAATTTCCGTCCTTGAATCTCATTTTCCCCCGCCCCTAAAACGCAAAAACCCGACCTGGCGAACCAAGTCGGGCATATAATGAGTTTCAGGTGTTTACTGAGCGATCGACTCTTTGTAGAGGTCGGCAGTCATCAATCCATCAATTTCTCCGGGATTGGACATTTGAATTTTGATCATCCAGCCCTCTCCGTAAGGATCTTCGTTCACAATTTCCGGGGTGTCGTCGATGGCCTCGTTCTTCTCGATCACCGTGCCACTGACCGGCATGTACAGATCAGAAACGGTCTTCACTGCTTCTACCGAACCAAAAGATTCCTCGGCATCGAGTTCTTCGTCTTCGGACTCAATGTCGACATACACAATGTCACCCAATTCGGAGGCAGCATAAGCCGTAATGCCCACGGTAGCGACATCGCCTTCCACCCGGATCCACTCGTGGTCCTTGGTGTACTTCAATTCTTCAGGAAAATCCATGTTGAGATAAAGCTATTTTTGAATGATGTCCGAATGTAGGGTTTTTGCCTGAATAAGCCAACCCTTAATCCACGTGAATCATCCTTTGCGCGCCGTACTGTCCGTTTGGCGTACGGAAGACCAGCCAGTAGCTTCCCGCAGGGAGCGGCCCCAATTCAAGCACTTCCGGCGTAAATGGTTGCAACTTCATTTCTCCACTGACCTTTTGCCCCAGCGCATTCCGCACCTCCAACTGCATTTCCCGCTTCGCTTCCACCCTGATGCGCTCCTGGCTCGGATTCGGTCCCCACTCCACCCATTCATCCAGGTCCAATTGCTCCTCGATCCCCACAATGAAATCGCTAATGTCCCGGCAAATTCCCGCGGAAGCAGTCACTACATCGTAACAGGTCATGAAGGTATTGTCGTTTCCGGTTTCATCGGAGTACCAGATTCGGGTCCGCCCCAAGCCCGTCGTGAAGTACTGCTCCTCGGAGGTTTCAAACACGTAGTAAATGCCAGAATCAATGGGATCGAAGAACAGGGGCCACTTAGAGTGGGCACCATATTCGCGGCGGCCATCCGACCTGATTTTGATGAAGGTCGTGATGGAGGTGCTGTCGAGGGTAAAGGTGGACAAGGAATAATCAAAGGGCTGGGTGGGGGTGTAGCTCAATGCTGAGGGGCCGGGGGGAAAATAAAACGTATCCGGCTGCGGCGGGGCATTGAGGCCCCCTCCCCGTTCTCGGATGGTGGTATAGTCCATGGAAATGCCCGGCTGAAACGTCTTGCCGGTAATGGTCACATTTTCAATGGTTTCTTTGTCGGCCGAGAACAAGTTGAAGTTCTCCAATCGCCGGAACTGGAACTCAGAGCCTATGGGGAAATCGACGTATTCTTCCCACCTCGGCACGGAATCGCCCAAGCTGAATTCCTCAATGCCCACCAAGCTGATCCTGCTGAGTGGCCCCACTGTACTGTCCAATTTGACCATTTCGATCCCTGTCAGCAAGCCGTGGGAACGGGAAAGCTGGATTTCATCCGCTCCGACCTGGTAGGTCAGGACCGTATCCGAGACGCCCAGAAACGAGGCCAATCCCCGGCTCGCGAGGACGGCTGTGTTCCCATCTCCGAAGGGCCACGAGTTCCCCACCGGAACGGCCGTTTCGAGCCTCAGGGTATCCTGGTTGCTGCGGACAAACTCGACGCGGCCCGAGGGTGTCCGTCGGACCTGCGCCCCAAACAGGTTGTCCCGGTTCACCCACCAACCATTGTAAAAGGCCCAGGTACGGTGCACAACGCGGTTCATGTACGTCACGGTGTCCCCGTTTTGGATCTGGACGGAATCCACGCGTACCACATGGTGGGCGGAGTCCCCACCGAAAATTTCGAATCCATAGACGTGGGTGGTCCCCGGAAAGGGATCGTAGGCCTGGGCGGACCCGGCCAGGGGTAAAACAAGCAAAAGGAGGAGGAGCGGGTAGAAAATTCGTTTCATATATGGGTTTGGTGAAAATGCGGAATTAGGGTTGAACCAGGATTTTCTGGGTAAATATTTTTCCTTCGTTGGAGGTCCAGCGGAGGAAGTAGAGGCCACCGGCGATGCCCGTGAGGTCGAAGCGACGGTAGTCCTGCACCTCCCACCGGGGCGTGACCGGAATGCCCCGGATGTCGAAGAGTTGGGCCGTTCCGGGCCGATCGCTCTGGAGATTCAGAATCCCTCGACTTGGATTCGGCCAGATTTCCAAAGCGGGAATGTACCCATCCGAAATGCCCACCAGATAAGGCGTATAGGGTCCAAAATCAAAGCAGGTACTGGTCGGAGTATAGGGCATGTCACATTCCAGGTCCATTCGGTCGATGACCGTAGTCCAGTAAGATTCGCGGTAGCAATCTGAGGTTTTCCCCTTCCCCTCCTGTTACACCCGGTTTTGGATAAATGAAGCGGCCAGGGGATTCCGCTTCAGGGCGTGGGCCGTAGTGTCATAAGCAAACTGGTTGCTTTCGGTGACGACCTGATAACGAGCGCCATCGGAAGCAATTCGGTAGTCTCCCACCATCCGCCAATTGAACTTGAGATTGGGGCCGTAGAAGACAAAGGAAAAGGTGCGGTTGTCCAGGTGGGCTGAGTTGATGTGGCGGTACAAAACCTGGAAGGAATCGGCCTGAATATAGGTGGTGTCACAGCCTACAAATATTTGGCACTTGATCCGGAAGTATTCCTGAACGCCCCGGTAAATGATCGTGTCCAGCCCCAGGACATCTGAAGTCAGGACATGCCTTTGCCGGGTTTCCCTGACTTTATAGTCAATGTTCATGCCATCGTAATGGTGATAGAGGCTATCGTATTGGAACAGGTGGTTGGCGGGCACGTCGAGGAAATCTTCCCAGTCTGGAATGATAGCTCCCCACCCCAGATCGGGAATCCCCGCCACTTTGAATTCTGAACGGTCAATGAAATTCAGGCTTGAGTCCCTGATGGCCAACTCCCGCCCTTGCAACAAGCCATGGTTTTCACTCAATTTCCAGGTCCCGGGTGCACCAGGCCCCGAAGTCTGGAAAGTCACCACCGAGTCCATTCCGCTCCCTACCAATTCCATTCCTCGCCCCACCAGCACCACCGAATCGGCGGGTCCAAAGGACTGAGCCACCCCAACCGGAGCATTCAAATTCAATTCAAATGTATCTTGGTTTTCAGTCACAAACCGGATTCTACCATTGTTTTCTATCCGCACCTCTTTCCCAAAGCTATCATCCCGGTCCATGTACATCGTTAACCATTCTCCAACGCCCCCTCCCACACAAGATTGCCGGGAACCCGCTCCACAAAAGCCCCGCCGAAACTCTTTCACGAGCTCATTGCCAACGGTATCGATCTGTTGGATCGTCACAATATGCTGGGCAGAATCCCCCTTTACATTGCGGTAGCCGTACAGGTGCTGGGTGCCGGGAAATGGATCAAAGGCCTGTTGCCCCAGCGCCCAATGGGGAAGCACGAGGGATAGCAGCAGGAGGAACAATGGAAAACAGTACCTGGACATGGCGACGGGGGCTTATTGTTTTACAATAACTTTTGGGATGTACTGCTGGCCTTGGGGAGATTCCCAGCGGAGGATATACAGCCCGGCGGGAATCTCCGTGAGGTCCAGTTCCAAGGTCGTATGGATTTTCTGGGGAGGCGTGATGGACATCCCACGGAGATCTACGAGTTGAACGGTAGCGGGTTGATCGCTCTTGAGGTGCAAGGTCTCTCGAGCGGGATTTGGCCAAATGACAAGCTTCGGCGCCAGCTCGGGCTCGGGAGCGCCGACAAGATTGGAGTAAAAGGGGCTGAAGTCAAAGCAGGAAGCCGTGGGGGAATAGGGCATCTCACATACCAATCGGAAGTTGTTTTCAAAGGTCCCGTACCAATCATCTTCCAGAATACACCCACACGTTTTTCCCAATCCCTCCTGGTAGACCTCGCCCCGCACATAAAAGGCCGTCGATCCATAGATCAATGCGTTGAGGCTGCTGTCGTAGTTGTAGGCAAAGCTGGGGGTCACTTTCAAGATGCGGTCCCCGTTCGTTGCCACCGAATAGTCATCCACCATCCACCAAGGAGAATAGTACAACGCTCCCCGGAATACCACAGAAAAACTCATCCCGTCCAGAAACCGGTAATTGTCGTGGTAGAGCTTCCGCGAGACCGGGGTTGGGGCATAGTAGGTCGTATCACAACCGATAAAGGTCTGGCACCAACGATTCGCGTACTCCTGATCCAATTGGAATTCGATCGAGTCCTGCCCCCAAACGGTGGTCGACTGGATCCGTTCCTCCCGCTGGGTCCAGCTCCGGTAATTGTAGTCCAATCCATCGTAGTCGCGCATAGACGATTCGTAAAAATAGAGGTGGTTGTCAGGGAGGGCCATGAAGTCCAGCCAATTGGGAATGGAAGCCCCCCACCCCAACGACGGGGAACCGGCGAGGTTAAAAACCGACCGGTCAATGACACCGGTCGAATCCCGCACCACCAGTTCGCGCGCTTGCAACAGCCCGTAATTCTGGCTCAATTTCCAGGTCCCGTAATCGCCCGGCCCGGCAATGTCATAGGTCAGAACGCTGTCCTGAACGCCCCCCACGGACTCCAATGCCCGGCTGACCAAGGTCGCGGTATCCGAAATCCCAAAAGCCTGCGGCACTCCAATGGGCGCCATGAGGTCCAGCTCAAATGTGTCCTGCGTATCCGTGATAAAGCTGACGATTCCATTGCTCCCCAAGCGAACTTCCTGCCCAAAACTGTCGTCCCGGTCCAGGTACATCTTCTCAATTTGACCGTCCCCCAAACAGCCGCAGCCCCAACGGAATCCCGCCCCGTGAATTCCACGCCGAAACACCTTTACCACCTCTCCCCCACTGCTGTACACCGAATCGATGGTGACAATGTGTTGGGCAGAATCGTTCAGGGTATTCCGGTAGCCGAACAGGTGTTGGGTGCCGGGGAAAGGATCAAAGTTTTGTCCTTCCAGCCAGGCCGGGAGCAAAAAAAGAAAGGTCAGCGGTACAAATAGGTGTTTCATGGTCGGGCAATAGAGAGGGTGTACAGCTGAACGTCCGGAGAAGGACCGCTTGGCCCCGTCCTTGGAACATTGTACACCCTACGAAAAATGAAGAAACCAGAAGTTTTGCCATAATCTACGAAAATTATGTGCGCAGTCGGGGAAACAGGAGGAAAATCAGCCCCAAACCTTACCCACCCAAATACATACATCCATTCTATTTTCCTTCCAAATCTATCTCTAAACCCACTCAAATACACTATTTCCAAAGCAAAGCTCCAACAACACCTACCAAGTCAACCGTTCATCTGTTGCATTTCGGGTGTCAGTCAAATGCAGGAGAAGGAGAAAAAATCGTTGCAGAATCGGAACGGCTGGATTAACATTGGCGTGATGGGAACCACCACGATATGGCATGTCGCCCCCGACAATCCCGATCCCGCCGCTCTCGCGGCGGCAGCCCACGCATTGAAAAATGGCGAACTCGTGGCCTTCCCCACCGAAACCGTCTACGGGCTCGGCGCCAACGCCCTCGATGAAGCCGCGGTGGCCCGCATCTTCACCGCCAAGGGCCGCCCCCAGGACAATCCCCTCATTGTCCATTTTGCCTCCCCCGACCAACTCCCCGAACTCGCCCGCGACATCCCTCCCGTGGCCTACCAACTCGCCCAGGCCCATTGGCCCGGTCCCCTGACCCTCATCCTCCCCAAATCCGACCGCATCCCCGACCGGGTCACCGCCGGCCTCCCCAATGTCGCCCTCCGCATCCCGAGCCATCCCGTGGCCCTGGCCCTGATCCGGACCACCGGATTGCCCTTGGCAGCTCCTTCCGCCAATACCTCCGGCCGTCCCAGCCCCACAACCGCCGCCCATGTCCACGAGGACCTGGGCGACCGCATTGCCGCCATCTTAAATGGAGGCCCGGTTGCCATCGGCGTGGAATCCACAGTGCTGGATTTGACCACCCCGATTCCTACCCTCCTCCGCCCCGGCGGCGTTTCCCTGGAACAACTCCGCGCCGAAATTGGACCGGTGGCGCTCCACCAACCTTGCGCAGATGGGGAAGAAGTCATCGCCCAATCCCCGGGCATGAAATACCGCCATTATGCCCCCGAGGCCCCCTATATTTTGGTGGAAGGCCCAAAAGAAAAGGTCCGGGAATACCTTACGACCCGCATTGAAAGCGAATTGAAAGCAGGGAAACGGATTGGGTTGCTGGCCATGGAAAAAGGTGACTGGCCCTCAGGGGTCGACCTGAAAGTCATTGGACCGGAGGCGGAAAAGGCCGCCCGTCTGATTTACCAGAGCTTTCGGGAATTCAATCAAGTCCCTGTCGATCTGATTTTGGGGGAAGGAATGGGAACAGCCGGAATGGGATTAGCAGTGATGAACCGCTTGCGGAAAGCTGCCCAGGAAATTGTCGAAATAAGTTAAGCCGAGCAGTTCTCGCAGACGCCCATCATCAACAGATTCTTTTCCCGCACCTTAAATCCATTGGGAAGATTGACCTGAGGAATATGCACATTTTCCAGACAGGTCGTCTGTCCACAATCGTCACACTTGAAATGGATATGATCATGGTGGTGATCGTCCGTTCCGCATTCATGGTTGCAGAGCGCATATTTCATGGCTCCCGAATCGTCCAGCACCTGGTGCAACAATCCTTTTTCAACGTACAAGGTAAGCGTACGGTAGATGGTTACCCGGTCATAGGCCCTTCCCAGGGACTTTTCCAAATCCGGTTGAGAGAGGGCATGGTCAATGTGGGCAAACTTCTCCAGGATGTCCATACGGCTGCGGGTCTGGCGGATCCCGCGGCGCTTCAATAACTCAGGAAGTTGGGTCGACGAAACAGCCATAAATCAAAGATACGGAAAAAGGGAATATCCCGGCCAAAATAGCGCGAGCCGGTCGGGGGACCGGCTCGCTCACATTGCTGTAGGATAAAGGATCGTTAATTATTGCGCTAAAATCAGGTCTTTCTGAAGGAAGGCTTACCAGTAGCAGTCGATGCAGTCCCAGTAATCCCATACGCGGGTCTTGCGGCTGGTGACCCAGGTCCAGTACCCAGGCTCCCACCGGCGGCATCCGCGGTCCCAGATATACGCTCCGGGGATCCATTCGCGCCGCTCCACTACCCGCCAATGGAAAGTTCCACAGGCAGATTCCAGGATCGTCACCCGACGGTTCCGATAGGGATAGAAGGCAACGAAGTTGCAGCCGGGGTCGATGTCAGGGTAAACCAACTGGTAGCTGACGCCATTGCAGATTCCATTGTAGAAGAATCCGGTATTGTAGTAGTTCGTGTAGGTGTTGTAGTAGTTGCCGCCGTAGCAGTAGTAGGTCGGGGTGCAATCCCACCGGCTGCCGCCGCTGAAGAAGGTCACATTGCCCGTGGCAATGGTCGTATTGTAGTTGAAGCCTCTGGGCGGGCAAGCCGCGCCACTCACCACGGTACCGTTGTAGCCAACGTTTCCACCGCTGTTGAAGCCGACGTTTCCGCCATTGTTAAAGCCAACTCCGCCACCGCCGCCATTGAAGCCACCGCCGGTGCCGTGGTGTCCGCCGTTGTAGCCGACGGAACCGCTGCCATTGCCATAGCTACCGCCATTGCCGCCGTGGCCACCGCCACCATTGCCGCCCTGCCCACCACTGTTGCCCCCCATATTCCCACAAGGACCTACGGAAGCACCTGAAGCCAGGTAGTTGTTCAGCTGTCCGGCCGGGACGACCATCGCCTGGCCGTTCATGCAGATGGAGACATTGCCGCTGGCCGTTCCGGGGTTGATCGTACCGCCGGAGGACAGGTTGGGCGTACCGCCCTGGGCAGTTCCATTGTTGAAGGTGTTCCGATTGGGACGACCGTCAACGGACTGGAAGGTCCCGGAATTGACCGAACTGCGGTTGGGGCGACCGGAAGCCGAGGTATTGCCCTGGCTGCGGCCATCGTTGCCGAAGATCTGCTGGGCGGAAGAATTGCCCTGCGAACTGGTCGACGGACGGGAAGAAGCGTTGGTGGTGCTCCGGGATCCATTGGAACCGTTGGGACGGCCCGAAGAATTGCTGAACGGCGAGGGGGAAACGTTTGAAGTACCCCGGGAGACGCCGGGCCGGCCACTGGAGGAGGTTGAACTCCGACCACCAGGCCGGGAAAAGCTATTGCCGGAGGAACCGGGACGGCTGGACCCGTTGGGCCGGCCAGAAATAGTAGAGTTCGTCGATGGGCGAGAGGTATTGGAAGGTCTCGAAACATTGGAAGGACGACCGCTGGACTGGCTCGTTGAAGGCCGGGAGAAACTCGACGGCCGACTGGAGGAAGGACGCGACGAGGGACGGGCCGTGGAACGGGA
>CAWUKT010000020.1:0-89838 GCA_963923035.1 uncultured bacterium
CCCAACCACCGGGATCGGCCGGCACCGGACTGGCCGCCAATGCCGCCGCCGTCCGCCCCCGGAACATCCGCTCGGAATCATAGGTGGCTTTCCCCATTTGCCCATCGACCAAGGCCCGCTCATCGGGCGCCAGGTCGGCATAGTCTTTCGTGGCCAGCAAATCTTCGAGGTGGGAATCAGAGGGTGTCATTGTCGGCTAAAATTTCGGGTTTGAGATCGGCCAATTGCTGGGCCAAAAATCGGTGGGCGTAGTGCAAACGGGACTTGACGGTCCCCAATGGGCACTGCTGGATGGTGGCGATTTCCTGGAGGGAAAGGCCTTCCCGGTGGCGGAGGAGGAAGACGCTCCGGCGTTCGGGATCCAGGTGGCGGAGGGTCCGATCGATCCGGGTCCGGAACAGGCCCTCGTCGATCCCAGCGAGGACGGATGCGGCGGGAAGGCTGCTTTCCGCTTGGCGCAGCTCTTCCCAGGCCTCCGATTGGACCGCCGTGTGGCGGTAGTGGTTCTTGCACATGTTGTGGGCGAGGCTGTACAACCAGGTGAGGAAGGTCCGGCGGGGATCGTAGCGGTCGGCTTTCTCGGACAGTTTGACAAATAGGTCCTGACAAAAATCGCGCGCCAACTCCGCATCCTGGCCGGTCATCCGGTAGAAATAAAAACGCATGCGCTCGTGGTAGCGGTGGTACAGCTCCCCCAACGCCTTTTGACGGCCCTTTTGGAGGGCCGCCATCAGGGCTTCGTCGCTGAGGTCTCGGTATTTGGTACGGCGAAACAAGGCGTATTGAAGATTATCGGACTAAATCAATTACTTGAATCCTTTGAGAAATTGCTGGTAGAGTTCGGGATCGCCCACCATCTGGGAGACTTTCTTGCCAAATTCCAGCAGGTCGGCGGCTTTTTGGGCCTCTCCGGCCACTTCGTAGTGGCGGCAGAGCGCCATCGCCGGGTACAGGTAGACGGTTACCGTATAGGGCAGCCCGGCCGGCGTATAGGCATATTCTTCGTTGTAGACCTCGAAATCGAGGTAATCCAGCTTCATGTTTCGGTACCAATTTCGCTCGAGGTAGGCGATGTAATTGACACGGTGGGGGCAGTACTCGAAGACGGTACCGACGAGGTACAGGTCCTCTTCCAGGTCGCTGTACAGCTCCTTGGGAGCCGTGATCGGCAGGTAAATCCTCCGTCCGGGGTTTTGTTCCCCCAGACGGCGAATGAATTTGGCCAGGTTGCTCCACTGACCCGGCCCGCGGCCCTGAAGGAGGTCGAAACCTTCCGCATCCATCTTCAGATCGTACTTGCGGAGGAGGTTGCGGGCAAATTCAGCATCGAGAATAAGGTAGCCGTTGAACGTGGCCACATCGGGGCGGATCCCCCGCGCCATTTGCAGCATCCACACCGGGTAAGAATCGTTGTCCCCACTCGTAAACAGGACGCCACCTTCTTCCACACAGGCCAGAAAATTATAGCCCACGTGCAGCAATTGGGGCGCCAGGGTCTGGGAATCGTACCACTTCTTGATGAAGCGTTCGGCCTTTTTCCATTCCCCATCCGCATAATACTGGGTGAACAAATCTTCGTAAATCTTGGGCCGGGTCGAGTCGATTTCGTAGGCCTTCAGCAAATGGACCATGTTTCCGTCCCCAAATCCATTGTGCCAGGCACTGATATAGTGGAATTCAAACGAATTCGGGATGGCTTTTCCCATTTCCTCCACGATCTCCCCCACCTTCTTTTTGTAGGTCGGGTCATTGAACACCGCTGGGAAATCGATGTAACGGGCCGCTTTGTAGAGGTTGTCCCAAGCCACAACGTTGGCGGGATCTTTTTCCACGACCTTCCGCCACAGCCGCTCCTGTTCGACGTAGAAATCATTGTCCTTTTCGACGACGGTGATGGGCAAGACGGTTTCCTGGGCCTGGGCAAAGGCGGGGAGCAGGAAGAAGAGTAAACAAATAAAAGTGAATGGTTTCATAGTTTGAGCATTGCGTTTGAACCCCGGTACACGCCACGCCAGAAAAGGTTCACGGAAAAGGGAGGTTTTTCGAAAAATTATCCCTGCCCCCGGTGACGCCCCAATGCCAAGGTCCCCAAAATCGGTCCTGCCGCCAATACAACGTACATCCAGGTCCCGTAGCCCTGCCCTTCCATCCATCCCAGCAATTGGATGCTCCCGATGGTGATCGCAAAGCCCAATGAATTCACAATGGTCAGGGCTGTCCCTTTGTGCTCAGGGGGCGCATTCCGCGCCACCAAGGTCGAAAACAGCGGCGAATCCATGATCACCGCCCCACCCCAAACCAAGAGGAACGCCAGAAACAGGGGCCAACTCCCACTCCCCATCGCCAATGGAGACAGCAAACAACAGATGCCCGACAGGCTCAATGCCGCCAAGGCCGGCCGCTTGGGACCGATCCGCACCGACAAGAGCCCCCCTACCACGCAGGTCAGACTCCCGATGGCGATTACGGCAAAGGAAATCTCCGAAATACCCAACGAGATCCCGGGATTCAGTTGTTGGAAAGTCACCAACATCACGGGCACAAAGGCCCAGAAGGCGTACAGCTCCCACATGTGGCCGAAATACCCAAACGCCGCCGCCCGAAAGGCCGGCGAACGAAAGACCTTGAACAATGCCGTCAAATCTGGGCGTTGCCCGGGGCGGCGAAAGGGACCATTCGGCACCAAAATCAGCATCAAGATGCCGCCCAATCCCGCAATGCCGGAGGTCAACCCGATGACCACCCGCCACGGCCAATCGCCTCCGATGCTCTTCAGCAGATGCGGAAATGCCGTTCCCAGCACCAACGCACCGACCAGAAAGCCCAGTGATTTCCCCAGCCCCTTCTCATAATAATCCGCCGCGATTTTCATTCCCACCGGATAAATCCCCGCCAGGCAAAAGCCAGTCAGAAAGCGCACTGCCACCAGGCTCCCCAGGGAACTGTCCGGGTAGAGTGCCCCCAGGTTGAAGGCCCCGCCCAAAATCGCGCAGACAAAAAACACCCGCGACGGCGGGAAGCGGTCGGCAATCGTCAGAAACGCAAAGACGAGCGTCCCCACAATGAAGCCCAATTGCACCGACGAGGTCAGCACGCCCAAGGCCCCATCCGCCAAGCCAAAGGTGGCCACCAAATCGTTCATGACGGCATTGCCCGCGAACCAGAGAGAGGTACAGCAGAATTGGGCGAATACGATGGTGGGGAGAATCCAGGGCTTAACGGAAGCAGTCGTCATGGATTCAAAATAGGAAAATGGGGCGTCTATCCGAGGGGTTTTTGGAGGGCTAGGAGAAAATGATCGGACCATGCCGCCCGGCGCGACAAATCCTGGGAATGCGTTTCCAATTCAGCGAGGGTGTTCAGGAAGCGGGGACGGCGGGCAAAAAAGGGATCGAGGTAGGAAGGGGGCAGGAAAAAGCCCACCGGCAATTGCCGGTGCAATTCCCATCCGGGCCCCATCAGGTCCCGGACTTCTTCCGGCCCGTAGTACCACGTGGCCTGGAACTGGCCCTTGCCCAGGGGCACTTGGAGCGGGCGCCGCCCCAAGCGGCGCAATCCCTGCCACGGACGGCCTTTGGCCGTATAGTACAGCGCTTCCCACGGACAAAAATGGGACATGATCACCCCCACCCAGAAGCCGCCGGGATTCAGTTGGGCGAAGCAATCCCGGCCCCAGACGCGGAAATCTTCCGCTGGGATGCAGTTGAGGCCGCCAAAATTGGAGAAAATGAGGTCAAAGGGGCCCTCGGCATCGGGGACGACCTTGCGGAGGTCCCCCACGGCCCATTGGACGGGGGATTCCGCGTCTACGGCTTGCGCCGTGGCGATCATGCCGGAGGAGAGGTCCGTGGCCAGGACCTCAGCGCCCTGTGCGGCCAACCACCGGGCGTCGGCACCGGTGCCGCAATTGAGTTCGAGGACCCGGGGGGCCTCTTCAAGGGTTAGGATTTCGGCCAGGTAGGCCCGCACCAGCGCCCGCTGGGCCTTGCCGACGGCCGTGTCGGTGAATTGCGCATCGTAGTCTTCGGCGACGGGATTGAAGGCAGCGGCTTCCATCAGAGGCGCGCCAGACGTTGGGATTCGATGAAGGAAGTGGGGAGGTAATAGGCCAAGCTGGCGGCCCGGCGGAGATCGCCGGGACGGGGCGAGAACTTCAGCATATTGCCCCATGCCTCGTAGGCCTGCAATTTCCGGAAGTACTTGTGGACGTAGCGGTGGAGCCGCTTGTAGAATTCGGGAGAGTGGTTGTTCCGGAACATCAGCGCCAATTCATCCGAGTCCGTCCAGTTCGTTTTTTCTCCCAAATCCGCCTGCACCTTCTCGTAAAACTTGGTCCCAGGCAAAGGATAGGAAACGCTCACCCCGATGTCATCGGGTAGGGTCCGCGCCAGCATATCGAAGGTCGCGTCAATGTCCTCGCGGGTCTCCCCGAGGTAACCGAATTGGAGGAAAAAGGCGGTTCGGACGCCGTGTTTCTTCAACTTGCGCCGACTCTCTGCAATCTGTTCCACTGTAATGCCCTTGTCCATTGCGTCCAGGATTTTTTGGGAGCCACTTTCCGCCCCCAGCCAAACCTCTTCGCATCCCGCCCGCGACAGGGCCTCGATGGTATCGTCCTTCAAGAGCAAGTCGGCCCGGGATTGAATTTTGAAGCGCACTTTCAAACCGCGCTTCTCGATTTCATCCGCGAACTCCTGCACCCAACCCGGCTTCAGGCCAAAAATATCGTCGCAGAACCAGACATGTTCCGCGCCAAATTCCCGGACCAAATAGGCCAATTCATCGGCCTTCCCGGCTGGACTGTGCGAGTTGTAGCGGTTCCCATAAATCGGCTTCGCACACCAATTGCATTTGTAGGGGCAGCCACGGGTCGTGGCCATGTTGATGGAGAAATACCCGTGCTGGGACCAGCTTTGCTGGTAGGGCGCAATATTGATTAAGTCCCAGGCTGGAGCCGGCAGGCTGTCCAAATCCCGGATCACCGGGCGCTTGAGCGTCTTGACAGCTTCCTCCTGACCATTCTGGTAGGCGATGCCTTTGACATTTTCCCAGTCCTCTTCTCCCCGTTCGAATTTCCCCACCAATTCCTGCAAGCCCATTTCTCCCTCTCCCAAAATCACCATCTCGGCGCCGTGGGCGAGGTATTTTTCGTAGTGGTCGGTGGAATCGGAGGAACAAACGACGACCCGACAGCCCCGGTCGCGGGCCATTTGGCACATCTCCCAGGCCGCGTGCCGCATGTTCGTGAGGCACATCTTGGTGAGGTAATTGAAGCCGTCGTCGTAGACCACCAGCACATCCGGCTCGAATTCGTCCAGGTGCGGCAGGACTTCCTCGGCCCTCTGCGAAAACATCGTGTCGAACAAGCGGACTTCGTGGCCCAGTTCGCGCATGAGCGCGGCGGCGTAGATGGTCCCCAGGGGCGGGTACGGCATCTGCAAGTCCCACTGCTTGGGGTCAAATCGGAGAAAATAACTGTGCGTAAACAGGATTTTCATAGGGTCACACCGTGTTGAGACTCAAAATTTTGGATGCGCTCTTCGAGGGCGTCCAGCACCCGCCGCTGAAACTGCTGCGGGTGGTGTTTGGAGACATATTTGCGACTTCGCAGGGCGATTTCAAAGGTTTCGGTATCGAAATCGGGGAATTTGTTTTGCCAGCGACGTAGGGTGCGCTTCATGCACCAGGTATCGAAGGCGGTGCCGAGTCGGCCGCCCAGCAGGGCTTCCAACCAGCGGCGGGTGCGCGCCTCATTGGGCCCGTCGCAATGGCGGGCGTTTTGGAGGCCGAAATTGGCGTAAATGGCGTCGGCCCAGGGATTGGCCGCCCGGAATTCCTCGTAGAGGGAATAGTTGTAGGTGGGGAGCAAAAACACCGTCTCCGTGGCGGTGAAGATGTTTTGGTCCTCGATTTCCAGGTGGGCCTCGTCGATGAAATAGTTCACACAGAAGTCCTCGTGGGAATTTGCGAGGAATATCTTCTTGTACATGATCAGCATCGTCCGGGCGACCCACAGGCGTCCCGGCTTGGTGATGATGAAGTAATCAATGTCTGAATCCGCCTCCATATAGCCCTTGGAGAGGGAACCGGACAGCATCACCGCGCGGACAAAGGGGAATTTGCCGATGAATTGGGAGACTTTCCGGGCCTTTCCCATCCGAACATCGGCGAGGGCATTTCCCTTTTCCCGCCGCTCAATTCGCCCATTTTCTTCCCCCACATAGTAATAGCTTCCCTGTCGGTGCACCATTTTTCGGTCCACCAATTCATCCAAATGGACCTGGGATACGCTGCGGGAATTGGCGTAGCGGAGGAGTTCGCCGCCTTGGAGGGGGTACTTGAAGATGTCGAAATACAGCAATGATCGGACAAGCGCTTTGGCTTCCGTAGTGAGCAGAGTCTTGGCAGTCGAGTCGTGGGGGTTCAAAATATTCGTCTCAGTGTAGAAGGTACAAATTTTACATCCAATATCAACAACATGGCCAGCATGGCCCAGAAGAGGGATGCTGCCTCGTCGAGGTCGAGAAAGGAGTTGACAAAGCCGTGAACAAAATAGGTGAGCAATCCCAGCAAAATCGCCCGCCCCAATTGGCGGGCACGTGGGTCGATGGCATGGTAAGCAATTCTGAGGCCGGTTCGTAAAGCAAGGAGTAAGAGCAAGAGCCAGATGATTAGTCCGGGGGTTCCCTGCTCTGAGAGCAGGGTCAGGTATTCCGAGTGGGCGTCCCCGCGGTCGCCCTCTTTCGTGCTGATGCGGGTCATTTCCGCTTTGATCTGGTAATCCGGATAAAAGGTCTCGTAGGTCCCCGGTCCAAAGCCCATGACCGGCTTGTCCTTCCACATCCGCACCGCACAGGACCAGCGGTTGACCCGCTCCTGGTTCGATTCATCCGAATTCACATTGGTCACCGACCGCGCCGTTTCCGCCAGGTCTTGCCCCGAGACACTTTCATTCTGCTGCATCGATTCCACAATGTCCGACTGAAAATACAGCCCGACGCCCACCATCAGCCCCAACAGCAACAGGACCTGCCCAAAGGAGATTTTCCACCGCATCAACAACGCAAATCCGCCCATCAGGACCACACTCATCCATGCCGCCCGGGAGAAGGAGAAAAACAGTCCCAGCACCACCGCAACCAATACGGCCGCGACCAATCCCCGGGGCCAGCGTCCCCGGACACCCGCCACCTTGTTCCGCGCCAGCAACAGTACCACCGGCAACAACAAGGCCAAACAGGCGCCGAAAATGGTATGGTCATCGAAGAAGGGTTCGGCCATCTCCGGGGAAAAGCGCCGGGCGAGACCCAACCCACTCAGTTTGATGAGGCTGTAGAGGATGATGGGGAAAAAACCGAGGAGATAGGCCCGGAAAAACCGCAATCCTCCTCTGGGATGTCGAAAAATGTGAATCCCCAGGAAGAAGAAGACCACCAGAAACAGGCTCCGGGCGAGGAAGAATTTGAGGGAGACCAAGGTGGCATCACTTGCCAGAAACGTCACAAAGGCCCAGAGGTGCTGGATGCCGACGATCCAAAGCAGGGGATGGCCGACGATGCGGCGATCGCCCAGTCCTTCCCGGATCAGGAACAACAGGCCACCACACCCCGCGAGTAAAATGAACGGCTCCGAGGGCACACTGATGCCCAATCCTTCCCCCACATCCTTGAGACCCAGGGACATGGGAATGACAAAGACCATGAAGAAATAGAAGTCGCGGAACCGCACGCTCCACCAGTAGAGGGGCAGCGCGACCAGGGGCGTCACGGCCCAAATCGCCGCGGTGGTATAGCGCAGGTGCCACAAATGCCAGGCCATCCCCAGAAAGAAGGGGATCGCCAGTGCAAACGGGACCAAGCGCCGAAGGGTCATGGGAAACAGGTTACAAGCGGGTCCGGAAGCTCACGGCGACAGCCGTGAATATGAGGGCGCCCAGGGCCGCGAGGACCACAGTCAAAAACGTGTTGGGGTAGATCGGTCGGTAGGACGGCCGGGCATAACTCGCGATGAAGGCGATGGGGACCGGGTCCAGGAAGTTGGCAAGGGCATTTTGGTATTGGCGGCGGAGCTCGCGGACCTGGATCAGGTCCCAGTCGTATTCCGCCTGCAGGGATTGCAGGTTGCGGGAGAGCACGGAAGGCTCGTAGCTCTTCCGGATTGAATTCAGGGCCGTGCGGTCGTCGTCGAGGATCTTTTTGCGGGCGGTCAGCTCGTCCGACAGGGCGAGGTAGCGGTTGTTGATGGCCGAGAGCTCGGCCAATTGGGATTCGAAAAAGCGGACCCGCTTTTCCGCGCCGACCAAGCGGGCGCGGGTGGCGATGAGGACCGAGTCCTCCTTGGGCCGGGATTCCTTCAGAATCTCGTACACGCCGGTCTCCTGGAGGTGGACCGTCCGCGCCTCCGCCAATTCTTCGTTCAACACATTGACCTGTTCCCCAAAATCGAAGATTTGGTACTCCTGACGCAATTGATCCAGTTCATTCCGAATGTCTTTGATCCGCTGTTCTTCCCGCTCTATTTCCCCGACCAGGACCTCCTCCGCCCCGTCCACATTGCTCTCCTGAAGAATTCGGATGCTGTCATTGATGGCCCCTACCCTTCCCAATCGTTGCTCATAATCCCGTTCCACCGCCTCCAAAGCCACCCGGGCATTCGTTTTCAGGATTTCCGCATTGACCACATTCACCAACTCTGCCACCCGGTTCGCAACGGCAGCAGCCATCTCCGGCTCCGTATCCTGAACCGATATCACTACGGAGGAATAGCGGGTCTTGTGAAATTGAATGCGTTCGCGGGCCAGGGAAAAGAACTGGTCCCACCCCATTTTTTCATCCAAATCCACTCCATAATGCGCGGCCAACCCAAACTCCTGTTCCACCGAGTCCAGGATCAACTCTGAACTCAGCAATTGGACCAGGCGCTCAGAATGAACTTCATAGCCGTAGGAAAACTCCTCCAGTTGCTTGTTCCGGGAGGTAGAATTGGAGGGCAGGAGGGTAACGTGGGACTCGTAGAGCGGGGTCATGAACAAAGTCAGGACGTAGGCCAATACAGCCATTCCCAGGGTCACCCCCAAGAGTAGATACTTATGCTTCCAGAGGACAAGGATACTTGGTAGCAGGTCCAGACGTTCATCTGGCGACGTTTTTTCCATGCAGGTCTTAAATAAGCGACGGTTTCGGTACTGCGATAATATTACGAAGTTTCCACAAATGAAAAGGCAGGCCGAAATCGGCCTGCCGTCACTGAGGAGTTAAGTTATTATCGGATTAACGTCACTGATCCTTTTTCTTGTTCTTCGATTCCTTCGGTACCCGAGAGAACATAGGTCATGTGGTAGTAATAGACGCCTTCCGGCACTTGATTTCCGTTCAGGGTGCCATCCCAACGGAAGTTTTTGTCATTAGAGGTGAAGAGCAACTGGCCCCAACGGTCATAAATCTGGACCGTCAACTCATCTACGTTGACATAGGTCACTTCGAAGAAGTCGTTCAGGTTGTCGCCATTCGGAGTGAAGACATTCGGAATGAAGACGCGGCCGGGGCAGAGGTCGCCGACTCGCACATTGTCTTCGCGGACACAGCCCTGGTAGATGGCCGTCACGGTATATACATCCGCTTCGCTGATGTCGATCGTCTGGCCATTGCCACCGGTGGACCAAGAATAGCTGTCGAATCCACCGCCTGCATCCAGGGTGATGACTTCATCCGGGCAAATGTCCTGATTCGGACCCAGGTCCAAAACCGGCACGTCAATTTCCTGTACCTCGATCTGGTCTTCAAAGCGGCAACCCACCGAGTCCGTCACGATGATGTCGTAGGTGGCGGGAGCGTCGACGATCAGGTACTGGTCCTCAGAACCATTGCTCCAATCGTAGTATTCCCACTGGTCGCCAGCATCGATCAGCCCGTCGCCGTCTTCACAGTATTCAAATACAGCCGGGAGGAAATCCAGCGGCTGAAGCCCCTGGGAGTTCACGTTGATGTCATCGGTACTCACGCAGTCAAACTGGTCCGTAACCGTCACCGAATAGGTGCCAGGCAGGTCCACAATCGCGTACTGGTCCGTGCTGACGCCCGGGCTCCACTGGTAATTGACATAGACTTCGCCAGCATCCAGCAGCACCGAGCCGCTGTCACAGAAGGCCACGTCCGGTCCGAGGTCCACCTCGGGAATCGTATTTGCAATGACTTCTTTGTCATCGGTATTCTCACATCCGTTGCCGTCGGTGACGGTCACTTCGAAGTTGCCGGTGGTGCTCACCGTCGTGGTCTGCGTGGTCGCGCCATTGCTCCAGGCATAGCTGGAGAAGCCAGGACCGGCGTCCAGCGACACGGTCAACCCGGTACACAAGGTATCATCGGGACCGATGTCGACAATGGGAAGCGGATTGTAGGTGGCGACCATGGTATCCGAATCAGTACAGCCATTGGCGTCGGTGACGGTCACGGTGTACTGACCAGAGTTGGTCACGTTGATGTTCTGGGTGGTGGCGCCGGTGTTCCAGTTGTAGGTCGCTCCCGTATTGCCCGCGCTCAGCAAGAAGGACTGGCCATCACAAGGCGTCCGGTCGGGACCGAGGCTGACCGACGGCACTGCATTCTGGGCCAGGGTCATGGAAGAGGTGGAAGAACAACCGGCAAAATTGGTCACAGTGACCGTATAGGTACCGGGCTGGTCCACCGTTACCGACTGCGAAATGCTGCCATTCGACCAGGCATAAGAGGCAAAGCCAGGACCAGGATCCAGCGTCACGCTGTCACCGGGGCAAATGCTGGTATTGGCGAGGGGATTCGGGGTCGGCTGGGGCGCTGCCGTCACCACGATGGAATCGGTAGCGGTACATCCGCCCTGGTTCGTCACCGTGAGGTAGTAGGTGCCGGGCGTATTGACCACCAGAACCGAGCTGCTTCCGCCCGTGCTCCAGGTAAAGGCCACATTCGGGCTGACACTGGCGGGGGAAATCAGCAGGGGCGTGCCCTGGCAGAAGGTCGTATCCGCCGGCAGGGTGACAGAGGGAATCGAGCTTTGGGTGACGACGATCTGATCGGTCGTCTCACAGCCATTGATGTCCGTCACGGTCACGCTGTACGTTCCGGGGAACTGAACATTGGTGGTCTGGGTAAAGGCCCCATTGCTCCACTGGTAGGAGACGTAGGGATTCGAGGGCGGCCCTGAACCGGCGTTCAGGAGGGTCGCCTGGCCGGGACAAATCGCGTTCACCCCGATGATGGTAGGCGTGATCGGAGTATAGTTGAACAGGTTCACATTGTCCTGCCCCACACAACCATTGGTATCTTCCACCGTCACCAGGTAGTTCCCCGGCGTAATGGTGGTCAGCTGCTGGTTGATGGAAAGGCCGAAGTTCCAGTTGTAATTGACGTAGCCCGCTCCGGCATTGAAGGTCACGGGATCGCCGGGACATACTGTTTGGTCGGAGCCCAGCGTGACAATCGGCAGCGGATTCACGGTCAAGGTGATCGAATCTTCCGCATTGCACCCATTGGGATCGGTCGCGGTGACTGAATATTGACCGGGGGATGCCACCGTGACGGCCTGGGTAATGGCTGCATTACTCCAGGAATAGGAACTGAAGCCCCCGCCCGCATCGAACTGGACGTTCGAGGTAGCGCAGATTGCCGTATCGTTCCCCAAACTGATCGTAGGCGTGGGGTGGTAGGCAAAATCAACTGTATCCCGGCCCTGACAGCCGTTGAAGTCAGTGACCACCACGGCATACTGGCCGGGTGTCGTCACCGATATTTGTTGCTGGTTGAAAGTACCATTGCTCCAGAAATAGGTGGAGAAGCCTGCTCCCGCGTTGAAGATGGCATTGCCGCCGGGGCAAATGGTCACATCGGGGCCGAGGTTCGGGGCCGGTCCGGGGTTCACGGTCACGGTGACCGTATCCCGAGAGACGCAGCCGAGCGCGTCCGTCACCGTCAGGAAGAAGTCCTGGGTGCTGGGCGGGAAGGCCACCGGATTGGCGATGGTGTCGAAGTTGAGGAAGTTACCGGAGGACCAGGAGTAGGTATAGGGTCCCTGGCCACCAAATGCCGTCGGATTGGTTGCGCCACCGATGGTCACCCCAAGGCCTTCACAGACGAAGACATTCGGACCCGCATTGGAATTCACAATCACGCTGGGATCTTCCTGGATGGACAGGGTAAAGTCACCCGTCGAGCCCAGGCGGCCTTCCACGACGACGTAATAAACGCCGGGGGTACAGGCGGCATAGGAGAGGCTGGCGCCGGAGCCACAACCCGAGAAGTTGCTGGCGATTTGGGTACAGGTTTGGTCCAGCAGCACGACGGCCGTGTTGGCCGTACCGGAACCGCAGGTATTGATGAGGAGACCCGTCGGCTGGGTCACGTTGATCTGGTAGAAGACGTCCTGTCCGCCGTTGGCGAAGACATTGGCGTCGGTATAACAGATGTTGCTGTTGAAGTGGGTAATGTTGGGGAAACCAGGCTGGACATTGCCGAGGTTGATCGGATTGGCACAGCCATCGCCGTCAACATACCGCCAGAAGGTTTCGATGCGGGGATGGAACAAATCGTTGGCGGCAATATTACAGTTGCCATTCAGGTATCCATGATCGTACCAGACACAGGGAGATCCCTGCCGGTAATCCAGCGTCGCATAGGGATCGCCTTCACAGTGGAGGTCGTCGTCGTCAATGGCCCCCAAACAAGCACCAAACAGGACCCCACCGCAGCAGAATCCTGTTTCAAACGCACAACGCGTACCCTGGCAGCCAATTCCCAGGAGCTGGTCCGGGCTTTCATCTTCCCAGAGGTCCACCCGAATGTCCACAAACTGGGGAACTGTGGTGCCGGTATAAGTATTCGTATAGATGACACTGTTGAAGTTGGTCAGAGGGAGCACATAGTTTTCAGTCAAACAACCGCTACCCGCCCCCCAGTTGATTCCGTCGACGTCGGCATTGTCGCGGGCCCACACATAGTAGGTGAGGTCATCGGGTTGTCCTACAACTCCAAAGAATCCAATATCGGTCTCGGGAAAGGTCAGGTTAAAGTCCTGAACCCGGACGCGTAATTCAATGGGGCCATCATTGTATGTTTGCCCAAATCCATCTGTAAACAGGAGAAGGACCAACATGAAAAAGGCCCCGCCCTTCAAGCAAGCAGTAGCGTAATTTTTTCCCATACTAATCTGAAGTCGCTGCAAATGATTCCTTTAATAAGCCCAATATAATATTTACTTCCTTAAAACGGTGTAGTTTTTGTCCCCATTCAGACCATTTCAATCTAAAAGAGAGACTCCCCAGGAAGCGATTCAGCCATTCATTCTTCCAATCGGATAAAAGTGGTTTGGGTCGGAATTCCATCGGCCTCGCTGAAGATGATCAGCACCTCCTCCGTCAACGAATCAATCCGGTAGGTCTCGGTTAGTTCTCCTTGTTCATAAATCAGAGACGTCCCTTCCCGCCGGTAATTGACTTCCGAAGTATCGACGCCCATGGTCCGTACCACTCCATCCGTCCGGAACTCAAATACAGTTCCGTTGAACCGCGGACCTCCAATCACCTCGCCTCCCCGCTCGACGACGGCCACCTGCCATTTTCCCACCAATAAATCTTGGGAAGAAGTACATCCGGTCCATACCAAGAGGATCATTAAAGCAATGAAAATCCGATTCACGCCTTCAAAATAAGGGTTCCCGTGCGACTATCCAACTTTGTCGGCATGCAGAGGTCTTTTTGGTGTGGAGAAAACGAAAAGTGGACCCGGGCGAGCCCAAAATCACCAATACTGTTCCAGCTGATCGAGGTTGAGAATCTCGACTTCCTGGTAGTAATGCTTGATGATCCGCACATAGTCCATTCCCATCCGGCTCAGGTAATAGGCCCCATCCTGGCACATTCCCACGCCATGCCCAAAGCCGTGCCCTTCGATGAACAGCAGGGTATTGGCATCGTATACGTGGAACTTCGAGCTTTTGAGCCGGAACAATCCCCGGATTTCTTCTCCCGCGATGGTCAGCGAACGGTCGTCGTTCACGTAGATATGACGCACCCGGCCACTCTCATCCGGCACAATCTCAAAGCTGCGTGCTTCGACCTTGAAGTACTGCCCGAGGCGGGCCAGGAAATCGATCTTGGGAATGGTCAGGTGCCAGGCGTGGTTGGAAAAGCCTTCGCAGAAATTGTAGTCGTTCACGGCCCGGAGGTAACTCACCTCCGAAATCCAGACATCCTCGCTATTGGCGGTATACCCTCCGCAGTTGGCGGAGAAGACGGCCTCGACCAGGTGGTGATCGCCGTGTACGATCACCTCGCCCCGGGTCTCGTCCACCGCCTGCTCCAGCAGGTGGTTCGCCGGGATGGTCCCCCGAAAGACCTGACAATGGGTATTGTCGCAGAGGTCGTAGCCCGCATTGCCGTGGCGGTCCAGGCTCCGGAGCGCGTAGGTCCGCGCACTGAGCGCCTGAACTTTGTAGAAGTCCAGCGTCCGGTGATGACCGGCCTCGGCGTGGATCACGCCGCGCACATAGTCTTCCAGGAAGACGCGGTTCACGAGGTCCACGCCCCGCACACCGGGGCGGACCCACAAATGCCCCGGGTATTCCCGGGGAGTGCCTTTGCCGCGGGTCGGCGCCACCTTGAACTTGGGATCGCGGTCGTTCACCCAGAACAGCAGTTCGGGGAAAATGCCCAGCGATTTGCCGTCCTTGAGCAGGCGGACGCCCTCCTCTTCGTTTTGGACCTCGACGCGTTCGAGGGCCTTGAGGCGGAGGTGAACGACGGGAAATGAATCGGTGCTGGTGATGGCGACCTCGTCCCCGAGGGCCTGAAATGAAAACGCCGTGAGGCGTTGGTAGGGCTGGACATGGACGTCAACCATTTGGGTCCATCCTCCGAGGGGAAGGAGGAGGGCCAGAAGGGCGATGATGTTCCAGGACCGCATACAACTCGTAAAATTAGCCCGTAGAGGGCTTCAGCGCGAAAAAAGATATGCCCCGGTGTAGCATTTTGGGGACGTTTGAACTTCACTCCCTCCGAACCGCTCCCGATATTCCCCAACTATGTAATCGACACGCTATTTTCTACCCCCCATTCTCCGCCCCCCTGCCTATATTGATTCCATAAACCCTGTTGTTATGCGCAAGTTCTGTCTCATTCTGACCATGTTCTCGTTCTCTTTCCTCTCTGCCCAGTACCACTGTGGGTCGGATGCTTTCCTGCAGTCCCGGATCGACAAAGGACTCGTGGAGCGGGGACAATTGGACGAAATGGACCAGGAAATTGCCCGGGCGACCATGGAACAGCGCAGTGGGGCCGATTCCATGCACTATACGATCCCCATCCTGTTCAATGTCATGCACATCAACGGGAGTGAACGCATCGATGAAATGGCGGCCCTGGAAGCCCTCGATGCGCTGAATGAGGCCTTTGCCAACGAGGGCTATTTCGATCCCGGTAGCGGAGTTCCCATCGATATTTCCTTCTGTATGGCCACCCGCAACCGCTTCAACGAACCAACCAACGGCGTAGAATACCACCTCAGTCCCGAGTACACCGACATCCCCGCCTTCGACCAGATCAGCGATATGATGTTGTTGTTCCACAGCCCGACGGAATATGTCGTCAATGTCTATACCGTGCGAAATCTGACCGGGGCGACCGCTTTGGCCACCTTCCCCACCACCGACGAAACCGACTATGCCAACGGTATTGTGGCCCGGTCCTCCATTTTCGACGACCCCAACTTTGCCGGAGCCATCCTCGCCCACGAAATGGGGCATTTTCTGGGCCTTTACCATACCTTCCAGGGGGGCTGCCGCAACGATGACTGCCTCCTGAATGGCGACCGGGTCTGCGATACGCCGCCCGATGATTTTGGAACGACCTTCGAAGGCTGCTTCCTCAACAACAACTGCACCACCGACGCCGATGCCACCAATTCGGAAAATCCATTTGATGAAGATGGACCCGACGGGAACGACAACTATATGGATTACAACGATCCCACCTGCATGAAGGCCTTTACCCCCGGCCAACGCTTTCGGATGCGCTATGCCCTCTGCAATTACCGGCCGCGGCTGATGGAAAGCAGTTGGTGCCGGGATGAAGTGACGGTGGATGCGGAATTGTTTGAGTATCGGGGATTGGATGAATACGAAGGAAGCGAACCGCTGGAGCTCAAGGTGCGGGTCCGGAACCTCGGAACCCAGACCCTGACTTCGCTGGAGGTTGTCTTGGAATTGGGAGCCTGGAAAGAAACGGTTCCCTGGACGGGCTTCATCAACGCCGGGGGCAATCTCAAGTGGATTGAATTGCCCGCCATTCCCAATCCCGGCCCCGGTCTTCACGAGCTGAACATCACCATCGCCCGTCCCAATGGCCAAGCGGACCTCCGCCCCGGCGACAACCAACAGACCTTCCAATTCGCGATTCCCGAGCCGGCTGCCCTGCCCTATGTCGCCAATTTTGAGGAAGGCCACGGACCAGCGGCCATTCTGTGGAACGAGTTGGACGAAGAATGGAAAATCAGAACCATTGAGGGATGCGACAAACAAGGGAATAAAACCATGTCCCTGGCCACGGGCTTTTTCGGGCGCCCCTATGCCAGTCGTTGGATCAGTCCCCGCGTCGACCTTAGTGACCAGGTGGATCCCTTCCTCTCCATTGACCGGTCTTACCGGTCCCTCGCTGCATTTACCTACAACCTTCGCATCTACGAGTTTGGAGGGGAGCTCCTGGAAGAAATTACCCGCTTCCCCAATTCCATCGGATCGTTCTCGGCCGAGTCAAACGAACTCTGGAAACCCACCAACTGCGACGAATGGGGAACCGATACCATTGTCCTGAACGAGTACATCGGCAAAGAGATCTTTTTTGAATTGTCGAGCTCGGCGGGATTCGAAGAGTTGGAAGAGCCTTTCTTTGACAATATCACCCTGACCAGTACCACCGCGAAGGAAAAAAGTACGGCGCCCATTGGAGAAGCGGATATTGTGTTGTTTCCGATTCCAGCCAGCGACCAGGCCACCTTGCGGATCACGACCTACCGCCCCCTGGAAGTTAGCTATACCGTCTTCGATGCGGGAGGCAGACGGATCGATGCGGGCAGTGACATGGGCTTTTCCAACGCCTACGAAATTCCCCTGGACGTCCAGTTCTATCCCACGGGCATCTATACCGTCCGGATTCGGATCGAGGAGCAAAACTTCTACCGCAAGCTCCTCAAGTACGATTGATCATTCTTCCTCGATGATCACCGGCACGACCATGTGCCGTCCATTCGCATCAATTTCCACGAAGTAGGTTCCGCTCGCGACCCGCAAGCGCACGTCCAACAGCTGCTGGTCCCGGTAGCTAAACTCCCCAATTTGCCGTCCCACCGCATCGGTGATGGTGACGCTGGCCTCCGGCAAGCGTTCGCCCAGGTCGATGACAAAGCGACCTGAATTCGGGTTCGGATAGATCCGGACCGAAGCCTCGGGCGCCACGCCCACCACCACCACCGCGATGCACGCGGAGGTATCGACGCAGGTCCCTTGGGTGACCTGCACGGCATAGGTGCCCGTCGCCGACGGGCTGAACGTCGCATTGGTCGCCCCGGCAATCGGAGCATTTCCATTCCCGCAATCCAACCACTGGAAAGTCGATCCCGTAGCCGTGGCTGTCAGGGTATTGCCGGTGATGGTCACGGCGGTGTCAGCCTGGGCGACCGTGAGGTTCAGCGTAAGGGTGCTGTCGCAGCCCTGGTTATTGGTAAAGACCACATCGTAGGTCCCGCTGCTGGTATAGGTCTGGCCGTTGACCGGCCAGGTATAGGGATCGCATTGGGTGACAGAGAAGGTGGTTTGGGAAATGCAAGCCGACCGCAAGATGACGGAGTAGTCTTCGACTTCTCCCGGAGCTTCGCCACAGGGCAGGGGCACTTCATTCGGCGTGGTCAGGTAAACGTTCCGCACCCGCATCACCACCGTATCGTCAAAACTGGCGTTAGACGGTACCGTAAAGGTTCCAAAGGAGGTATGGGCGGTCGAGAAGGAGCCCATGTCAATCTCCTCCGACGGTTCAAACTCGCCGTCCCGGTCGTAGTCGATCCAGGCGGCGGCGGTATCCGGCGGGAATGAAAAGTTCAGGTCCACCTGCAAGGTATAGGTCGAATCCGCCCACAGCTCCACATACTGGTTAGTGAAGTTGCCGTAGTAGTCTTGGCCGGAGGAATTGGCCAGGGTCTCCAAGCGCACAAAATCAATATAATCGGACCCGGTCCCCGGGCTGCCTACGGCATTGCAATAACCTAAGGGACGTGCCTCATACATGAACTTGTAGGTCTCGGTGGTGTCCTGGTTCGCTCCCACGGCATAGACCTTGAAATAAACCTTTGTCCCAATTGCTTGCCCGGGAATGGGCGTAGCGGTCTGCCAGGTACTGTCGACCGTATTCGTCATGGCAATGGTATTGCCAAAGGTCGGAGCGCCCACCGACCACTTCACGTAGACGCTGGACAAGTTGCCGTCGTAGCTAATGACCGAATTCACAGGTTGGTCCAGTCCGGCCGAAGGCTGGGTCATCGTCGGCATCTTGTCGATCTCGGTGTAAAGGATCGCCGGATGGTCCAGGCGGTCCTTGAGGCTGTATTCCCACAGTCCCCGGCCCCAGGTGGCGGCCTTGAGGGTATTCGAGCCCCAATTGATCTTGAGGTCGTTCACGGCGACATTGGGGAGGTTGGAATTGTACAGGACCCAATTGGTTCCCGCCATGGACTTGACAAAGACCCCAATTTCGGCGCCCAGGTAGATATTCGAGGAATCGGTATGGTCGATCACCACCGACCGGATCGGCATGTCGTTGAGGTTGGCGGTGATATTGGTCCAGGATTGGCCGCCATTGGTGGTTTGGAAAACCTTCTGGCCATTGTTCTGGTAGGTACCGTATACCACCACCATCACGTCGTCATTCCGGGGATCAAAGGCAATGTCGTTGATGTATGAGTTGGGCAGGCCGGTAGAAATGCTGCTCCAGGTCAAACCGCCATCAGTCGTCTTCTCGATGTCGTCCGAGCGGGTGGCCACGAGGATATTGGAGTTGTTGTGGGCGATGGCGGCCCGGTTCACAAAGCCTGTGAAAGTGCCGGGAGTACCGACAAAGGACCAACCGCTTTCGCCAAAGTCATCCGTCCTGAGGATGGAATCACTGAAGGTATAAATCCGCAGGTGATCGTTCGGATCGATCATCATGGGAGCAATCCAATCGGCATTTCCCGATCCGGACTGGCCGGGCGGGTTGACATAGGTATAGGAATCTCCCCGGTCCTGGGTCAGCAAGCGCCCGCCCCATTGGTAGCTCCACATCATCAAATCCGGATTCAGGGGATGCACCAGGCATTCCATTCCGTCCGCCCCGAACACTTCCACCCAGCCTTCTTCCACCCTGAGGCTGGTCCCGTTGTCCTGGGAGCCGGCCAGGGTCTGGTAATGGTTCGATTGACTGGTGCCGCAGCGGTAATTTTCCCGAATCGGCGTTCCTTGACTGATATAGCTCCAGGTCGCCCCATTGTCCGTGCTTTTTCCCAGGTATCCATCCGTCCCGACATAAAACACGCCATTCACACAGCGCGCCACCCGCATGTCCGCGTGGATATAGGACTGGGAAGCGTCAAAATTGTCCGATAGGCTGCCGTTTCCGTGCGCGGCATCGCCGAGGTACCACCAGGTTTCCTGGTTGAAGTTCTGGCCGCCATTGTTCGAGGTAAACAGGTCCACGTAGCCATAGACCATGTGGGAAGTATCGGTATCGCTGACAGCATAGCCATCGCAACTGGAATTCGGATTGCTGAGGAAGGTAAAGTTGATGCCACCGTCCGTCGACTTCCAGACGCCATTTCCCGATCCGAAGAAGACACAGTCGGGGCAATCGGGACTCACCTTGATCCGGCCCCGGTTTGTATTGTTATTGCCGGGAATTTGATTGGAGGAGACAAAGGTCTGGCCGGTGTCGGCCGAACGGAGGACATAATCCCGGGCGGAATTGCTGCTGCTCCGGTTGTAGGTATAGACAATGCTGGGATTGGTCGGGTGGAACTTGATGTTGTAGTACTGGCCGGAGGTGTAAATCTGGGTCCAGGTACTGAGGTTGTTCGTGGAGCGGTAGAGTCCCTTGTTGGTGCCCACGAAGACGAGGTTGGGGATGGTGGGGTGAAATGCGATCCGGTAAATGATAAAGTTCGAGCCCAGCCCCCCAAAGCCTACATTCGTTGGGTTGAAATTTGATTGGGTCCAGGTCACTCCGCCGTCGGTCGAGCGGTAAATCCCGTGGGAATAGCCATTGTTGGCGTTGCGGACGTTGATGAGGATGGAATCGGGATTGGTGGGGGAAACGCCGATGGTATTCACGCCGGAAGCGACCAGAAAGTCGGTGGTCCCGCCGGTCCAGTTGGCCCCGCCGTCGGTGGTTTTCCAGAAGCCCCCGCTTCTGGACCCGAGATAGATGCGGTTCGCATTGGTGGGATCGACCCAGACATCCTCGACCCGGCCCAGGCCGGGCGCATAGTGGCCCGTAATGGAATCCACCACGTACGGCCCCAGCTCATTCCAACCATTGTTGAAGAGCTTGGCCGATGGATCGACGGGATTTTCGGCCAGGAAGCGGGCGTAGGCCCGCTCCGCAAAGAAGGGGTCCGCCTGGGAGCGGTCGCCCGACGGATAGAATTTGTATTCGGTCCGACTCCGCCAGCGTTCGAAGCCCTTGCGGCCCGAACCTTCCTCGCCCGCTTTGCGGGTTGAAAAGTATTGCTCCGCCGCATCGACCACATCGTAGAAATTGACTGAAGGATCGTCCATCAGCTCTTGGTAGGGCTTTTGCCCCCAAACAGAAGAGTTGAGCGAGACGGAAAAGAGAAGTGCAAGGAGAACCGGAATGAATCGCATGACGTTTTTATTGGTAGCCGTGCCACAAGATAACAGCTTCCTTCCGCTATTCCTGTCCCTATTCTGTCAGCCAACTTACACTCCCTTTTCCATTTGTCCCGCTCCCCTTCCATTCCCACTGTCCTGTATCCCGCTTCCTTTTCGCCGCCATGTGGAAGACTTCAAGGAATAATTGGCTAATTTTGTGGCGAGAACTGAATGCGCGCTATTGCGGCCACCAATATGCTGGAGCCATTTTTTCCCCGTTTCGACCGCCAGGACGAATTCCTCCCCGAAGAGGAATTCCCCGACTTGCTGTCCGGGAATTCGATGGTGCCCCCCGAATTTGACGATGGCAGCCTTTCTTCCAGCATTCCCAGCCCTCCCAATACCGCTTCCAATTCCGAACGGGACGCCTTCATCACCGAAACGGCCCGCCGCGAGATGGAAACCACGGCCGACTTTGCCCGCTTCCTCCCCTTTGATTCGCTCCAGGAAATCAACGACATCTCCCACCCCGTCAAGGACGAGTACCTCGATCCGGCCCTCAATACCAATCTGAGCCGCACCAACCTCGACCTGCTCTACCACGAATGGCGGGACCAGGACCCGGCCGGCGACCTCCGCAAATTTGCTTACCTCATCGCCACGGCCCTCCACGAGACCGGCGGCAGCTTCCAGAGCATCCACGAATCGCTGGCTCCAGAGCAGTGGGAAGACCCCAATATCCGGGCCTACGCCGAGACCGGCTACTGGGGACGCGGCTTCGTCCAATTGAAATGGGAAGGCAGCTACCGCAAGATCGGCGAAGACATTGGGCTGGACCTGCTCACCCATCCGCGGCTGGCCCTTCTGCCGACCATTGCCACCGACATCATGGGAACCGGCATGTTCAATACCGGATTCGCCAAGCCCTATAACCTCGATCAGTTCTTCAGTGGGACCACCGAAGACTGGATGGGCGCCCGTTCCATCCTGGGCCGCCCCGATGCCGAACCGGTGGCCCGCCTCGGCCAAGCCATCCACAAGGAATTGAAGGGGTACGGGGAGCAAAAGGCAGCCGGCCTGATTGGTCCCGAGCTGAGCATGGTCGACTTTCTCCACGGAAAGAACGAGTTCTTCGGTCCGGCCCGTCAGATGGACCAATGGCGGATTCTCCACGCCCTCGGGTACTACCAGTTTGACCGGCCCACCTACAAGGAGGCCTCGGAATCGCAGATCCAGTACCTGATGGATTGTGATGGTGCGGGATACGGATGGGGAATGAAAACGGAAGATGGGAAACGGGAAATGACAGCGCGCCAGGCTTTCCAACTCGCCTCCAATACGCGCTATCCCCAGGCGCCGGCTTTGCCGGCCGAAGGCGTAAACGATGCTGCGACTGCATCCCGCCTGCTGCAAGGCGGCCACCAACTGGCTGCGGGCCAGGACATGATCCGCTTTGCCTTCCAACAGCAGCTTTCCCCCACGGATACCCTGGCTTCGATCCTCGACCGCTACCAACGCAGTGAATTCAACCTGCCCCAGGTGGTGCAGCAGCTCATGGCCTACCTGCCCTGGCCGCAGGGCGATACCGTTACCGCTTTCATGGATCAATTGGAGGGCAATCGCCCGACCCAATTGGCCCAGCTCATCACCACTTCCGCCCAGGAACAGGACCTATTGCCCCTGCTCCCGCCCGAACTCATGGGCCGGATGTATCCCCTGCTATTGACCGGGGATCCCACCCTGGCCAACGCGCTTCAGCCATTTCTCTGATCCTTTTCCCTACAAATCCCGTCGCTTCAGCATCCACGAGGACAGCCCAATGAACCCAAGGGTATAGCCCACGGACAATCCCATCGCCAGCATATCCGGCTGTTGGAGGGTATCGCCGTCGAGCGCGGCCCGGAACGGACTCTTGATCAGCTTGTCAAAGGTTTCCACCGGCAGCAGGTAGGTCAATTCTTCCGTGATGCGCGGCAATTGCCAGGCCAGGGTTTCCTCGATGACGAAGACGTAGATGAACATCGCCGCGATGGCAAAACCGGCCCGTTTGACCAGCAGGGACAGGAAAATCGCGAAGGTACAGTAGCCCACCAACTGGATGAAGAAGGCGGGGACGTAGAGGACTTTATCCCACATCCCGGTCATGCTCGCTTCGTCGGAGTTGAGGAGTCCGAGGAGCAGCGTGGTGACCATCATGATGACGGTCGCGATGAGGGAAAATAGGATGACGGTCCAGACCTTGGAGAAGAGGAACTCATTTCGGCTCAGGCCATTGATCGTGGACTGCCGAATGGTCTTGTAATTGATCTCGTTCGTGACCATGACGACGACCAGGATGCCGAGGACCAGGTGGAGGTAACTCAGGATATAGGCGATGTTGTGCCAGACGAGGGGAAAACTGAGGATGTTCCCGCCGAACAGGACCTTGACCGCCGGGGTCTCCGACATGATTTCGTCGAGGATATTCTTGAATACGATGGCCATGGCGACCAACAGCACCAGGTAGACGCCCCACATGATCCAAAAGGCTTTGTAGGGACGTAGTTTGAGGAGTTCGATTTGTAAAAGTCGTTTCATGGCTAGGAGTTGCGGATGAGTTCGAGGAATTGTTCTTCCAGGCGGCTTTTGCGGGTGGCGAGGAAGGAAAGGTGAATGCCCTGATTGTGGAGGTGGGCATTGATGGCGGCCGGATCGGGGTCGGGGCCGAAGCTGACCAGGATGCGGTTGTCGGCCTGCCGTAGGGACTGAAAATTGGGCATGGCCTCCACCACGGCTTTCAGCTGGTTGACATCCGCAGCCACCATTTCCACCTGGGCCTCATTTTTCGTGATCTTGTCGACCTCTCCGCTGTACAGCAGGGAGCCCTTCTTGAGGACGGCCACGTGGTCGCAGACCTTTTCGACTTCATCCAACAGGTGGCTGGCCAGGAGGACGGTCGTTTCCCCCTCGCCAATCTCCCGGATCAATTGCCGGATCTCC
Organism: uncultured bacterium; assembly: GCA_963923035.1. GTDB lineage: Bacteria > Bacteroidota > Bacteroidia > J057 > JADKCL01 > CAWUKT01. Next base: position 23,854 of record CAWUKT010000020.1, read on the forward strand.
GCGATGCCCTGCGGATCGAGCCCGTTGGTGGGTTCGTCCAGGATGAGGACCTCGGGATCGGCGAGCAGGGCCGCCGCGATGGCGAGGCGTTGCTTCATCCCCAGCGAATAGGTCTTGAAGGCCGAGTTCATCCGTTCGGTCAGGCCGACGATGTCCAGCACTTCCGGAATCCGCGATTCCGGCACGTCCTTGATCTTGGCGACGACCCGAAGGTTGTTGCGACCGGACAAGTAGGGGTAGAACAAAGGCCCTTCGAGGATGGCTCCGATGCGTTTCAGGACGGCCGTGGAGGGCGCCTGCCCAAACCATTTGTAGCTGCCGGAAGTGGATCGGATCGTGCTGAGGCACATGCCGAGGGTGGTTGTTTTGCCGCTTCCATTGGGACCGAGGATGCCGTAGATGGAGCCGCGGGGAATGGACAGGGAGAGTTGGTTGACCGCCGTGATGGCGCCGTAGCGCTTGGTCAGTTGTTGGGTTTCGAGTACGGTGTTTTCCACAGGTAAGTATAGGAGAATGATGACCCAATTTCAAATGGCGGGTCCCAAGTGAAACGGGCAAAGGGAATTGTACGGATGGGGATGGCTGAGGGTTGTGAGGGGGAGGGATGGAATGTAGGGGAATGGATGCGGAAAATGGGAAACGGGGATCAATTCGAAAGGGAGTGATCGGGCCCCAATTCTCCACTGTTTCTCTGGTATTTGCGTCTACCTGGACTCCATCCCCCTCCTTTTTCGTTTCCCCCTTTTTTTCCCTCCTCCTTTCATTCACATCTCCCCACTTTTCTACCATTTTCCACCCATTTCTACCTTTTTTCCTCCCCTTCGAACCGGCCCCGCTATTCTTGCAGCGTCAGTCACGGGAGTTAATCCCCTGGACTGGCCGGGGTGAAAACGTCTTTCGCCCCGCGTGAACCACACTTTTATCTCTTAACAGTATGTCGAACTTATTTGTCAATCGTCTCTCGGCTGTCCTAACGGACGCGGACATGGCGCGGATCACGGCCGGACTGGCCGATGCCCAACAAACGATGCCCTTTCTCATTGGCCTGACCGAGCAGGAACGGCGCACCCTCCCCAAGATTCGCCGGGACAACCGGCTCTTTGTCGAGGAGGCCGTGCAGGCCCTGGACGAAAACCAGACCTGGATGCCGGGTTATATCAACCCGTTGGAGATCCGCAAGGACTACGCCCTGTACCACCAACTCCGCAAGGTGGAGATGATTGTCGGGCAATTGTACGAACGGATTCAGCATACGCGCATCCTCGCGGGCTCGGAATCCTTTCAGGGCTGTCTGGTTTTCTACCGCATGGCGAAACAGGCCGCCCAATCCGGAGTTCCCGGAGCGCAGACCATTGTGACCATGTTGAAAGAGCGGTTTGAGGGGCAGCGGAACAATGGAGTTTCTGTTGACCCCATCGCCGATCCAGACATGGCTCCGGATGTCATTGCCGTGGACCCCACGGCTCCAGATGATTCGGCCCAGTAAGCGTTTACTCTTTGCTCATCTCTCTGTGTACAGCGGTCCTGCTTCGGCGGGGCCGCTTTTTTGTTGGACCATGCCCAAAATTTTATTTGCTCCATTCGCACATTCAACACTCCCAGCCTTTGAATTCACCAGCAACCCTCGAATATCCTTGGGCGCCCCCAACGACGCACTGGGGTCGCCCAGCCCGGAGACGAGCAAGCCCGGCCCTCATCCAGGGGACACCTAAAGGCTGGCCGGACGCGTCCAACGAAAGACTGGGCGCGCCCGGCCGACCCCTAAGGAGGGCCTAAAGGTCAGCCGGACCTGCCCGGCGAACCTTTAGGGGGACCCCAAAGACCCGCTGGTCTCGTCCGGCGAAGGGCTGGACGCTTCCGGCCCAAGACTGGGCCGGTCCGCCTCTTTGCGGAGCGTTCCCAGCGGTACCGCTGGGCCTGCTCACCCCGACCTTGGCCCACCCCATATACCCCCTGAAATTGCGATCTCCTCCTCCAACGAGGCCCAAATTGGCCCATTCCCCCCTCCCCTTCTGCACTATGTATATACATTTCTGCACTATGTTCAATTCCTGGGGCAGCCTCCCCGGTACCTTTGGACCATCACCTTTAACCCCACAGCGACATGATCATTTCATACCTGTCCAATTCCATCGTCAAAGGGGGCGTCTCCCCGGTCTTCGAACGACCGGAACTCTACGGCCTCCCCTACGAAGATGTTAGCTTTCCCGCCCAAGATGGCACCCAACTTTCCGGCTGGCTCATCAAGGGGAACAAGAATAAGATCATCATCCAGTCCCACTACGGCGTGCAATCGAGCCGGTGCGGCTATACCCCGAAAGGAAAGGGGCCGGGAAAAATGTGGAAGGAAGACATCTCGTTCCTCAAGCATGTGAAGTACCTGTTTGACCAGGGATACTCGGTCTTGATGTACGACTTTCGCAACCACGGCAACAGTGAAGCCGGAGCGACCCCGTGGGTCTCCTGGGGGCCAAAGGAAGGGCAGGATGTACAAGCCGCGGTGGATTTTGTTTCCCAGCACCCCGATTATAAAACGGCCCACATTGGCCTCCTGAGCATTTGTATGGGAGCTGCGGCTTCTACCTATGCCTATGGAGAGGCGGGAGGATTGCGGGAAAATGAACAGATCAAAGCCATGGTCGCCATTCAACCGCTGAGGTACCCCGACTTTATCCAGGCCCTGGGATTGAACAATTTCATTGGCCGGGCCGTCACCCGCAAGAACAACCGACGTACCGGGATCGACATGAACGAAGTCTCCTTCATGCCGTTTGTGAAGGACATCAAGGTGCCTACCCGCCTGGTCCAAAACCAGAACGACGAATACCTGAACCGACAGTCCATCGAAGAATACTACGAGGCACTCGAAGTCCCCAAGGACATGCTTTGGCTGGACCTCGGCAAAAAACGGGCGGCCGGCTACGACTACCTGACCCGGAACCCGGAGCAGATTCTCGATTGGTTTGACAAATACTTAAAATAGATTTCCCATGGAAGCAGCCCAAGTAACCCAGATTCTCAATGGCATGGCCGTCGGCCTGGCCCAACCTCCCCGCTCTCCCCTTCTCCGCAAACCCGATGACTACGGGCTTGCGTACGAGGAGGTCGAGATTCCCACGCCCGACGGATTGACCCTCAAAGCATGGTTCATCCCCGCCGACTCGAACAAACTCATTGTCCACAACCACTTCTCTCCGGCCAACCACTACGGATTTCCGGGACACCTGCCCGGGGGCGAAGCGTTTGGCGGGTTCGAGGTCAATTTCCTCCCCAAATACCAGGCCCTCCACAACGCGGGCTACAATGTCCTCGCCTACGACATCCGCAACCACGGCGAGAGCGATGCCTCCGCCAATGAGCTGTGTGGCGTAGGCTATTGGGAGTGGCAGGACGTGATCGGATCGCTGCAATTCGCACGGTCCTGGGAGAAAACGGCGGGCATGGACATCGGTTTGCAGAGCATGTGCATGGGGGCGAACGCCACCCTGCGGGCGATGGAGAAGCAGCCGGAGGCCTTTGCCGACATCAAGTGCTGGATCCTGATCCAACCCCTTCACGGGCAGACCTGCATTGAGCGGTATTCTGAGCGGTTGGGGCTCGACGTGGCGGCGAGCATCGAGGAATTCGCCCCGATCAACAAGGCCTTGACGGGCCTAACCTTTGAAGACCACAACATGCGGCCCCTGATTCAGCATGTCCACCTGCCCACCCTGATGCTTCAGGTCCGAAACGACCAGGTCTCCCGGGCCTCCGACGCCCAGGAAATGTATGACCTGCTGGATGTTCCGGCCAAGGACATGATTTGGGTGGAAGATACCCCCTGGCGATTCCACGGCTACACGTATTTTTCGGAGCATCCCGAGCGGATGGTGGAATGGTACGACACTTATATGAACTGACCCCGTCAGTTGGTACGCATGAAGAAAATGATCACGAAATTGAGCATTGCAGCACTGGTACTCGTATCGGTGCTGCTCATCTTGTACCTGTTGGGTAGGAAATCAGTGCATACCGAGGTGTCCATCCCAGCCTCCCCCAAAGCTGTTTGGGCCGTCTTGACGGATTTTTCCACTGTTTCGGAGTGGAATGAAGTGCTGGTACCGGTGGAAGGGGAATTGGAAGTGGGAAATGAAATCACTTACCAGTTTTTTCAGGAGCCCGAGGGGGAAGCCACGGAGATGACGGCCCGGGTGGAGGAGTTGGAGACGGAACAATTGATTCGCCAGTCCGGGGGGATGACCGGAATCCTGACCTTCAACCACCAGTACCAATTGGAAGCGGAGGGGATCGGAACCCGGGTGACCATCCACGAGGAGTACCGGGGGATCATGGTTCCCTTTTGGAATCCAGATCCGGTTGAAAAAGCCTACGGAAGATTGTTAAATTCACTGAAGCGCCGGGTAACTGAATTGAAATAGCACCATGAACCTTATCAACAAGTCCCACGACCGGGAGCAAAACGAGAAAAGCCTGCGGATCACGTCCATCAGCCAGGTCCATGAGTTTTTCGGACTAGGCAAGCCCCGGCACCCCTTGGTCTCCGTGCTTCCGATCACGGACGCCATGACCAACTTCGAATACGGCGACCGGACCTACTTGTTTGACCTCTATCAGATCAGTTTGAAGCTGGGCATCCGGGGTTCCATCACCTACGGGCGGAATACCTACGATTTTCAGGACGGGACCATGGTATTTACCCGCCCCGGCCAGTCCTTGAAGATTGAAACCGGCGAAGATTACTCCGGAAGTTCCGGCTGGACGATGATCTTTCATCCCGACCTGATCCGCAAGTCGGAACTGGGCAAGCACATGGATCGGTACAGCTTTTTCTCCTACGAAGTCAGCGAAGCCCTCCACCTGTCCGAAGAGGAACAGATGACCCTGACCGACCAGGTCAAAAAGGTGGAGAAGGAGTACCAGCAGAACATCGATCGGCACAGCCAGGAACTGATCATTTCCAATATCAAGCTGATCCTCGATTATTGTACCCGTTACTACGACCGCCAGTTCTATACCCGCACCAACCTCAACCAGGACCATGTCTCCAGGTTTGAGAGCCTTTTGCGGGGTTATTACCAATCCGAAAAGCCCCAGGAACTGGGGCTCCCGACGGTGAAGTACTGCGGAACTGAGATGGGCATGTCGCCCCATTACCTGAGCGACCTGCTCCGAAAGGAAACCGGCCGTTCTGCGATGGACCACATCCACCATTTCCTCATTGAACGCGCCAAAAGCCAATTGGTCCAGACCAGGGGCTCGATCAGCGAGGTCGCCTACCAGCTCGGCTTTGATTACCCCAGCCACTTCAGCAAACTCTTCAAAGCCAAGACCGGCATGAGCCCCGGCAACTTCCGCAAAGCCAATTGAGCCTCCGGACTTCCCCATCTGACCCTCACCCTCAAAATTGGCCCATCTGCACATTGACCCCACTTCCATACTCCCCCCTTCTCGAAATTTGCACGTCTGCACATTGACCCCATTTTCCCATTTCCCGACCTCCCACTTTTTTCATAAATTATAACCAGTTCCTCTCCGGAGCGCTTTAGGCTTTCATTATTTCAATCTTTTACGTGATGTTTAAACTTGACAATCCCCTGACGTTCATCGAACGGAATTCGAAGACTGGCAAACTCGTCCTGCGCAGCCACGAGATCGACAAATTTGGCAAATTGGATCCCAAGGGCCACAAGCAGGACCTTTCCAAAGACAATTACAAGGTCCCGGCGAAGGGGCTGGAGGTGGTCATCCTCGGCGCGGGTGTGGGCGGCATGACCTTGGCCTACGAACTGTTGAAGCTGAACAAGGAGGCGGACAAAAAAATCAAGGTGACCATCCTCGAGGCCAGTGACCACCCGGGCGGCCGTTCCCTCACCCTCCGGCCCAAAAAGGCCACCGGGGGCAAGCTCCCCTACCAATTCACCGAGCACATCCAGTTTGAGAATGGCAAACAGGCCACGGTCACCCAGGAATGCGGCTTCAAGTCGGAAAAGGGCGTGGACGAAATCCCCTACCTCAATGCGGGGCCGGGCCGGATCCCATCGTTTCACCTGAACATGCTCAAGCTCTGCAAGGAGCTCAAGGTCGCCCTGGAGGTCTACATCATGGAAACCCGGTCCAATCTGGTGTGGACCGAGGAAGGACTTCCCGCCCACCTGGGCGTGAACCGGCAGGTCGCCAACGACATCCGTGGCTATATCGCCGAGCGCCTCCACAACATTGTGTCGATGGAAAATGGCGACAGCGGCTTCTCAGACCCGGAAACCAAGGACAATTACCTCAGCCTCCTCCGCTATTTCGGGGCCCTGGAAACGCTGACCAAGTCCGACGAGACGCCCGTCCTCGCCAAGTACCGCGGCTCCCAGCGGGCCGGCTACAAGGAATTCCCCAACCTCTACAATGCCGGTGAGATCTACGATCCGGTCGAACTCGAGGCCCTCGTCAATGCCCAGCTCTGGAAGCGGTCCTTTTACCAGGCCGAAGATTTTGAGTGGCAGACCACTTCCTTCCAACCGGTGGGCGGCATGGATGAGATTCACATTGCGCTGCGGGAGCATATTGATGACATGAGTAAGGGCAACAGTCCGCTCAAAGTCAACAGCCCCGCCACCAAGGTCCGCCGCAAGGGCAATAAATGGGAGGTCGAGTACCAATCGAAGGAGGGGGGCAAAGAAGGCCCCAAGGTCATCACGGCGGACTTTGTCATCGCCAATATGCCCATGAAACTGGCCCACGGCCTCGTGGAAGAGGAGGATTTCAACAAGCTGTTTTGGAGTGACCTCAGCCAGGTCGCCAACAACGACAAGTTCCTCGAACCGACCTGCAAGGTGGGCTGGCAAGCCGACCGCAAGCTCTGGCAAGAGGACACCTACCACAACCGGGTGCCCATTTTCGGCGGCATTTCGCGCATCGAGCATCCCATGACCCAGATGTGGTACCCTTCTTCCGGCTTCCACCACGATACCGGAGTCCTAACCGGCGCCTACAATTATACGGAGCAGGCGGAGCGGTGGGGGAAAATGCGCCCCGAGGAGCGGATTGAGGAGGCCCGGGAGGGCGCTTCCCTGTTGCACAACGACAACTTCGGGCGGAACCTCTACGCGGGCATCAGTATCGCGTGGCAAAACATCCCCACCCAATTGGGGGGCTGGACCAATTGGAAGGCGCTGGAAAGCGGCATCCAACGGGCGGGCGACCGCACGGCGGTCGAAATCCTGAACAACCTCCGCAAAGGTGACAAGGGCTTTATGATCATCGGTGATCAGGTCAGCTTCCTGCCCGGCTGGCAGGAAGGCGCGGTCCAATCCGCCCTCGAGGTCTTCGCCGTCATCGCCGGCGTCCCCGGCTATGTCATGCCCGAAGTCACCGAAGTCCCCGACACCGTCAAACTCGTCCAGGGACACCTCTACGTCTCCTGACCCCACCCAAACACAAAAAAGCCGGAAGAGCCACTCCAGCACTTCCGGCTTTTTCTAGTTTATTCTCCCTCTAATTTGCACATTCTCCCATTCCCCCAATTGGCACATTAATCACTCAACGACTTTTACCAACTCTCCCCCCTTATCCTCCAACGCCAAACCACCCGGCTGCAAGACCGACCAATCCCGATGGGGATTCAGGCCGTAATGGTCGTACCACTCGTCCACCTTCATCGCAAAGGCCTGGTCCACCAGATCGAAGAATTCGGCTTCGTTCTGGGCGCAGATCTTGGCGATCTTCGAGTCAGCTACCGGGAAGACCGGCATATCCGTCGGGGCGTACACGCTTTTGTAGCCACAAAACAGGCGGTCCCAAATCACCGAAGAGAATACCGCCACGCCCACTTCGGCCTCCGCAAAGGCGGAAGCCGTGCGCACATTCGGGTCGGCGTATTCGATCCGGTCCGCGCCCCACATACCTTCATACAGGGCCCGCGCATCCGCAAACCGCTCGGGCGTCGTCCGCTCCACCGGGTGCGTGAACAACTTCACCTTCAGGTCCGGGCGGGCCTTGATATAGGCCGTCAGGTATTCGAAAAAGCGATCCGAGGCATTGTAATAGCCAAAGCCCTGGTCGACGTCCCCCCGTTTTTTCCGAATCCAGCCCCCCGCCGTATAGATCGCCAGGGTGCCCTTCTTCGCGGGCGGATGTTCCCGGTATTGGTCGATGTGCAGAAAGGTCTGCTCCGGAATGTACAAGCGGTAGCGGTCCGTGATCATGTCCCGCTGGAACTTCTTCCACTCGTCCAATTGATAGGGATGGCAATAGATAATCTCGTCCCCCACAATCGCGTGGTTGTGGCAGCCCAAGGGCGTTTCCGAGGAGAATTTGCGGACGTAAAGGCCGCTTTTCATCAAGACGAGCCCGGTGAAATTGGAATCCTTCTCGAAGATGCAGAAGTAGGACACCCGCTCCACCCGGCGGTGCTTCATCAGGACCAGCAGGTTATAGGCCAATCCCAATTCGATGCCATAGGACAGGATCCGCGCCCGCCATTTCCCCACGAACCCGAACAGTACCAGCGGCGGCAGGGCCACGGTCAGGACCATCCAGGTCAGCCAAAAGCGGTGCCAGCCATTGACGCCGTACCAGAGCCGCCCCGTCGAAACGAGGAATTCGGGTTGGGCTTTGAGGAAAAAGCCCACATAATTCCGGCGGACTTCCGCCGAGCGTTCGGTCCCCTCGTAGATGGCTTCGCCCGGCGTTCCACCGAATTCGGTGACATTGACGCCAGTGGACCAGGCGTTTTTGAGGCTGCCGAGCAGGAAGCGGATGCTCCCCATGTAGGTGCGCGGGTGCAGCAGGAGGCTGTTCCGGTAGGCCAGGTCATGCCCCGCCTGGTACATGCGCTTGCCCAGGGCCCGCAGGCCAAGGAACCGCATCCACAGGGCCGTCCGCATCAGGAAGGGCACTTTGATCGCGTACCAAAAGACCTCCCAGGCCACTGACTTGGGGGGACGGGGAGATGATGGGGATGGATTCAAGGAGAACGGACGGTTTAGTGGATAAATGGATGCAGGAACTTCGAGGTGTCGAGGTTCGCCAGGGCCGCTTCAATGGCGGCGGCATCGGGCAGTTTACCAAGGTAATCTGCCGCGACCTCGTCCGTGAAATCCGCGTTGCGGGTATAGCTCAATTCCAGGCCCTTGTCCTGCTTCTGGGGTACAAAGTTGTGGATGGAGCCGTCGGAAAGGTACTCGATCAGGCCGAGGTGGGCCGATTTCACGGCGCGCATGCCCAAGTCGAAGGCACGCTCGGTGGCCGTGGGCAGGGCGTGGAACAACATGTCACCGGAGTCCAGGCCTTTGGACAGCAGGTGGATCGTCGCTCCAACCAGATCGAGGTTGCCCTGGTAGGCCGCCCAGAAGTTGCAGGAGCTGCCGCGGTAGTAAGGAGAAACGCCCATGTGGATGTTCAGGGCTTTGTTTTCCACCAGAAAATCAATCAGCGGCTCTCGGATATAGCTCGCTCCAAAGACGATGTACTGGTCGGATTCCAGCACCGGCTTCAGCACCTCCATCGACAGCTTGGGCAGGTCGCCCAGCTTCATGACCAGCGGGTGGACATTGCCGGGAAGCGGCGAAATATGGCCGAAGATGCGTTGTTCGGAGTCGATCACATGGGAAAAATATTCCTGCATGACCGGCGTCTTCTTGAAGAAGTCGGCCCGCTGGCCGGGAAAGACCGTATTCACCTCCATGACCGCGTAGACCTTGTCCGCGATGGTCGCGAGGTCCTTGATCAGGGAGAGGTGGCGGGGTTGGTTGCTGGTGAAAACCGTGATGATCATCTTATGCGTGGTTCATTTCTTTCAACAATAGCGCGTGGTCCAACCGGGGATATTCCCAGGCCGAATCGTAGCCGGGGTCCATGTTCGCGCGAAAAGCCGTCGTGACGCCGAGTTTCTGCATGACCGCGACGGTATCGGCATTGTACGAATTGCAGGGGTGGCTGGCCGAAGTGGGGGCATTTCCCAGGACCTCCCGCAGGATCTCGTAGTTTTTTCCGTACTCCATTTCCTGTCCCCCCCGGTCCAGTGCATTCAGCCGCGTCGGATGGGTATGGCTGTGCAGGCCGATCACATGGCCCTTTTCCTGCAAGTCCTTCAATTCGTCCGCCCCACTCCACAGGATTTTTCCCAGCTCCACCACATCCAAATCCGAAGTGGCCACCATGGCGTCCATCACATCGTAGTAGCGCTCCGGCCCGAGAATCTGGTCCCGGATATAGCGGAAGATGCGGTCTTCATCCGAGTAGAAAGGAAAAGAAGCGAGGAATACATTCAGGTCCAGGTCGGGGAGTTTTTCATCGACGAGGGCCTGGTGGGGGGTGGCGGAAAGGGCGGAATGAAAAGCCGTGTAGAAGTCGTTGATGTGGGGAAAACGGGTGGAACGGAAATAGCGGTAAATCTCCAAACGCTCCAGGACGCCGGTCAAGGGGGAAGTATAGACAAACCAAAACGCGCCCAAGCCGTGGTGCTCCAGAACCGGCCCGGCAATTTCGTACTGGCAGAGCAGGTTGTCGTCGAAGGTAATGCAAATGTCCCGCTCGTGGAGCTGGCCCTGTTCCGCTTTGGACTGCCACTCGGGGGCCGTCAGCAGGCGGTAACGCGCTTGTAACCAGCGGATCATGTCGTCGAATTGATCGCCGGTAATGCTCCCCTGACCGACGGGATGCTTCCCGTCGTCGTGGAAATGGTGGAACATGATGCCGTGGGCGCGTGTACGTAAGGACATTCCTTTTCCGGTCATGGATGAAGCAGTGCTTTCTCGTTTTCCGACGCCAAATATACGCCGATCCCAGCGAATGACCAGCCCCCGCCCGGATTTCGGGAACGTCCGCCCTGGGACATCCTCCATTCTCCGTCATTCTTCCTCCTTCCAATTGTCAAAGCCTGAACATTTCCCCCTTGCATCCGGCTGTATTTTAGGAACATGCAACGGGTCTTCACATTCAGCTGGTGGCTAATGCTGCTCCTCTGGGCGCCTGAGCTTCCGGGCCAGGGCTGCTGCTCGGGGGGCGTTCCCGTTTCCGGCAACCTCGGCCTCCCGGCCGGCACGGGAGGCCTCTGGCAATTCCAGCTCTCGCTGGACCACAATTACCTGGACGCGCTCCTGACCGGCACCGAAGTCCTCGACGATGCGACCCGCCAGCGGACGACTTCGTCGTTGTTGCTGGAAGCCAGCTACGGCCTGTCGGACCGGTGGACGCTCAGCGGCCTGGTTAGCGGATTGCGGCAGACGCGCACCATTTCCGGCCCCAATGGCAGCACCGACTTCACGGCCCACAGCGGCCTCGGCGATGCGATTTTCCTCGTCCGCTACAATTTCCTGGGCGATTCCACCCACCCCAACAGCGATCTGGTCCTGGGAACAGGACCCAAGTTCCCGCTGGGGCGCTCCGATGTTCGGGGCAGCAATGGCATTGTCTTGCCAGCGGACCTGCAACCCGGTACGGGTTCCTGGGATGCCATGCTCTGGGGCCTGGTCCGGCATTCGGGCTGGATTCGGCCTACGATGACCTTCCTGGCCATTCCCAGTTTGCGGCTGGCCGGGACCAACCGCCGCTTCAATGGCAGCCAATTGTACCGCTTCGGGCACGAGTTCCAGGTGAACGCCGGGGTCTCGGACCGGGTGGTGACCCGCTGGGCGATGGTCGATCCCTTTTTGATGCTCCGCTGGCGGAGCACAACGCCCGACGAGGCCGAACGCCTCCCGGTATCCAATACCGGGGGCCATTGGTTGCACCTGTTGCCTGGCGTCACGGTCAGCCCCCGCCCCAATCTCAATGTCCGCCTCAACGGCGAAGTCCCCGTTTTCCGCCAACTGACCGGCACCCAACTCACGACCAGCTACCGCCTCACGGCCTCCGTGTATATTTCTATTCCGACTTCTTCCCGCATTTCTCCAACCCCGATCCCATGAAAACATTCATTTTACCCGCCCTCTTGCTCTTCGGACTTGTCTTTGTTGCTTCCTGCTCCAAGGACCGGCTCGACGAAGATGAATGGACGATTCCCACGGACGATGTGCGCGACGGGGGCCCGGGCAAAGATGGAATTCCATCGGTGGATGCGCCCCGGTTTTCGGATGCCGATGCGGTGACCTACCTGACGGACGCCGATCTGGTGGTGGGCATTGTGGTCGATGGCGAGGCGCGGGCCTACCCGCATCCAATTTTGGATTGGCATGAGATTGTGAACGACGAGATTCGGGGGACCCATCTTTCGATCACCTACTGTCCCCTGACCGGGACTGCGATCGCCTGGGACCGCTTTCTGGATGGCGAGGTCACGACGTTTGGGGTTTCGGGACTCCTGTTCGAAAGCAATCTGATTCCCTATGACCGCAAGACCAATAGCCATTGGTCCCAAATGCGGCTGGATTGCGTAAATGGCCCGCTGGTCGGCCAACGTATCCCCACCTTCCCCATTGTGGAGACAACCTGGGCCACCTGGAAGGCCATGTATCCCGAGACCAAGGTCCTGACGACCGAGACCGGCTTTGACCGCAATTACGGTCTCTATCCCTACGACGATTACCGCACCAACGATCAATATTTCCTGTTTCCCATTACCACGCCCGACGAACGGCTTTCCGCCAAGGAGCGGGTCCACGGCGTTCGCGTCAACGACCAGGCTAAAGTCTATCGCTTCGATGCCTTCCAAAGTGGAACCACCCTGATCCGCGACAATTTTGCGGGGGAGGACATTGTGGTGGCGGGGAATGCGCAGGAAAATTGGATCGTGTCGTTCAAGGTGCCGGTCGGGACGGGGGATTTGGAAGCGGTGGTTGGGGAAGGACCGGTGATCATGGCCGATACGGCCGGGAACCACTACGACGTGTTGGGGCAGGTCATCGACGGACCAGATATGGGAACTCAATTGCAAGCGACCGATTCGTATATCGGCTTTTGGTTTGCGTGGGCCACGTTTTTCCCCTCGCCGGAAATTTACTGAGTAATCATGGTGCTTAACTTTGGCCCTTCCTGGTTGTCCGGGAAGGGCTCTTTCTTTGGTTCCAGGCGGGGACCACCGCGCCGAAACCGCCAAAACCGATGGTGAATCAGGTTTTCTGCTTCTTCTTCCGCGCCGCGGGGAAGAGGATATTGTTCAGGATGAGGCGGTAGCCGGGGCTGTTCGGATGGAGCTTGAGGTCGGTCGGCTCCTCTCCTACCAGGTGCTGGTAGTCTTCCGGATCGTGGCCCCCGTAAAAGGTCCACATGCCTTCGCCCAGGTTCCCGTGGATATAGCGGGCTTCGTCGTACGCCTTCAATTCTCCCATCACGAGCACATCTTTCTTCAGCACCGACTTGCGGAACGAAGTCGTCTGGCCCATAAAGCCCTTGACCACCTTGGTATGGCTCTGGCAGAGCATCGTGGGGACCGGATCGTATTTCGCACTGAAATTGAAGAGGGTAAACTCGTCCAGCGACTTGGGCACCCGGCGGCGCTGGGTCGCATCGATGTCCGAGAATTCGTACATCATGGGGTTGTCGACGAGGTCGAAGTTTTCGAAGGCCAGGCTCTGGTCATAGTCCAGTTTTTCCTGGTAGCCCGGCTCGGAAGCGTCCCCATCGAACATGCTCTCGCAGATGTCCGTGTTCTGGGCCGCCAGGGCAATGTCGTAGGAATCGGTGGCCGAGCACATCGCGAACAGGAAGCCGCCATTCGCGCAGAAGTCCTTGATCTTCTGGGCAACGGCCAATTTCAGCTTGGAGACCTTCTTGAATCCGTGGCGACGGGCCATTTCTTCGTTGGAAGCGACCTGGTCCTGGTACCAGCGGTGGTGGCGGTAGGACGCATAGAATTTGCCGTACTGACCGGTAAAGTCTTCGTGGTGCAGGTGCAGCCAATCGTATTTCTTGAGCGAGTCCTGGAGGACTTCGCCGTCGTAGACAACATCGTAGGGGATTTCCGCGTAGGTGAGGACCAAGGTCACGGCGTCGTCCCAGGGTTGCTTGTTCTTGGGGGAATAGACCGCCACTTTGGGAGCCTTCTCCAATTTGACGGCGTCCATATTGACGTCCTCGGCGGTGACCTGGGCGAGGATGCCGGCCTTTTGGCCGGCGGAAACGACTTCGTAGCTGATGCCCCGAATGTCACATTCGGTCTGGAACTTGGGGTAGGCCTCACACATGAAGGAGCCTCCCCGGTAATTCAGCAGCCACTCCACATTTACTCCGTGCTCCAACACCCAATACGCCAGCCCGTAGGCCTTCAGGTGGTTGGATTGAGCGTAATCCATCGGAATCAGGAGGTGGTTCGCGGCATTTACCTGAAGCCCAAACACGATTCCAAGGAGCATTAATAGGGATTTCTTCACCATGCGTTTCCTTTCATTGACTCATTTTCTGTACGCCACTTGCCTCGGTTTTATTTCATTCCAGCAGCAGGATGGCGAACAGGTCCAATAAGAGCGAGATAAAAATAAAGAAAATGGAGGAAGGAAGAGGGACTGAGTGGGTCAAAGGCATCGAAAAAAGGAACAATTTGAAGTTTTTGGGAGTTGGAAGAGTGGATTGGGGGCAAAACAGCTTGCGTTTTTCGGTCCCCTTCACGACTTTTGCCGCTGTGCCTGAACCATGTTTATAGCCATTGAGTATCACAAACCCCTTTTTCTGCTACCCAATTGGTATCGCGAAGAAATATGTGGATAAACATGTTGATAAGTTGACATAGTCCCACAAAAGGTATAAATTCGCCACTGTTCAATTAAGAAAACTGCTTTATTCCGAATGCTAAGGATTGTTGCTGTATTGTTTATCGTCTGCTTGACCTGTCTAAACGCTTGGGGTAATCCCCTTGATGCAGGTCGGTTGTCGGGCGGTGGCAAAGATTCCCTCGCAGCCAAAACCACCACGGAAGCCGGCGTTAAAGTCCAAAAATTGAACATCTCCCCCGCAAGTGTCAATCCCAATTTTAACCAGGTCGCCCGCTGGGACACCATCGACATCAATATGTACCATGTCGACATGACCAGCTTCAAGGACACCCTGACCTATACCCTTCACGATGAAGAAAAAGGGGTGCATTTTCATCCTCCCCACGCTGGAAAAGTCACTTCGGGTTTTGGCCCCCGCAAATTGTACGGACGGAAGTTCCACAAAGGCATCGACATCGACCTGGAAACGGGCGATGAAGTCTCGGCGGCCATGGAAGGCAAGGTGCGGATCGCACGGTACAGCAGTGGCTACGGCAATTTCGTGGTGATCAGCCACGAAGGCGGCCTGGAAACGCTCTACGGCCACCTCAGCGAACTGTGGGTGACCGAAGGCGAAACGGTCGATGCCGGCTCCATCATTGGGTTGGGAGGATCGACCGGCCAAAGCACCGGCAGCCACCTCCACTTTGAATTGCGCGTCTTTGGCGAGCAAGTCGATCCCGAAAAGGCCCTCGACCGCATGACCTTCATGCCCCTCAACAATGAAATCAAGGTCGACCTGAGTTGGTTTGACCACCTGCTCCGCGCCCGCGGCACGCAGTACCACGTCGTTGAAGAAGGCGAAACCTGGGATTCCATCTGCAAGATGTACGAAATGGACCAGCACAGCCTGTTCCACCTCAACCAATTCGATCACGACCTCGAGATCAAGGTGGGGATGCGCATCATCCTCGACTAATTTCCTTTTACGTTTTGGAAAAGTTGATCAGCTCAGTTACTTGAGTTGCTGCCGATCGATTTTGCCGGTTGCGCCCTTGGGCAGGGCCGACATGAACTCATAGTGCTTGGGCACTTTGTATTTGGCCAGCCGCTCCTGGCAGTAGGCCCGCAATTCCGCCCCATTTTCTTCGCCTTCTACCACCACAAAGGCTTTCCCCACTTCCCCCCATTTCGCATCTGCCACCCCAATCACGGCCACTTCTGTCACCTGAGGATGTCCCTGCAAGGTCCGCTCGATCTCGGCCGGGTACACATTCTCCCCACCCGAAATGAACATGTTCTTGATCCGGTCCACCACATACAAATAGCCCCCGGGCGTCCGTTTGACCCGATCTCCCGTGTGCAACCAGCCCTCCACAATCGCCTTCGCGGTCGCTTCGGGATTGCGCCAGTAGCCCGGCGTCACCATCGGCCCCTTGATGAGCAATTCACCTGCTTCTCCCGGGCCACAGTCCTGTCCCGCCGGATCAACGATCCGCGTCTGCACAAAGAAATTGGGCCGTCCGATGGAGCCGACCTCGGAAATCGCGTCGTCGTGGTGCAGCGAGGTCAGGTTGGGGCCAGCTTCGGTCATGCCGTAGCCCTGCCGGATCGCCACGCCCTTGGCGTGCCAGGTCTCGATCAGCGGAATGGGCATGGATTCGCCGCCTGCGAGGATATACCACAGCTGGCTGAGGTCGGCGCGTTCAAAATTGGGCGCCTCCGCCATCATGCGGAGCATGGTCGGCACGCCCATGAACATCGTCGCACCTTCCGATTCCAACAGGTCCAGCACAGTCTCCGCGTCAAATTTCTTCATGAGACAGGTATAGCCGCCGTGGTGGAAGAAAGGGGTCAGCAACACGTTCCAGCCGCCGGTATGGAAGGGCGGCATGCAGGTGACCGTGCGGCTGTCGCCATTGACGACGAGGGTCATAGAGGTATTGGCGCTGTTCCAATAGAGCATCCCGTGGGTGTACAGTACGCCCTTGGGCCAGCCGGTGGAGCCAGAAGTGAACAGGATGAAGACCGGATCGTCAGCGGTGAGGACGACGTCGCAGGTATAGGTATCGCCGGGATGGGTCGAAGGGGTACAGAAATGGGAAAATTCAGCCAGGGAAATGCGCTCGGCCAGGTCGGGGAGTTGATGGGGAGCGGTCTTTTCGGCAAAAATGGATTCGGTGATGAGGACTTTGGGCTCGGCCTGGTCCAATAAATATCCTATCTCCGCCGGCGCCAGCCGGTAATTGAGGGGAACGAGGATGCAGCCGCTCTTTTGGGCGGCCACGAACAGAACGATATACTCCAGACAATTTTCCGCCAGAACCGCCACCCGATCTCCTTTTTCCAGCCCCAACTCCTCCCGCCAGTGGTGGGCCACCCGGTTGCCCAGGCGATCCAGGTCCCCGTAGGTCAGGGAATGGCCGGTTTCGTGGGACTTGAACGCCACCTTGTCGGGCTGGTACTCGGTCCATTTTCCCGCCCAATCCGTCGATACCGGAAATCCCGTCATTTATTCTTCCCCTCCCAAAAAGTCCATCATCAATTGGTTGACCCGCTCCGATTGCTCGAAGTGCACGAAATGCCCCGCCTTGTTGACCAATTCCAATTGGCAGTCGGGGATTTGCTCGGCGCCTTGCTTTGCAACTTTTTCGGTCTTGCCACCGTTCAGGAAGCGGTTCGGGATCAGGTTGTCTTGAGCGCCAAAGATGACGAGGGTGCGGGCCTTGATTTGGGGGAGAAATTCAAATACCGGATCGTCCACCATGCCCTGGATGCACTGGGGAATGATGTGGCAGTAACCGGCGAAGTCGGCGCAGCTCCGCATCGCGATGCGGTCCGTCACCATGAATTCAGCGCCGCGGGGCATCTTGTAAAAGTTGGCCCCGATATTGGCCTTGATCTGGTCCACCGGGGTCAGCGCCACGGCCCGCGGCGTCAACACGTCCCGGAACCACTGACGTTGGCCGGGATGGAACGTCTCGAATCCGGCCGGAGCCACCAAGATCAATTCCCGGAACAAGTCCGGGTGGGCCAGGGTGGCCGTGATCGAGATCTGGCCGCCCATCGAGTGACCGATCAGGGTCACATTTTCCAGCTCCATTTTCTCCACCAGCTCCACAATCACCTCCGCAAAGAAGCGCATGGAGCCCTCATAATTGCCCTTGGAGGACTTGCCGTAGCCCGGAAGATCGACCGCCACACAGCGGTATTGGGCTTGCAAGGCTTCGATATTCTTTTTCCAGGCCGGACCATAACTGCCCAGCCCGTGGACCATCAACAAAGTTTTCGGTCCCGTCCCTTCGTCCATCACCGAGACCTCCATCCCGTTGGACAGGGCGACCTTCTTCGTTTCGAAGGGATAGGGCAATTCATCCATCGTGGTGATGGCGGGGACCTTTTCCTGGAACCCGCAGCCCGCGAGGGCCAGGAGGAGGAGCAGCGATGTCAGGAGTGAGATTTTGCGCATCGTCATAACTTAAAACATCAACCAACGAAAGGAAAGAAAAGCTGTGTAGGGATTCGGCGGGCGCTCGGTCAGGGCCCCGTTGACGAGGCTGCTGTCGTAAAAATCGCCGAGCCAGAGGTAGGCGCCGTGGAGTTCGATGGACATCAGGACGCCCAGGTGGTAGATGAGGTTGGCATTGGCTTCGAGGCCCATCTGCCGGCCGCCGCCTGTCGGCGTGGCATTGGCGAGGGCGGACACGAGGCCCACCTTGCCCGTGAGCTTGTGGGGGATGAGTCCCCGGCCTGCGTTCACGCTGAGGCCTGTCACGCCGTAGCCCATGTTGGAGATGTCCGTGACCGCCGCCACGTAGCGGTTCACGACGTTGGCGTGGGGAAACAAGAGGTAGCCGCCGTGACTGACATAAATGCCCCCGGGCGTCGCCCAGGTATTGCCGGTCAGGACGCCGGTGTAGACGCCATCATTGATGCCGTTCTCGTCGCCGGTGGTATAGATCGCATCGGCCCAGAGCGCGTCGTAAGTCGTCTGGCCGTAGCGGTAGCCGAAGCGCAGGTTGGCGCCCAGGCCCCGGATATTGGGTCCGGCCACCCAGTCGTCGTTTTGGTTCAGCTGGGTGCGGCCGATATTGTAATTCGCGTAGCCGGTGGCGAAGAAGCGGTCGAGGACCTGGGATTCGTTGTAGCTGAAATAGCTTCCGATCCAGAAGACATCAGCGCGGTAGGGATCGGCATTCTGAAACCGGAACCGGTACGCACCATTGTAATCGACCAATTGGCTGTTGAGACCTTGGGACAGGATCGACGGTCCGCCTTCGCCATTCGCGCGGTCGCGGACATGGGCCAGGGATCCCCCCCAATGCCAGCGCAGCCCGATGGCCCGCCGGTAATGGAAATCGGCCATGGTCACATCGTCGTTTTCCTGGATATTGTTTTCGTAGAGCTTGTAAAACCCAGCCTTCATCATGTGGTAATCCGCATCCTTCCGCACGGAAATGCCCACTCCGTCGGTTCCCCAATAATTCATCCGGTACGAGGTATTCAGCAGCGTCTCGAACCAGGTCCGGTAGGGATTGAATGGCGTGTCGTACATCCGCTGGAGGCCCAGGTTGATGGCCCAGCCCTTCTTGGGAATCAGTTCCAGTTCGATGTTCTGGGTCTGTAGGTTCACGTGGTCGCCCGAGGGGGCCGATCCTGCATTTCCCCCCGAACCATACGCCACATCGCCCCAGGTCCAGTCAATCTCAAATGCCGCCCGGAGGGTTGCTTTGCCATTGAAGAGCTTGGGGGAGTAGAGGAAAAAGGGGAGAATGCGCTGTTCAAAGTAGCCCGCCTGGAGGGAATCCGAGGAAGAGGTGGTATTCGCACCGTACAACCGCCCGATCACCTGGCCCCGCAGGAAGTCGTTCTGGGGGTAGACATTGGTGGTGACGGCGTGGTTATAGAAAAAAGCCAGGAATTGAAACTCCTTGTTGGACTTCTGGGGGAGCCGTTCATCGAGTTCCTGGTAAAAAGACGGGCTTTGGGCCCTGATCTCGGCCAAACCGAATCCCAGGAGGAGCCCCAACAGGATAAGCAGACGGTACTTCATAGCGCAGGGAAATAGGAAAAAAGGGGAAGCGCCGTCCCTCCCAGGCCGGCACTTCCATTATAACAGACTGAAAATACGACTATTGGATCTCCTGGTAGGTCTGGACATTGGCCGTACCCAAGGTACCGCCGTTGGAGCTGCCGAAACCAGCGGCTGCCGTCGGAGGCGTCGCCCCAATGTCAGGGTTGGTCTGGACCACTTCGTAGCTCATGGTCGTACCATTGATGTCGAAGATGCCCTGAACGGTGAGCTGGGCCGGAGTGCTTTGGTCGAGGGTGATATTGTAAATGGTACCCGTGCCCGACTCCGACTGGGAATACGTTCCGGTCAAAGTAATCGGCACCCCGGAGGTATCGTATTGCTCAACGGTATAGGTGAAGTCGACGTTGAATTCAGCGTAAATGCTGTCCACGGCAAACAGGTTCACCAGCAAGGGAGCAACATCGGAACCCGAGGACTGGTAGCGCTTGCCCTGTACACCTTCGGTACACGCGGAGCAGCTTCCGCCACAGTCAACACCGGTTTCGTCTCCATTCTGGACGCCATCGGTACAGGTCGGACAGGCACCACATTCGGGGCCACCACAGTCAATACCAGTTTCTTCTCCGTTTTGGATGCCATCCGTGCAGGTGGCGGGATCATCGCGGTCGCAAGATGAAAAGGCGGCGGTTGTTGAGAACACCGCAAAGGCGATCAGGATCAACTTGAATGCTTTCATAATCTTAGATTTTTGCTTTTAATCGGCTCATCACAGTACAAAGGCGGCACTGGCAAAGGCCAGTCCCCCACCTGAACTGATGAAAAATATCAGGTCCCCTTCCTTCACCAAGCCCTGCTCCCACGCTTCATTGAAGGCCATAGGAATACACGCCGAACCGGTATAGCCGTACTGGTGCATCACATTGTGCGCAACCTCATGCGGCAACTTCAACAGGTCCAAGGTGGCGTTGATGGCATTGATGTTGATTTGGGTGAAAAAATACTTGTTGACGTCGGTGGGCTGGACTTCCAGCCGCCGACAGAGCTCGAGTACCATGCCCGACCACATCTCCGGATTCAATTCCGGCGGAAACTTCTTCGCAAACTTCAGCTTGTGGGCGGCATCGGTCGGGGCGGCCCCGTTGATCGGGGCCACGGTTCCACCGGCGTAAACGCCCATGTAGTCCCAGTACTGGCCCTTTGAAATGAGCTGTCCGCTCTGGTAGCCCGCCTTGGTCACCTCGGCCTTCAGCAAGACGGCGCCCGCGCCGTCGGCAAACAGCGTGACCGTTTTCTTGTCCTCCGGATTGAGGTGGCGGCTCATCGCGTAGGCCCCGATCACCAGGATATACTGGTAGCTTTCGTCGGCCCGGATGTACTTGGCGGCCATGTCGAGGCCACTCACGAAGCCAGCACAAGCGGCGTTCACGTCAAATGCGCCCGCATTCACCGCGCCCAGCTCATGCTGGACGACCGACGCCGTCGCCGGGGACAGGTAATCGGGCGTATCCGTGGTTAGGATGATCAGGTCCAATTGTTCGGGCCGGATGCCGGCCCGTTCCAGGCAGGTCCGCGACGCGTCGAGGGCGAGTGTCGAGGTGCTTTGGCCCTCGGTGACCCACCGGCGGTTGAAAATCTGGGCACTTTGCTCGAGCCAGGTGCTGACGTCGATGCCGAGGGCGGCATCGAAATGTGCGTTGGAAAGTACGCGTTCCGGGGCGGCAGCGCCCACCGATATGATCCGTGCGTTGTTCATGGGGCAGAGGCGGGTGCGACCCGCCGGTTTTGGACGAAGCCCAGGGCCAGGGCAGGAAGACTTCCCGCCAGGCAGCCCACTGCTGCCGTCACTCCGGGATTGGCCACGTTGAGGGCCAGGTCTGGAAACAAATCCGATCCAAAGAAATACAAACCAAAATGCAGCACCACGCCCAGGACCGACAGGGCCCAGACCGCGGTGAGGTTAACCTGTTTGAAGAGGACGCCCGCCATCAGGGGCGGCACCACCGCCAGCACCAACCCGTAGACGCCCACCTGGCCAAAGATGCCGAGGAGTTTGGGCGGGTTGAGGTTGACGAAGAACGTGGCAATCGCGATGACGACCAGCACAATATTGCTGCTCCGCAGGGCCCATTTCATGTGTTTTTCCTTGTCCACCGGTCCTTTTTCCCGCATCTCCACCACATTCATGATCAGGTCGTTGCTCGTGATTGTGGAAATCCCCACCATGAGTCCATCGAGGGTCGACATGGCGGCGGCGAGCAAGACGACACTGATGACCGTGAACATCCAATCGGGAAATACATATTGCAGGTAAGCGGTCATGACGAGGTCCTGCCGGAAATTGCCGGTGGCCGGGTCGAGCAGGGCTTCATCCGGGACGACGACGTGGGCAAAGAATCCCGCCAGGAGGAGGAGGGTGAACAGCAAATAGGTCCCGGCGAATACGTAGATATAGCGCCGGACATCGCGGTCCCGCTTCACGTACAGGGCCTTGGTCAGAATATGGGGCTGGCAAACCAGGGCCGCCCCAATGACAAAGCCCGCGATATAAATCGAGAAGGTCGAATCAAACAATTTGCTGCCGGGGTTAACCCAGGCCAGCAGATTGGGATCCACTTCATTTAATTTTCCAACAATGTCGACACCATCAAACAGCCACAATTTCAGCCCCGCCCCCACGATGAGCACCGACACGCCCACCATCAGGAACCCCTGAAACATATTCGTGTA
Source organism: uncultured bacterium (assembly GCA_963923035.1). GTDB lineage: Bacteria > Bacteroidota > Bacteroidia > J057 > JADKCL01 > CAWUKT01. The sequence goes on from CAWUKT010000020.1 coordinate 46,234, forward strand.
GACATGGGCATAGGTCCCGCCCAGGATCACATAAGAGGTCACGAAGACCAGCGTAATGATCAGCGCCGTGGTATTGTCAACGCCCAGCATTTTCTGCATCACAATCGAAATTCCTCCGACCAATAGCACAATGAAGGCGAACGCGAGGAGGTTGAGCAGGGCGAAGTAGAGGGCAAATGGACGGGAGCCATAGCGCTTTCCAATCCAATCCGGAATGGTCAGCGCCTTCATTTTTTCTCCCTGCCTCCGAAATGAGAAGGACAAGAGAAACAGCATGAATAAAATCCCAATGAAAACGCTCACGCCCAGATGCATCCAGGCCGCGAGTCCGTCCACATAAATGAAACCGGGATTGATGATAAAGGTCGCCGCTGAAGCTGTGCTCGTCGCCAGGGTAATGCCCACCACAAAGGGGGACATGTCGCCCTTTCCAATCGCGAAACTGGCGAAGTCACCCGTTTTCTTATACCCCAGCCAACCGAGATACGAAGTCACGGCTACATACAGGGAAAATAAGATCCAGGCGAGTGTCATACAGTCCTTTGGGTGGTGGATACTTGATACCTTACAGCAGGCCTCTTTGGGCACAATGAATCTAAACAGCTTGTCGGTGAAACTTAGGTCAACCCCAGATTATTATGGGGTTGACTAAGCGTTCCGAAAAATGTTGATCTCTTTCTTTTTCATCCCGAAAACCTCCAAAGCAATATCAGCCCAGGGTTGACGGAATGCTATATGAGAAATCTCAGTACTGCTTCGTTGAACTTTTCGGAGGCTTCCCACTGGAGGAAATGGCCCACTTGGGTCAGGTAGCTGAGCTCCCGGGGAGCCAGGGCCTGCACTCCGGCGCGGGTGATGTCGCGGGTCTTCCGACCCGCGTGCAGGCGGGGATGCGGAATCAGCGCATCCTCGGCGCCGTAGAGCACCATGAGGTCGCCTCCCACTTCCGCCAATTGCTGGTGGACGCTGTCCTGCACCATGCCCAACACACATTTGGGCAGCATGTCGCAGTAGTAGCCGAATCCCGGCCCGGTCCGCAGGGCTTCCATCTCATCGAAAAGGAACCCGACGTCGTCGGGAAGCCGGTGAAAATAGCTGGTGACGCTCCGTTGGGCCTGCTCGGCGGTCATTTGCCCCAGGAAATCGGCGGTGTAATTTTCGCGCAGCCAGGCGATTTCGTCGCGGGTGAAGGACTCAATGCCCGCTGGGGCGACCAGAATCGCCCGATCAGTGAGGTGGGAATGGTCCAGGAGGGTGCGCAGGACGACCTGTCCGCCCATGCTGTGGCCGACCAGGACGGGTCGGTGCACGCCCAATTGCACGAGGAACTCGTGGAGGACATCGGCGAAAAAGGGCATCGTAAAGGAGTAGTTCTCCTTGGAGGATTGGCCGTAGCCGGGCAAATCGAGGGAAATACACCGGAAATGGTGCCGGAGTTGCGGGACGTTTTTCCGCCAGGCCCGCAGGTTGCTGGCCATTCCATGCACAAATACCAGGGTGTCATCACCCTGGCCTTCATCCAGATACGCCACCCGGACTCCACTCCCCAAGGTCAGGACCTCGGGCTGGTAGGTATGGGTATCGGGAGAAATGGTATTTCGCATCATGGGTGACCGTTAGCTGGGAAAAGATAGGGAGAAAGTCGGTGCATAAAACAGCTCAACCCAAAGTCAACCCCTCCTAAATTTCCCCTTTTAAACCCTTATCATGCCTTTTCGTTTCTCATTCATCTCCTCCAACTCGTCCAGTCAATCCCCCATTTCTTTTCTCCCATCCCCACCTCCCCTTTTGATTGTTATAGATTCCCGCCGTTGAATACAACTGGAAAACCACTCTAATTCATGAAACAACTCGAAGGCAAAATTGCAATTGTCACTGGAGGCTCTCAGGGGATTGGCAAGGCCATTGTCAAACAATTCCTGGACGAAGGCGCCCAGGTCGCCATTTGGGACATCGACGTCACCAAAGCCAAGGCGACCCAGGCGGAATACGACCCGTCCGGCGAGCGCATCCGCATTTATGAGGTGAATGTGGCAGATTTCCAACAGGTAGAACAGCAAATGGCTGCCACCCACAACGACTTTGGGCGGATCGACATCCTGGTCAACAATGCCGGCATTACGCGCGACTCTTCCTTGAAGAAAATGAGTCTGGAGCAATGGGACCAGGTCATCGGCGTCAACTTGAATGGGGTTTTCTACTGCGTCAAGGCAGCATTCCCGTACATGGCCGCGCAGGGCTACGGCCGGATCGTCAACGCCTCCTCGGTCGTCGGCATCCAGGGCAATTTCGGCCAGACGAACTACGTGGCGACCAAGGCCGGGGTCATTGGGATGACCAAGGTTTGGGCCCGGGAATTTGGGCGGAAGGGCATCACCGTCAACGCGGTGGCGCCTGGCTTCATCAATACCGAAATGATGAGTACCATCCCCGACAATGTCCTGGACGGCATCAAAGGGAAGTCGCCCCTGAACCGGCTGGGTGAAGTCGATGAAGTCGCCAGCGTCTATACCTTCCTGGCTTCCGACGCCGCCGCTTTCGTGACGGGAACGACCATTAGTGTGGACGGCGGGGTCTCGTTGTGACACCTGTCAATGCCCGTTAAATTGTAACTTTTGCCTCGCTGCCTCAATTGGGTACTTATGCGAAGGCCACTGAAAACGTTCACCGAATTTTCCCACTCGATCCTTCCCCACGAGATCGATTACCTCCTCTATGCCAACCAACTCCAGGACGAGGACCGGGTCGCCATCCTCCGGCAAATCCGCCACAACATCGAACAGCAGCCACCCGGCGATCATTTTGATGTCGATATTGACAAGCGGACCTATTCCCACCTCAAGAACTGGATTCAGAAGCAATTGGAAGGGATTGATGTGGATCGACTCTACGAATGGATGTCCCACCTGGACATCAAGATCATCAATGACCGCATTTCCCCCGATGAAGAACGGCAGCTCCTCCGCACCCTGAAGAATTACCAGCACCCGGCCTTTTTCTTCACCAAATTCTACGAAGTCCTCCGCAATTACAGCAACTTCCTCCTCATTCGGCTGCGGTACAAGGACCACCAAACCGTCAACCAATTTCTCGAACAGTACCAGACGTCCTACCTCGAACACCAGGAGGTCCAGGAACGGCTTCAAAATGCCAGCCGGGACATTGTGGAAGAGTATACCATGCGGGAGTCCACCAAATCGGAATGGCGGGAATGGCTGAGTCAGGTCTTCGAAAATGGCCAGATCCAGGGCTATTTTCGGTACCAAAGTCTGATTCGACTCCACTATATTGACCTGCTGCGGGAGAACAACAAAGAATTATTGGAGCGCTACGAAAAGGTGGGGAGCTATTTCAAGGAGGGAAAATTCTACTCGAAGCGACTCGTACTCAACTTCTACCACAACCAAATGCTGCTCCACCACAAGGCCCGGGATTACGAGCGGGCCCTGCAATTTGGTTACCTCTCTATCCGCGCCAAAAACCACGACTACCTCCTCTACGTTAACAACTTGTGCGATGTCCTCGTGCAATTGGGGCGCTACGAAGAGGGATTGGAATTGCTGCGGGGGGCGGCAAAGGAAGCCAAGGACACGAACAATTACTTCAATCGGGTTGGCTTCGTGGCCTTCTATATGCGCTGCCAAATCGGCGTGGGGCAGGCCCGCTCCGCGGTCAGTTACGGGAGCAGTTTCCTCGCCGCTTATAAAAAGGAAATCCTGAAGTACCGGTGGTACCGGTTCTTCAGGACTTACCTCGAAGCATTGCTGCGGACCGACCAATCGCGCGACATGCTCCGGCTCCTCAAGAAGCACCGCCTCCTCGAAATGGAGGCGGAGAAGGGCCTGGCGGCGGGAAAAATTCCCGCGTTCAAGGTCCTGGCCCATACCGCCCGCTACCTCGCGGGGGAAATGGATGCCGACCAATTTCAGGAAGCCCTGGCAGGGTATCCTCCCGCCCGACTCCAGCTTCTGCTGGCGGGCGACCTGGACGGCTTGTCCGGTCCTTGAATCACTTCAATGTATACCGGAAACCGGCGTAGACATTTCGCCCGAAGACGGGCGCCCATATCAGCGTGGCGTCAAAATCGGGCCCAAAGGGGCTGTCCGCCGCCACAATCGGATTCTCTTGCCGATAGTCCAGCACATTTTCTCCTCCTACATACACCTCCCACGACTCTCCGAACTCTTTGTTGACCTGGGCATTGAGCAGCGGATAGGTCTCGGTCATCTCGTTTCCGCCGGGCAAACGCTGCGGCCCCACGATCTGCACCGTCGCGTCAAACAGCCAACCGCTCTTGCGGGTGGTATAGCCTACGTTCACGAAGCCACGGTGCCGCGGATTGAAAGGCATCAGGAGTTGTCCGGAACGGTAGACCGTCCGCACGTCGTAGTAGCGGTAGGCCAGACGCACATCCAGCCGGCGAATCAGTTCGTACTTGGCTTCCACCAGGAAGCTGTTCGCAAAGGACAGGCCGTTCAGGGCGTAAAAATTGAGCTCGCCGGGCGTCTCGCGGTCCACCACCACTTGTTGGGGGAAATTGGTGCGGAAGGCCTCGGCCCGGATCTGACCGGGACGGAAATCCAGGGTAAAGTCCTGGGTGAGGCTCACACCAAAATTCCAACTGACTTCCGGCAGAAAGCCGTAGCCCGGCAGGGAGGTCGGCGCATCGAAGCGGACCACCCGCGAGCTGGCCAACAATCCCAACTGATCGGTGAGCAGGTTGGGCGTGCGCTGGCCCCGGCCCAGGGCGCCCCGAATGATCGTCGAGGGCGTGGCTTCGAAGCGGATGTTCAGGCGGGGCGTGATGAAGTTACCGTAGTAATTGTGCAAATCCGAGCGCAATCCGGCCACCACATCCAAGCGTCGGTTGGGGGAAAAAGTGTATTCAGCAAAGAAACCCGGGACGCTCTCGATCCGGTCAAAGGAGGCACTGTCCCCCGATTCGAAGCGGAAAGACTCTTCGTAATTGTCCCGTTGGTAGCTGAACCCCAATTTCAGGGTGTGGAAGATACTGTCCAGGGGCAATTGACCGATGAAGTTGATGTACAATGACTGCTGCCGTCCCTCGTAGACCTGGTTCCCAAAGCGGGCGTTCTGGTCGTGGTAGAGGTACATGTACTGGGAACCGAAGCTCAGCAAAGGATCGTTGGGATCGTACCAGCCGAACTTGGCAAAGGCCTGGTAGCGCTCCACCTCATCCTGGAACAGATAGAAGCTGTTGGCGAGGGGGGTGTCGGAGTCAAAAAAGCCCGCCTGGCCTCCTTCGTGCCGGCGGTAGAGGCCATTGACATTGACCTGCCCGACGAGCCCGCGGGTATCGTTGCGGAACCGCCAGCGGTTCATCCCGTTGAGCATGCGCCGCCGGGGCATGTCGAGGAAGCCATCGCCATTGCGGTCGTTGACCCGCTGGTTGTTGTTGACATGGAGCAGAATATTGGTCCCGACGCCCTCGGAGATCCGCAGATTGCCGACGGCATTGCCTTCGAGACGCCCCGCAATGTTCGCGTAGCCGTTCAGGTGGAGGCGTTCCTCATCGAAGGGATCGCGGTACTGCAAGTTGATTTGACCAGCCATCGCTTCAAAACCATTGACGACGGAACCCGCCCCTTTCGCGATCTGGATGCTATTGATCCAGGGACCGGGAATGATGTCCAATCCTCCGACGGCCGCCAGGCCGTGGAGCAAGGGCATATTGTCATTGGTGATCGTTGCATATTGGCCGGCCAACCCCAGCATGCGAATCTGGCGGGTTCCGGTGACGGCATCAGAGAAGGACAGGTCCACGGAAGGATTCGTCTCAAAACTCTCCCCGAGGTTGCAGCACGCCGCTTTCCTCAATTCTTCCTGGGAAATGAGCTCCACTCCGACCGGGTCCATTCGGCTGAACACGCTGCCCATCCGACGTCCCGTGATGACCTCCGTCTTGATATTGACCGAGGAGGTTTCCAGCTCAAAGTAAATCTCTTTTTGTTCCGGCCCCACCGCCAGGGTATCGCCGACCATCCCGGTGAATTTGGCCACCAGTTGGTCCCGGCCTTTTTCTCGCTTTAATTGAAAACTGCCGTCTTCATTCAGGACAAAAGTTCCCTTTTTCCCATCCAACCAATACACCGAGGCGCCCACCAGAGGTACTTTTTTCCCCTCCTCTTCTACCCCCATCACCCGACCCGAGATCATATTCTGGGCGGGAAGCGATGCCATCGTGCACGCCCCCACCAGAAGTAGCCATAAAATTTTCTTCATGACAAGGGGATTAATCAGCCTCGTTCTTTGCGTCACTTCGGTAGTGACAGCAACCTTCCAGTGCGTTATAAGTCGCGTCCTTGGATTTTACATTCGGAGTATCGTGGCCCACATTTGCCACCATCTTTTCAATGGTTTCTAGCGACACTTTAGACGGGACATAAACCACCGTCAACAGATTTTTTTCGAGGTTGTAATCGGCCGTTTTGACGCCTCGGACGGCCACGGCCTCTTCAATCCGGTCCTTGCACATACCACAGGCACCGCCAACTTCAAATTCAGCCTTGACAAGGGAAGTGGAGGAGGCTTGCTGGGTCCCCGAACATGAAATCAGGAAAGCCAGAGAAAGCAGGGGAATAATGGATAGGATATTTTTCATAGATAAATGGGTCAAATAAATAAAACAGTGAAATACATGGGTGTATTCACGGCCATTTATCCGTAGTAAGTCAACCGGGAATATTGAATGAAGAGGGGTGGTCGGGGATCAGGGGGGGGATCCCGGCCTTGGGTCAATACCGGAGCTTCCACATCGGCGGTTCCAGTATTGTAAGAACTCCATCCCACATGGGCCACCATCGGCTGGGGCACTTGCAAGGAAACCCCAGGGTGCTGATCCTCATCGCTTTGCAGCACCAGCAATTCGGACGAGCAACAACTGACGTCTTTATCGGGTCCACAACAGCAGACATTTTCAAAGCCAGCCAGGGACACTGAATCAAAGCGGTCGCCACAATAGTGGAAGTTGAGGCTGACTCCGGAACTGATGCCGAAGTAGCACAAGACGAGCGCTATGGAAACCCAGCGGTTCATTGTTGCAATAATAACGAAAATCCAGAAGCCAATGTTGCCGATGGTCCTGAAAGTCATCCACCTTTTTCCAGCCGACAATCCCGACTCTCTTTCCTCGGATTCATTTCCCTGCTTCCACATCCGGTCACAGCCCATTTTTCGTATATTCACCAGCGCCCCGTCACTGGGGCCCTGCAATCGACTACATTATGTCTGTTTTTCCCCGCCATATTCAATGGAAGCAAATCTGGGCCCTGGTGGCCCTGGATGTCGCGATCAGCATCAGCTGGATCGCCTATACCAAATACCAGCCCAGCCTGCTGGCTGAATTCGGCTTCGGTGCCTACGGCCTCCAACTGGCCGTGGTACAGGGCATTATCCTGTTCGTGACCCCGCCCATCGCGGGGTACATCGCCGACCGCATCCGCCAGCGCAATGGCAACCGCCTCCCCGTCATCAACATCGGCATCAACTTCGTGTCCATGGTCTTCATGGCGGTCGCCTTGTTGATTTTTGCCGAGCCGGGTGGTGCCATCGCCCAGATCTTCCCGGTCTTGATTGTCCTGTGGCTCATTTCCATGAACATCTTCCATTCGCCGGCCATCTCGACCGTTGAACTGTTTGTGCCGCCCTACCGACTGCCCCAGGCCATGTCGGTGCTGGCAGTCGCGATGGGGCTGACCGAGGCCCTCGAGCCCAGCATCGTCCAGATCATCGACTGGCTGGGGGGACCGATCACCTTCGCCACCGGCGGTATCCTCGTGTTTGGGACGGGCTGGTGGTTCTCCCGGATGGTCCGCACCTTCAAGGTCGAGGAGCACAGTGATGCCGCCGACGAGGCGGTGATCGAAGCCGAAGAGAAAAAACTGGAAGGTTGCCGGTCCGATTGCGAACATACCTGCTCCTGCGGCCCGGAGACGGAAGAAACCCAGAACCAGAAATCGGATCATGTGACCTACTACGAAGTCGGTCAGGAGCATGACCACAGCCATGATCACCACCATGATCATGACCACGCCCATCACCATGATCACAGCCATGATCATGACCACGGTCACCACCACCATGACCATGACCATGGCAACCCCTTTGATCCGCCCAAGTCCAATTATCCCCTCGTCCTGTTCCTGGGACTGATGCTGGGCGGCGCAATGGCCTTTTTCTTTGACCTTTTCCCCGCCTGGTCCGAAACCCAACGTATTCCCTTCGTCGGCATGCGGGGCATGGAAGGCGTCTATTTTGTCTCCATCCTGGCCGCCATTTCGGCTTTGCTCGCCTACCCCCTCGCCCTGTTCGCCCAGAGCCAGGGGGTGACCAAGGTGGCCTACGCCGGCGCTTTCCTGACCGTATTCCTCCTCGTCGGCATTTACAATTCGACGGGGGTCCTCGTCACCGTCATGTATTTTATGTTCCCCATCGCCTTTGCCTCCATGACCGTCAGTTTCCTTCCCATCGCCTTCATGAGCCTCTCCGCCAGGAACAAAGTCTTGGGCGTGGGACTGTTTTTCAGCGGGGTGGAACTGGCCGGAAGCATTGTGGACGTTTGGCAGGCTTGGTAAATGGAGATGTTACTTTCGGGAAACAGGACGTTAGGAGAAAAAAGAACATGAAAAAACTCTGGATTGGAATGCTGCTGGTGGCCGTGATGGGCGGCTTGATGGGAGGATGTGAAACGAATGGACAGGGAAATGGAGAAACGATTGGGGTTCCCAGTGACTTTGCGGGAAAAAGTCCGGCGTTGCCCACCACCTTCGTCGATACCAGTGGCCAGCTTTACGCCTGGCACAAGGCCTATAACCGGGTCCAATCCATTGGATCGCGGATTCCGGTCCCGGAAGGCTATGTCCGACGCTCCGTGACCAAAGGCAGCTTTGCCTGGTGGCTTCGGGGAGTTCCCCTCAAACCAGGCCGCCCCGATGTATTGTTGTACGACAACACGCCCAAAGGCTACCAGGGCGCTCACCATGCCGTGATCGACATGGACGTTCCTCCCCAGGACCTCCAGCAATGCGCCGACGCGGTGATGCGGCTCCGGGCTGAATACCTGTTTACCCAGGGACTTCCCAGCCAATTGCACTTCAATTTCACGTCCGGGGATGTATGCAGCTGGGAAAAATGGACCCAGGGCATCCGGCCGAAGTTCTACAAGCAAGAGAATCAGTGGAAGGTGGCCTGGAAAGAGACGGGCCAGCCGGGCAATGACCACGAGGAACTGATGGCCTACCTGAAGGTGGTCTATACCTGGGCGGGAACGGCTTCCTTAGAAAAGGAATTGGTTCGGGTGGACCTGGCGGAGATCCGGGCCGGGGACGTTTTCATCCAAGGTGGCTTTCCCGGCCACGCCATTCTGGTGATGGATGTCGCCGAATCAAAGGAGGGAAAAGGCACCGCCATTCTACTGGCCCAAAGCTATATGCCGGCCCAGGACATGCATGTCCTCCGGAACCCGGGTTCGGCGGATCGTTCCCCCTGGTATGTCGTCGGAATGGGAGATGAACTGAATACGCCAGAATGGACTTTTGAGTGGGAAGATCTGCGACGCTTTGTTGAAAAATAGGCCTTAAAACCCATTGCTGTCAGGATTGAGCCAGCCATGATTGTTGATTACTTGAATTCCTTTCAGAAAAATATTCGTAATTTGTTTGAATTGCCGACCACATTACGACCATAAATATTTTGGGTTTTTGAGTATGAGAGCATTAACAAAATCAATTCTAGCTTGCCTTGTAGGGGTAGGTTTCCTTGGATTATGGGGAACTGCCAGCGCACAGGTCACATATTGTTTACCGACTTATAACAGTCAGTGTACATCGGGTGACCTGATCAATGATGTGAATTTCGTCACGATCAACAATACGGGTACGGGCTGTTCCAACCCTGGAACGAGCAACTACACGGATTATTCGGCGACGATTTCCACCACGGTCGCTCAGGGAGCGACCTATCCCATCAGCGTGGCCCCCGGCCCGCAGTGGGAACAGTACTTCGTCGCATTTGCCGACTGGAACCAGGACGGCGACTTTGACGATCCGGGTGAATTCTACGACATCGGGTTTGCCCCCGCGGGCACCACGATCTCCAATTTAATTGCGGTGCCGATCACGGCCACCCTGGGAACGACCCGCTTCCGGGTCATGTGCCGCTACTTCAGCACGCCCCTTACGCAGGCGGACGTCTGTACGACCGGTCTCAGCTTCGGTGAAGTCGAAGACTATGGCCTCATCGTCATTCCGCCTCCCCCCGTGGACATCTCCTCCATCGGGGTAGAAGATCCCGTCACCCGCTGTGTCCTCGACACCGAAATGGTCACCGGTGTCTTCCTGAACCAGGGTCTCAACGATACCTCCGGCATCACCCTTTGCTACCAGGTCAACAACGGCACGCCCGTCTGCGAAGTCTACAACGACACCCTGGCCTCGGGTGATACCTTGTTCTATACCTTCATGACCCCGGCCGTCTTCTCCGCCGCGGGCGTGTACAGCATCGACGTCTTCAACTCCATCGGCAACGATGCCGTTTCCACCAACGATACCTTCAGAGGATATACGGCCCAGAACTACGGCACTCCGCCCATCAATCTCATTCCCTACGCGGAAGACTTTGAATCCGGCCAGGGCAACTGGACTGTCTACGGCGACAGCGTTTCCTGGGCCCTCGGCGCTCCGAGCAATACCAATATTTCCTCCGCGGCTTCTCCCTCCAATGCCTTCGTCACCAACCTGACCGGGAACTACAACCAGGATGAACTCTCCTTCCTGCAATCTCCCTGTTTCGACTTCTCGGGGGCGGTGGATCCCCCCTTCCTGGTCTTCAGCCAGAACCTGGCGATGGACGACTTTGACAACCACTTCGTCGAGGTTTCCACCGATGCGGGCCTGACCTGGAGCAAAGTGGGTGCCGCGGGTACCGGGGTCAATTGGTACAACGACACCTTCGACGATTCCTGGAACGGCGATGGCGATCCCCTCGGCTCCTGGCGCACCGCGTACAACTCGCTGGGCAGTATCGTGCTGGGAAATGACAACGTATTCTTCCGCTTTGTGATGGAGGAAACGGGCTTCACCCAGGAAGAAGGGGTGGGCATCGACGATGTCCGCGTGGTCGATACGGTCCTGAACCTGGCCACCGTCAGCGCATTGGCTCCGATCAATGGCTGTGGACTCTCCAGCACGGAAACCGTTACGGCTCAAATCTTCAACCTTGGTTCGGTTGCCGTCTCCAACTACGATGTCTGCTTCATTGTGAACAATGGTACTCCGGTCTGCGAAAACGTATCCGCCAGCCTGGATCCGGATTCCACCCTGACCTATACCTTCACCAATACAGCTGACCTCTCCGCGGTCAATGCCTACGACATCAAGATTTATACCTCGCTCCCCGGGGATACCTTATTTGACAACGATACCACCTTCTCGACCGTGACCAACTTCCCGCTGGTCACCACCTTCCCCTATATCGCCGACTTCGAAGGCAACCAGGACTTCTGGGCTTCCGGTGGAACGAACAGTTCCTGGGAATGGGGTACGCCCGCCAAGCTGAACATTGTCGGGGCCGCCAATGGTACCGGCGCCTGGGTCAATGGAACCCTGGGCTTCTTCAACTACAATCCCAATGAGGACAGCTACGTGGAAAGCCCCTGCTTCGACCTCTCCGGCCTCGCCAATCCCTGGGTCGGCGCCAATGTCTGGTGGCATTCTGAATTCTCCTGGGACGGCATGGTCGTCGAATACTCCCTCGATACCGGCCAAACCTGGAACGTCGTAGGTAACTTCAACGATCCCTTCAACTGGTACAATGACAACTCGGTCAATGGACTGGGTGGTGGCGACGGATGGTGTGGAACCCCCGGCAACAATGGCTCGGAAGGCTACGTCCCCGTCAAGCACGATGTACTGCCGGTGGCAGGCAATCCCCTGGTCAAATTCCGGATGCACTTTGGTTCGGATGGCAGCGTCCAGTTCGACGGTATCGCATTTGACGACTTCATCATCGCAGAGCCAGTGCCAGTGGACCTCGGTCCCGACCTCGTCGTTTGTGATCCCCCCACCATTGCCCCGAACCTGCCCGCCAACGGCCAGTTCTCCTGGGACTCGCTCTCCAGCGGCTTCACCGTCTTCTATGACTCTTCCGCGAGCATTACCCCGCCCAATGGCGGTACCTTCGTCCTGACCTATACGGACTCCCTGGGACTCTGTGACTCGGATACCATCACCATCACGCAGAGCCCCGTTCCGACGGTTGACCTCGGCAACGACCAGAACATCTGTACGGGCGACTCCGTCACCCTGAGCGTTGACCCGGCCACCTACCCGAACGTGGTCTGGTCCACCGGTGACAGCACTTCCTCCATCATGGTCAGTGCCGCAGCGACTTACTTCATCGATGCCCTGGACTCCAATGGATGTCCTTCTACGGATACGGTGGTCACCTCTGTGGTCCCGCTCCCGACCTTCAGCTTCGGTCCGGATTCTGCGGTATGTAGCGGCGATACCTTCTGCCTCTCCCCCGGCATCACCGGACCTGGCATTACCTATCTGTGGAGCACCGGCGCGACCACTGCGACCATCTGCTCCCCCATTGTCAGTGGTTACTGGGCGATCGTGACCGACAGCAACGGCTGTTCCTTCGCGGACTCCATCATCATCACCACTGCTGCTCCCGCACCGACTTCAGGTGCTTCCTTCGACACCACCAACTGCCCCATTGTTGACTTTACCGACCTCTCCAGCGGTTCGGTAACCGATTACCTCTGGGAATTTGGCGATGGCAATACCTCGACCCAGCAGAACCCGATGTACAGCTACGCGGCTTCGGGCAATGGTACCTATACGGTCCTCGCGGTGGTCAGCAACTCCTGTGGCAAAGACACCACCACCCTGACGGTCGACATCAACTGCCTCGTGGGCGTTGAGTCTGCTTTCTCCGATGTGGTCAAAGTCTATCCGAACCCGAACCAAGGCCGCTTCCGCATCGAAGCTGACCTGACGGGTACGGTTCCGGTCCAGGTGGAAATCACCGATCTGCAAGGCAAGATCATCTACCGCAAGGACTTCGGCGTGCGCTCCGGCCGCTTCGAAGAGCCCTTCGAAATTGATCAGCCGAGCGGCATCTACCTGATCCGCTTGCAAACCGATGGCCAGACTGCGGTCAAGAAGTTTGTGATCGAGTAAAGGGATTGCACAACGAAATATCACTGGCGCAGGGGCTTCGGTCTCTGCGCCTTTTTCTTTGGGGGTAGGGAAAAGGCCGGGGCGCGGAATGCCAATGCTGAAGTCAAGGCGTCCAATGGGTGAAATCAGCCGGTCCAGGGTTGGGGGGAGCAAGCCCAAGGGCGAGGTGGGCCGGTCCGGCCTGGGGCTGGACGGGGCCAGGGTATGGGTTGGGAGGGTCCAGGGGTTTGCCGGGCCCTTCCAACGGTGGGGCTGGGCGCGCCCAGCGAACCTTTGGGCTCCCCCCAGAGGTAAGCTGGACCTTCCCAGTGACGTGCCGGACGGGTCCGACTCAGGGCCAGGCTCGCCCGGCGAACCTTTGGGTCCCCCCTAAAGGTTGGCTGGGCGAGCCCACCTCGGGGCCGGGCCAGCCCGGCTCCGCGCTGGACGTGCCCAAGGATATTCGAAGTCACCTCCTCAATACCGCGCATTTCCACGGTCATTTCCCGTATTGGCCAAATGATCGTTTCCCCCTTCTTGCTCCTCTTTTTTCATTGTCCCCATTCCGCCCCCCGTTCTTCTTCCCTGTTCTCCCTTCTTTTTCCCCTCCCAAGTATCCAGTTTTGCCCAAATTTTTCCATTTTCTTCAATTCTTTCCAATTCGTGAAACACGGCTTGGACATGATCCGTTTTGTAGGTAAATCAGTATCTGTTATGCAAAAAATTTCCTTATCAGTATTGTTCGTGGGTTTGGCGGCCTTCATGATGGCGTGTTCTCCCAAGCCGAGCGGAGAAGGCAGCAGCACCAAGGCCAAGACGGTTTCCCTGACTTCCCAGGGCAAGTCGGATGGATTGAGCCGGGCGTATTTCGCGAGTGGCTGCTTCTGGTGTGTCGAAGCGGTGTTTGAGAGCGTCAAAGGCGTCGATGAAGCCATTTCCGGCTATTCCGGAGGCAAAGAGGCGAATCCCACTTACCAGCAGGTGAGCGCGAGCCTGACCAGCCATGCGGAGGCCGTCGAGGTCATCTACGATTCCTCCATCGTTGACTTCCCCACCTTGGTCAAAGTGTACTATGGCTCCCACGATCCCACCACGGCCAATCGCCAGGGACCCGATCGCGGCCCGCAGTACCGGTCCATTGCGTTCTACGAAAACGCCACGGAGAAGAAAATCATTGAGGACTATATCAAGAAATTGGAGAGCGGCCCGAACTACGGCAAGGGGGACATCGTCACCGAAGTCACCCGCTTCGAAAAATTCTGGGTGGCCGAAGATTACCACCAGGATTTTGAGCGGCGCAATCCTACCCAGCGCTACGTGATGGCCGTTTCTGTGCCCCGCCTCAACCGTTTCAAGGCCAAGTTCCCGGAACTCCTGAAGGACGAGGCCCACTGATAAGCGATCATAATTTCAATGAATTGGCAAGGCATTCGCTTTGCCAATTTATTTTTTGGGGCTATTATTTGGCATGGAAGAAAACTTTTTGACGAGCGCCCGCCAATTGTTCGGCTACTATCGGGAGTTGGGGAAAAAGACCCTGGACCAGGTTCCGGACGAGCAGCTGTTCTGGACGCCCGGTTCGGAGGGCAATAGCCTCGCGGTGATCGTGAAGCACCTCCACGGGAATATGTTGTCGCGGTGGACGGATTTTTTGGAGAGTGACGGGGAAAAGGAATGGCGGGAGCGGGACGATGAATTCGTGGGGGACCTGGACAGCCGGGCCGAGGTGGAACGCCTGTACGCGGAGGGCTGGGATTGCGTGGAAAAGGCCCTAAAGGGGCTGGAAGGCAAGCATGTGAGCCAATTGGTGTATATCCGCAACCAGGGGCATACCGTCATGGAAGCCGTCCAACGGCAACTCGGGCATTATGCGTACCACATCGGGCAGATGGTCCTGCTCGGAAAATTGCTGGTCGGGGACAATTGGACTTCCCTCTCCATCCCCCGCGGCGAATCCAAGACCTTCAACGCCCAAAAGTTTTCCCAGGAAGCCTCCCGGAAGCATTTCACCGAAGACAATTAAGCTACCCTTATAACAATGACTACGAAAGAAGAACTGAAGCGCATTTTTCAGAACGAGATCGCGGGAACGCGCAAGATGCTCGAACTGGTCCCCCTGGACCAGGGCGACTGGAAACCCCACGAAAAATCGATGACCATGTACAAGCTGGCGGTTCACCTCGCGGGGATGCCGCTCTTCATCGAGAAGGTCGTGGCCGAACCCGAAATAGAGTTCACCCCCGAGCTCTTCACCGATCCCAAACCGGCCAACAATGACGATCTGGTCTCCTATTTTGAATCGGGCTGCGATAAGGTCAATGCCGCCCTCGATGCCTTTGATGAGGCCGAGCTGGAGAATGTTTGGCGCTTTACCTACAAGGGCAATCCCTTGATCGAAGGTCCGAAACTCTCCGTATTCCACCAGGAACTCCACCACCTGGTCCACCACCGCGCCCAACTGGGCGTTTATCTGCGCCTCCTGGACATCCCATTGCCCTATCTCTTTGGCCCGACCGCCGATATGAGGTAGCCATCCATGCTCCCAAACGGCCAAGATTAACTTCACTTTTTTGCCAAGATTAGGAAAAAAAGACGGGAGAGGTATGCATTTGGGGGGCCATTTTCCTTCTCTCCTCCTCGCCCTTCTCTTCCCGGTATCCACTGGAAACCAATCTACCGGGAATCTAAATCAATTTGGAAGCCGGGCCTTGTCCGGGGAAGTTGGCTGCGGCTTGGGATGACTTGCTGCGGACTCCTGACCAAGATCATTCCCAAAAGGCGTGGCTTCAGCCGGACGCTGATATCAATCCGGTCTGCCTTGGTTATTCCATTCGCAAAATTATGTACATTATTAGCGCAATAAAGATCCAGAAAGGACTCATTCTACATGCGCAGGGCAAGATCGATCCGGGAAATCGCACCCAATCCCGGAACCGTTCAGGAATTGTTGGTTCCCAATATGGGACTTGAAAAAGTTCCGGAGGAGGTATTTGCATGTACCAACCTGACCCGACTGGATTTAAGCGGCAATAAGCTCACCCAATTGCCCGACGCCTTCGACTCGCTGCCCCTTCTCCGTCGAATCGACCTCAATGGCAATCAAATTGATCGCCTCCCTCCTTCCCTGGTGCGTCTCCGGGGGCTCGAGCGCCTGCATTTACAAGGCAATGATCTCAGCCAGCTCCCCGAGGAGATTCCCGGCTGGCAATTGCTCCGCAGCTTGCGGCTGGACCAGAATCCGCTCCGGGTTCTGCCGACAGCCATAGGCAATTGTGTCCGCCTGGAAGACCTGGCGGCCAGCGGCGGGCACCTCAAGGGGCTCCCTGATGCCCTCTTCCAGCTCGAAAAGCTGACCTACCTGGACCTGCGCGACAACGATTTCATCGACATCCCCCGCCAATTGGCGGCCATGCCAGCCCTGAACCAGGTGCTCTTCGTGGGCAACCCGGTCCTGGCCAACGACAGCGAGCCCTTCCTGGGCCGCTGGCTGGAGACCTTCTTCGCCGAACGTTTTCGGCGGGGCTACGACGCGAATTCGGCCCTGGCCGCCTTTGACGTCCTCCTCCGCAACTACAACGATCTCATCACCCTTCCCCCGGACGCCATTTTCAGCACCCTCGATAGCCCTTTTGCCTTCATTCGGGAACGGGCCGTAGAAGTGCTCGGCAAAATCCTTCAGGACCCGTTTGCGGCCCCCGAACCACCCAAAACAGTGGTCTTTGCCGGGAAGATGGACCAGTTCAACCAGGTGGAAGCCAAAGAAAAGTTGGAGTCGCTGGGCTACAAGGTCAAAGGCGCGCTCCCCCGGGATGCCGCCATCCTGGTCATCGGTTCGCGGCCCGGTCGTCGCCTGAAGACGGCGCTGGACCGGGGCTTGCCCGTCGCCACGGGCAGCATGGTGGAGGATTTTCTCGACCGGCAGGCGGGCCGCTTCCTGAAAGGGGCGGGCACCAGCAACCAGGCCATGCTGGAGAACCTGACCATGTTGTTTCGGAGTGGGGAAAAGGAAAATGAGGCCCTGGCGCTTCAGATGATGGCCCAGGGAGGCGTTCCCCGCGAACTGGTGGGTGCAGTGGCAACCCGTTGGATATTCCTGGAAGAAGAGGAAGAAGCCGACCGACTCGAAAAAATCCTGCGGGATTCGGGGTACAAGAAGCTGGTCACGCGGATCAAAACTCAAAAGCGCCTGAAAGAGAACCTGAACCACTCGTGGATGCAGTTCCTGACCCGGATTGCCCATTATCCGGAGATGGACCTGGGCGAATTGCTCGATGTGGGCATGCAGTACCAGGTGGTCCCGCGGAAAGATGCGTTTCAGGTCAAGGGGATTGACCTGAAACCGTTGATCGAGCAGAGCATCGACAAAGGCGAATTGACCCTGTTCAATTACCACCTGGGGAGTTTCCCGAAGGAAATCACAGAATTTGAAGGCTTGCGGCGCATCTTCATGATGGGCAATCAGATCAAGCATATTCCGCCCGATATCGGGCGTCTCCAATCGCTCAAGCGCCTGTTCCTGTCCACCAACCACATCGAAGGCTTGCCGGCGGAAATGGCCAATTTGAACCTGTTGGAAGACCTGAACCTGGGCTCCAACCGCCTGAAAAAGCTCCCGCCGGTGATCTGTCAGATGAAAAGCCTGATTCGCCTGGAGCTGTGGAACAATCCGCTGGGAGATTTGCCGGATGAGTTGGGGGAATTGAAGGAACTGAAAGAATTGGACCTGGGAGAATGCCCGCTGCATTCCATCCCCAATGTGGTTTGGAACCTGCCCAGCCTGGAAGTTCTCAACTTATATTCCTGCCGCTTGGGCCATCTGCCCGAAGAGGCTCCGGATTGGCCGAGGTTGCATTTCCTGAACCTCGGCATCAACGCGCTCCGGCACTTGCCGGAGTGGCTCGGCGAATTGCCCCATTTGCAAACCCTCATTCTGAACCGCAATCCGGTCAAAGTCCTGCCCGAAAGCCTCCGCCGGGCCCATCACCTGCGGGAATTGTGGGTCCCCAACAACCTTGATTGGTCCCAAGCGCTGCCCATCATCAAGGACCTCCCCCTGCTGAACCGCCTCGTGCTGTCCGGTGACCATCCCGACCACAGGTTTAACCTCTGGCTCCAGGACCAGTTGCCGCATGTCATCGTACTGAGTTCGTAGGATTCGTTTTCCTAGCTCCCGAAAATCAATTCCCTGAGGGCCGGAACGAGGAAAACAAAGGTCAATATCCACCCCAGAATCGTCAGTTGAAGGAATAAATCCCGCAAGAGCACCTTGGTGGGACTACCGCTTTTCTGTTCGACAAAGGTGATCTGCATGTAGCGCAGAATCCCGATGATGACGAAGAAGGTGGTGAAATAGAGTTGGTCGGTTTTGAGGCGCTGGGTGACGTCCGGGGAAATGGTATAGGAGATATAGGCCACGATGGTCACCGAAGCCATGATCATCATGCCCCCGTTGATGAATTCAAGGTTATAGCCATAGATGGACTTCCGCACCTTTTTTCCCTGGGCCTGCAACAACACATCGTCCCGCCGCTTGGCCAGCGCCAGGAACATGGCCAGCAAAAATGTGACCAACACAATCCACATAGACAGGGGCAATTCTCCTTCTCCCGCAGCCTCCCCAATGAACAAGCGCAGCACGAAGCCCACGGAGATCAACACGACATCCAGGAGGGGAATGTGCTTCAAACGGTAAGAATACAACAGGTTATTCCCCACATAAACACCCGTGAAGATCAGGGCATTGATGCTGAGATACGCCATTCCGCCTAAACCAACCACCAAAAGGGAGCCAAACATGATGAAGGCGTGGGAAACCGGAACGGCTCCCGAAGCCAGAGGGCGATTTTTCTTCCGGGGATGCTTCCGATCCTCCTCGATGTCAAGGTAATCGTTCAGGATATAGATGGCACTGGCGACAAAGCAAAAGCAGATCGTCACGGCGAGGACCTGCAAGAGCAGGTCGGTGTCCCGAAACTTGAATGAGAAGAACAACGGCGACAGAATGAAGGCGTTCTTCACATACTGGTGGGGGCGGAGCAGTTTGATATAATGCTTCATGGGCGTCCTGGGCAGCTATGCCGCCGCAAATATGGCCCTTTTTGAGCAAAACTGCGAATGGGAAAAATATTGCCCTGTCCCGGAAAGGCATCGCAGCCGGATTTAGGAGACCGGATACAAATTCATCTCCTCTCCGACCCGCAACAATTGCTGGACAGCCTGGCGGCCGCGCGCCCCCATGTCCACCGAGTAATTGTTGACATACAACTCGATGTGCTGTTGGGTGACCGCCTCGCTCATCTCCTGGGCGTATTCGCGTACGAATGCCCGACTCGCGTCGGGATGGGCAAACGCATATTCGACCGAGCGGCGCAGCACCCGGTCCACCTTCGCGATCAGCTCGTCCCCGAGCCGCTCATGGGCACAAATCGCTCCCAGCGGGATCGGCAAGCCCGTTTTCTCCTCCCAATGGGAACCCAGATCCTGCACCAGGTGCAAACCGTGTTCCTGGTAAGTGAAGCGGTTTTCGTGGATGATCACCCCGGCATCGGCTTCGCCGTTGGCAACGGCGGGCATCACGTCGTGGAACAGCATTTCTTTCCGGTCGGTGAGCTGGGGGGCAAAGAAATTGAGGAGCAAATTGGCGGTGGTATTGACGCCGGGGATGGCAATGGTCGCCCCACGGGCGATCAATTCCGACGCATTCGTGGGCGCACGGGAAATCAGCAGCGGACCGACGCCCTCGCCCATCGCGCT
Organism: uncultured bacterium; assembly: GCA_963923035.1. GTDB lineage: Bacteria > Bacteroidota > Bacteroidia > J057 > JADKCL01 > CAWUKT01. The sequence continues at coordinate 66,171 of CAWUKT010000020.1, forward strand.
CCCGGAATTCAGGAGGCGGTATTGCTGGCGCACGTGGCCGTAGGCATTGTACGAGACCTTGAGGACGTCCAATTCGCCCGCGAGGGCGCGCCGGTTCAGGTGAAGGATGTCTTCCATCACCAGGTTAAAGGTCAGCCCTTCGGTATCGACCCGCTGGTGGACCATCGCGTCGAACATAAAGGTATCGTTGGGACAGGTGCTAAATCCGAGTGTGAGTTCCATTTATCCTTCGCTTTCAATCAATTCAAGGAGTACATCGCGCCGCAAAATCCGTTCCCGCATCCAATCCTGCACGGCTTTGATCGCAGGACCGATCTGCCATTTGCTTCGGTCCCGGGGCTCCACCCGGTTCGAGATGGCCCGAAACTGGTAGCCCTTCCAACCGAAGGCGTGGCAGGCCTGGAAAAAGGCGGCTCCCTCCATCGTCTCAACTTCTGGCTGCCAGATTTGTTGTCGGCGGGCAATCCCCTCCGTCGTGCCACTGACCTTGTTGACGGTGATGCCCTTTACCGCGGGAATCTCCCACCGAAAGCGGGCCGGAGCCGGAAAGGTATTGTAGTATTCGGGACGGCCCTGCGTCGCGATCAGGCTGGCAAAGCCCATCGTTTCCAGGTCGATGAAGCCTTCGGGGCTTTCGGCGCCCATCTCGGCGAAGGAATCTTCGACGACCTGGACCACCTGGGTCAGGGCCAGGGATGCGGGATACGCCCCAGCAATGCCGATGTTGAAGGCCAGGTCAATCGACTGGCGGGCGGCGAATTGTCCGAGGGCCAGGCCGGTATTGACCATGCCGATGCCGGTCGCCAGACCATGCACCCGAATGCCCTCCGCCTTCAGGCGGGGAATTTCCAGCCGCAGCGCCCGTAATTCAGGCTCTGTCGCGGCCACTACCAATACATTCAGGGGTCGGCGATCCTCCATGCAGCGATATTAAACAAATTAACCTTCTCGGGCGAGGAAGGGGCTGTCGGAGGGAGGAAAAAGGGCGGGGAAGAATGGGGCGTCGGACAAATGAAGAATTGCTTGATCGAGGCTGAATAATTATCCAAAACCTCAACCTAAAGCCCATTTCGACGTAGAAAAGTGCAGTGCGATTTAGGAAAAGATTAATTTTTAATTACATTTGCACGTATCATCTATTGCGGCCCTGGGATTGGACAACGCCTGCAATTGATGGTAATCTTGGAAAACTGTTTTTAGGATATTTTTAAAACTAAGCATCAACCAAAGTTTTTGCATTCAAATCAGGATGTTATGAAAAAACAGGTCTTTGTAACAAGTACCGAGGAAGACAAACGTTACCGGAACAAAGTTATGAAATGGGGAACCACGAATAAGTTAGGTCCCAAGGTTTCGGTGATGTCGATTGATGAACCCCGCTTTTTGCACCCCGATGGTTCTCCGAACCGCCAAATTCTCTCCTGGGCCCTCAAAGAATCCTCTCTGGTGGTCATTTTGGTCGGCGACAAAAACCACAACCATCCGTGGCTGGATTGGGAGGGCGAGTTTTGCCACCAATGGGGCATAAAACGTGTCGTGATGAGAATTCCCTATACCGAGGGCCGTTTGCCCGAAGAATTCCGTCTCCTGCGTGAAATTGCCTACAACCCCAATGCCATTGAAAAAGAAATTCGGCCCCAGGAATCCAGCAACCTTTATTATTGAGTCAGGCCGTTAGTGAGGGGAACGAAAATAGTGCAAAACCAATTTTATTTATCGACTTCGTATTTTCCTTGCCACTTTTCCGAAATGAATCGGCGAATTTCCTTCTCCCGGCCTACCGGTTTGGGGTGGTAAAAAGATGTGCCTGAAATCTCTTCGGGCAGGAACTCCTGGTTGCCGGAAGTTCCCTGGAAATCGTGACTGTATTTGTAGCCCGAGCCGTAGCCCATGTCCTTCATGAGCTTGGTAGGCGCATTCCGCAAATGGAGCGGCACCGGATAATCCGGATGCGTCTTGGCGTGCTTCATGGCCGTATTGATGGCCATGTACGCGGCATTGCTTTTGGGCGAGGTCGCCAGATACGTCGTCGTCTGGGCCAGGATGATCCGCGCCTCCGGCATGCCGATCTTGTTCACCGACTCAAAGCAGGCATTCGCCAACAACAACGCATTGGGGTTCGCATTCCCAATGTCTTCCGACGCCGAAATGATCAACCGCCGCGCAATGAATTTAACGTCCTCCCCTCCTACCAACATCCGCGCCAACCAATAAATCGCCCCGTTGGGATCGCTGCCCCGGATCGACTTGATATAGGCCGAAATGATGTCGTAATGCTGTTCCCCATCTTTGTCATACTGCGCAATTCGCTCCTGCGCGATCTTCACCACCCCCTCATTTTCCAGCACCACCGGATCTTCCATCACCTCCACATAGATTTCCAGCAGGTTCAGGCTCTTCCGCGCATCGCCCCCTGAAATCTTGTACAGGGCGTCCAGCTCCTTCAATTCCACCTTCCGTTCCCGCAGGACCTCATCCTTCTCAATTGCATAGGTCAGCAATTCGCGGACCTCATCCAGGGACAAGGGCTCCAGGCGATAGACCTGGCTCCGCGACAACAAGGCCGAATTCACCTCGAAGGAGGGATTCTCCGTCGTGGCCCCAATCAGGACCACCAACCCTTTTTCCACGGCCCCCAACAGCGAATCCTGCTGCGATTTATTGAAGCGGTGGATCTCATCGATAAAGAGAATGGTGCCGGGGCGACGCCGGGCAAATTCGAGCACTTCCCGGACATCCTTCACGCCCGAAGAGACGGCGGACAATTGCCGGAACGGCTTGTCCAGGCTCTGGGCGATGATGCGGGCCAGGGTCGTTTTCCCCACCCCGGGCGGCCCCCAGAAAATCAGGGAGGGCACCCGCTTCCGGTCGATAGAACGGCGCAGGGGACTGCCTTCGTACAGGATATGGGTCTGGCCAATGTACTGGTCCAGGGTCTGCGGCCGCACCCGTTCGGCCAGGGGGGCCTTGTGGTTGGGATTGGCAAACAGGTCCATGTCAGTTCAATTGGATTTTTCGGGTCAGAGATTCCCCCTTGGAATTGGTGACGACCATGAGGTACAGACCCGCGTTCAACTCCGCGACGTTCAGCTCATGGACGAATCCGGTTTGAGCCAGGGCTGTCGATTGGCGGACCAGGCGGCCCTGCAGGTCATACAGGCCCAAGCTGAAGTTTTGGACGCCCTGCACATCGTCGAACCGGATTTGGAGCCGGCCTTCGGTCACCGGGTTCGGGAAGGCCGTCAGTTGGAAGTCCTGGCTGCGGCCGGGCAGAACCGAGACCGGGTCGCCAATGGGCACCTGGACGCAGAGGGTATCGTTGGAGGTGAAGCCATCGGCCTGGCCATTGGGCTGCTGGGTCCAGGCGCAGAGGGTATAGAAGGCGGGCAGGCTATCAAAGGCGAAGGAGTCGGGGTGGACAAAGGCGCTGACGAGGTTGGGCGCCTGGGCAATGGTGTCCAGGGTGGTGCAATTGATGGTGCCGCCATCAATCTGCCAGCAGACCTCGAACGAGGTCAGGGCTTCCGAGCCGAAGTTCCCAACGAAGAATTGGAACTTGGAGGTGTCCCCGAGCTGGGGGCTGCCGAAGTTGATTTGCGTAATGCCCGCGTCCACCTGGGCGGCATTGGTCAGCTTGACATCGTCCAGGGCCAGGACAAACTTGTCGTTGGAAATCTGGCGGAAGGCGAGGTAAACCGTATCATTCACGTAGTTGGAGAGGTAAATGGCGCGGGTGGCCGGGAATACGGATTCTTCGGCGAAAACCGTATCGAGAACCTCGGTAAAGTCCGTGGTGGCCGTACCGGTCGTCGACAACAGCACTTCGTAGTCTTCTTTGAATGAGACATCCTGTGAATAGGCGGTCCAGCTCAGGCAGGGATTGTTGCCGGTTGCAACCAGCGGGGTGATCAACCAGTCTTCGGAAGCTCCCACCGGGTTGTAAAAGGACGACGAAACTGCGACCTGGTTGTTGGCGTCCCGGTAATCGGTCCGCACCTGCCAGCCGGGATTCAACCCCGTGGTGGAATCCGGCGTGTTGCCGTCGATATCCAGGATGGTCCAGGTACCGGGAATCCCCGATTCAAAGTCCTCCACAAACAGTTCCGTGCCACCGCAGGGCAAGTTGACCACTTCGGATTGGGTCTTGGCTGTCGGCGCAGAAGAACCGGGCCGATGAGTGGCCTGGCCCCAACTCATTTGCCCCCCCAACAGGGCCAGAACGATCAAGAAGCTGCGTTGCAAAACGGTTGCGTTCAAATTCATGCTGTTAAATTAGCTGATTTTTTCGGTTCATTCTCCCGTCCCCACCATCTGCTCTACCTCAGTCCGCCCCAAGGGCAAGGATCGGGTCAGGATCTCCACACTCCCATTCCCTACAATGACTACATCCTTCAAACGAACAGACCGGCCCTGATATTCTCTTTTGAACTTGCGATTTTCGGGGATGGACACCAGCGTCTCGACTTCGAACGCCATGCCCGCCGCCATCTTCTCCGGATTGTCGAATTCGTACAGGTCAATCCCAATCGGAAAGACCGATACAAAGGCGTATTCATCCCGCCAACTCCGGCGGCTTCCGGACTCCAATACGGTCGCGTCGAGGGCCTTCATGAGGGCCTCCCGCCGCTGGGTGCACCACTGCGTGGGTGCGGTCCCGGCTTTGCAGCCCTGCAGTACCGCCCGGTGAGCGGCTTCCGCGGCATCGTACAAACGGCCGTCCTGACCTCCAAAGCCACCCTTGACCGGAAAGGTTCGGGCAATATGGGCCGAATAATCGTCTTTGCGGACCACCGCGTCCAGTATGACCACCCCGGTTTCCGGCAATTGGCCGGAAGATTGGGCGTAGAGATAGCGACCGCCCGTGGGCGTCGCGATCACCTGCGTGCTCCGGCCGGGCCGGGCGCCATTCTTCGCCATCTGGTAATCGATCTCGCCCGCAATCCGCAACTCAGGCACCCCCGGTGCAATCAATTGCGCTCCCGCCTTCAAAGCCGTAGCGGCCAACTTCGAAGCCGAGCGCATTTTTTCTTGTTCTCCCGACGACTTCTTTTCCCTCAACCGCTGCATGATGTTCACCAGGCCTTCAAAATCAAATTTGATCTGGCGGACGTCATTCTGGAGCGACTTCAACTCGACGGGGGTCCGCACCTTCAGAAAGCGCTTGAGCAGCGGATCGGGCGCCTGGCCATAGTAGCCGAGCCATGCGTCCAATTGGCGCTGGTCCGCCGCGAGGCGGGAGGTATCGGAGCGGAGAATGGTGGTATAGTGCTGGATGACTTCCGGCTGGGCCTGGAAATTGGGGGCGAGGATGCGGAAAAAGACCTGGACCGGCGGTTGGAACTGGTAGTTCTGGCGGTAAATGGCAAAATCGCCCGGGTCGACCGGGCGGGTCAGGATGCGTTCTGTCATGTCCGCATCCAGGACTTCCAGGCAGAATTTCTGCCATTGGGCCACTGAGCGCACCACCAATTCATCTGTCACCCGCCCAAACTGCTCCTTGAAGTCGTAGCCCATCGTATTCAGCGGCAATTGCTTGTCGTCGGGCACAAACAGGATCTCCGAAGCCGGCCCTTCCTTCAGGGAAATGGGATCGGGGAAAATGACGAGGACTGAGTTGGGGAGGTGGAGGTCGGTGAGGTAAAGAAAGTCGGGGGCGGGGGTAAAGGGCTGGGGAACGGGAGAATCAAGTCCCGAAGCCCGCAAACGGCCCGAAAAGATGACCGCGGCGGTATTGGAGGAAAGCCGGGCCCCGACCTGGGCCCGGCGTTGTTGTAAAAGCTGCGAGCCCAAACCGTCGGCTTCGACAGGTTGGACTCGAAGAAAGAATGTGATCAACAGAACTCCGAACAGGAATTGCTTCATTCCCGTTCCTCAATAGACAATACCTTTGGTGTCTTTGAGGTCCTTCAGCACTTTGGAAATGCCGACTTTGTTGATCGTGCGGAGGGCGGAAGTAGAAACTTTCAGCGTGATCCAGCGGTCTTCTTCAGGAATGTAGAAGCGCTTCTTCTGAAGGTTCGGATGAAACTTCCGACGGGTCTTATTATGTGCGTGGGAAACGTTGTTTCCTGAGATGGTTCTTTTTCCGGTAATGTCGCAAACTCGTGCCATGTCTTTTCCTATCTTACGATTTCAAAAAGGAATGCAAATATGGGGAGCTTTGAGGGGAAATGCAAGACTGCCAAAGAGATTGTCACGCATTTCGGCTCGCTCAGTCAAAAATCCCATTGTTCAGGGTCAAAATCTCAGGAGCTTTGTCCGTAATCAACAGCGTATGCTCGTGTTGGGCCACAAAACTCCCGTCGTCGGCCTTCAAGGTCCAGCCGTCTTCGATCTCCCGCACGATGCGGGCGCCGCTGGAAATGAAGGTCTCGACCGCGACCACCATGCCCTTGCGGAACCGCCGCTTCTCTTCCTTCTCGGCATAGTTGTAAATATAGCGGGGCTCCTCGTGGAGGGTCTTGCCGATGCCGTGGCCCGTCAAGTTCCGCAGGGTGGTATAGCCCTTCCGCTTGGCCTGTTTCTCAATGAACGCGCCGAGGTCGCCGATCCGGACCCCGCCCTTGATCTTCGAGATCGCCTTTTGCAGGATCTCCCGCGAGGCTTCCACCAGCGGGCTCAGACCCTGGAGGTCTTCCCCGAGGATGAAAGAGCCGCCGTTGTCGCCGAAATAACCGTCTAAGACGGCCGAGACGTCAATGTTGACCATGTCGCCTTCCTGGAGGATCAGCTTGTCGGAGGGCACGCCGTGGGCCGCCGCATCGTTGATGCTGATGCAGGTCCAACCCGGGAAATCGTATTCCCGGATCGGGGCGGACTCCGCCCCGTACGATTGCAGGATTTCGGCCCCGAAATCGTCCAGTTCCTTGGTGCTCATGCCCACCTTGGCATGCTCCCGCATCCGCTTGAGGGTCTCCCCTACCACGGAAGCGACCTTTTTCATCCCTTGCAGATCTGCTTCTGCTTCAATGATCATAATCCCTTCATTAATTGTTCCGGCTGCAAAATTAACGGGAAAACCCCACCTTCCAAAACCCCAAAATGCTCCCAGACGGCACCCTCCCATTCCTATTCTTCCCCGCTTTTTACTATTTTCCCCTAAATACCCAACCTATGCGATCCTTTCGACTCTTTTTTCTCTTTTTGTTTTGTCTTCCCTTACTCCCCCTCCACGCCCAAGACTGTGAAGATTGTGAGTATATCAGCATGCGTTTCGACAGCGTGGAAGTACAGACCGTCAAGTTCGGGGAGGGAGAAAATGCCGATGGGAACATGCAGGAATTGTTCATGGACATCTACACGCCCTACGGCGATACGTCCTCCCTGCGGCCGGTGCTGATCTTTGCCTTTGGGGGCGGGTTCATCCAGGGCAGCCGGAACGAAAGTTACGTCAAGCTCGTCTGCGAACGCTACGCGAAAGCGGGATATGTGACTGCCGGGATCGATTACCGCATTGGGTTTGATCCGCTGGGCGTCTTGCTCGGTCCCAACCGGGAGCTGATGCGGACCTTTTTCCGGGCCATGCAGGACATGCGGGGCTCGATCCAATGGTTCCGGGCCCACGCCGACATCATGGGCAATACCCTGCGGATCGACACCAACAATATCATCAGTGGCGGTGCGTCGGCCGGTGGAATCGCCGCTTGCATGGTCGCCTACTGCGACAAGTCCACCGAGTTCGGTGAGATTGGAGATACCTCCGCCATCGCCGGTCTGGGCGGTTTCTACGCCTCCTCGGGCCTGTATCCCAGCTACTCCTGGGAGAGCGCCGGGATCGTCAACATCGCCGGGGCCATCGTGAACACCGATTGGATCGAAGCGGGTGACCCGCCCATCTTCAACGCCCATGGCGACCAGGACATCACGGTTCCCTACGAAGGCGGGAACTTTGGCATTGGGCCGATCTCCATCGGCCTGGAAGGCAGCTTCAGCATCGACAAGGCCGCCAATGCCGCCGGGGTATGCAGCTACCTCTATACCATTGTAGGGGACGACCACCCCTCCGGCAATGAATCCGATGAATACTACGAGAACATCTTTGTGCGGAGCCTCCCCCGGGCCCAGGCGCTCGTGCGGGGCCAGGAATTCTGTTGCAACCACTCGGTGGAGATCGAAGAGGATTTGGGAATCTTAACGCCCCCTGAAACGCCCATCGCATTGGAAGCCCAATTGACAGGGACCAGCAATCCGCAAATCCAGTGGTGCGAGGTCACCTGCGACCAGAACCAAACCAACGGCACTCAGTTCCTCACCTCTGCCTATACCGATATTCCCCGCTACTTTATGGTGACCGTTACCGAAGGCAATTGCGTCGCCACCGATTTCTACGCGGTTGCGGCTGAGCCAGTGGGACGTCTGGAACCAACGGCCGAGAGCCGCATCCAGATGTATCCGGTCCCGGCATCAAATGTCCTGAACATCGATTTTCAGGATGCCCAATTGGGAGACGTAGAAGTAAGGATTGTAAACGTGGCGGGGAAAATCGTGTGGGAAAATACGATCAAGGGAAATGGAATTCAGCAGTTGGAATTGGGAGTATGGCCGCGGGGAATGTATTTGCTGGAAGTAGAAGGACTGGGACAACGGCGTTTCCTCAAAGAATAATCAAAATCGGCTTTGGACCCACCGCCGTTCTTCCGCCTGCCAGCGGATGACGGGCGGATACTGCTCCAATTCGGCGTGGACCCAGCGGTAATGGCCGTCTTCGAGGAAAACGGGCCGGAACCAACAGCTGAGCCATTGGCCGATGAAGGTGCGCCGGGCCCTCAAGGGCCAGCGGGCGGCTTCCCGAAGGGGCAAATTCCAGGCGCGATCACTTTGGTACCCCACCCAATCCACCGGAATCGGCAAGGCCGCCTGAAAAGCCGCGGCCAGGACAGCGTCCCAACTCCCGGTTTCCACCTCCAGCTTCCGCCAGAAGGGCCGCTTCCACCACAGGGCACCCGGCCCCAATTGGTGGGTCAGGTCGTCCGCATGGCTGCGGGCAAACCGGTCCCGCGTCCAACGGAAGTGGGGCAATGACTGCCCCGCCCTTCGCAACAGGAACCAATCCACAAATGGATTGTCCTCGGCGAGCTGCGCAAACTGCGCCGCAAAATCCGCCAACAGGGTATCCCCTGGCTGCAACCAGCCGACGTAGTCGGCATTGGATTCGCGGAACGCCTCCACGAGGACCTCGAGGAAGGACTGGCGGCCCGGCCAGGGGCGCCACGTGACCTGGGGCCGGAAGGTTTCCGGCACCTCTCCAATGACCACCACGCGCATCTCTTCGGGAACCGAAGCCAGGCTTTGTTCCGCGGCCCCACTCCATTTTTCCACCACCATCACCACCTCAAGGCTCACTTCTCCCCGCTCCTTTTCTTCCAACGGCGCCCAATCCTGTATCGTTTCTGTTTCCACCCAACTCAGCTCCTTCCCCTCCACGCCCAAGACCAAATTCATTTCCTGCGGCACCAATTCTCCTCCCCATTGCACCTCTGCCTCCACCGACTTCCGGGTCAAGACAAAGGCATTGGAAATGGCTTTCCGCTCCTTTTGCCCGTACAAATCCACTCCAACATCGCCCTCGGGAAGCCCCGGAACCAATTTGCGCAAGCAGTCCGGCTCCATCTCAAACCAGGCGTCGTAGACCGCTGGACTTTCTTCCAGGGAAGTAAAATTCCACTCCCGGCCACCGGGCAGCAAAGGACTCTGGTGGATGCCACGTTCGACAGTATGGGTGCCCGGCTCCCCGAAATGGGTCGACAGGCTATAACGCGGATACAGAAAATAGCGGTCCGTGGCGATGACGTAGGCAATGAACAGCCGTTTCCACGAATCGCCTTCCCAAGTTTGCACGTAATTGGGCAGATGGGCTTCCGCATCCGATTCATTCTTTTCCAACCATTCCACAAAACCCTCCCACTGCGTCGCCGTCCAGGCCTGTCCCCAGCTGGAGGGCCATTGGAGATAATAGTTATCGGTATCGTCGGGCCAAGGATAAAAGGGCGCGTGGTTGTGCTCGGTCTTTTGGTAGTGGTAGAGGGAAATGCCAGCAAGGCGAGGGTGAGCGGAGGAAAATTGAAGGGCCTGGACCGCGTAATCGTAGAAATGGGGCGCCACCATGAGGTCGTCCTCCATGACGATTACCGCGCCGTATTTCCGGGCCAATCCGCCGCAATACAGTAAATGCCTGCGCAATCCCAGCCGTTCGGGGTGAACTTCCACGACCTTTTCCCCCTCCCATTCAAATTCTTCGGCCACCTTCTGGGTTTCGGGGTCCTGAGACGGGTCGAGGGAAATGTGGAGACGGACAGAAGCGGGGAAATGGGCCTGGTTCAGATTGAGGAGCAATCGGCGGAGGCTATCGGGACGGTTGAATGCCGGGATGACCAGGGTGGGTTGGATATGGCCCTTGGGGTCAGCCACGGTCCTGGTATTCGAAGAGGTCGCCAAAACGGGATTTCAGGTCGGCCACTACGACCGGATGCTCGATGATGCGGACGCGACGACCGGATTCGGCCAGTCGCACCGCCAGCGCCAATTGCTGGGACTCCTCCAGAATGGTGGTCCCGGGCTTGTAGGTCACCTGGTGCAGCTCGATGACCTCGTTCTCCGGGTGCTGTGCCAAGGTCTCAGCCACCTGGAAGTCCAGGTGCCGTTGGTTGACCTGGTCGGTCGCCTTCGAAATCAACAGTTCGTAGCCCTGTTGCTCTCCGTACAGCGCCAGCGCGCGGTTGTCCCGCGGGAAGCAGGGACCGCCGTAGCCATAACCGTAGCGCAGGTAGCGGGCGCCAATCCGGCCGTCGGAACCGATGGCCGCGAGGATTTTATCGGGATCGGCCCCGACCTTGCGGGCGAGGTCGCCAATGGAATTGGCGAAGGAAATCTTGGTCGTGAGGAAGCAGTTGGTGGCGATCTTGGTGATCTCGGCACTGAGCCGGGACATGCGACACATGGTCGGTTCGTTCCGGCAGACGTGCTGGTAGATGGCTTCGATGGCGTCTCCCGCTGCGGCATCGGCTTCGCCGATGAGGATTTGATCCGGGTACTGCTGGTCGCGTACGACGGTTCCCTGCGCGATGAACTCGGGATTGTAGGAGACGGCGTAGCCATAGGGACCGAGCCGTTCGGCGAGGCCATCGCAATAGCCGGGCATGGTCGTACACATCACCACGAAGTGGCGGGTCCGCTGCGAAGCGCCTTCTGCAATGAGGGCATCAGCCACTTCATCCAGTTGGGTATGGTCGTAGCTGCCGTCCGGCAAGGAAGGCGTGGCCACCACCACAAATATCAATTCGGGATCGGCCGCGAGAAATTCACCCAGCTGGGTGGTGGCGTGGAATTGGGTACTGGCAGCCAGCATTTCTTCCACTCCCGGCTCGTGGCTCCGGTATTTTTTGGCATTCAACTCCTCCACATATTCTTCCGACACATCCAGCCCCACAACGCCATACCCCACCGCTTCCAGGTTGAGCGCAAAGCACAATCCCAGTTTCCCAATTCCTATGACTCCAATCTGGGACATGGCTCAGGCGTTGACGGTGGAAGGTGGAAAAAAGGCATGCTCTTCAAGCGGCTCGTTGGCGAAGCCCCAATCCGGCGGATTCAGGTTGAAGTGGCGGGGTTCCTGGAGCATGAATTGGCCAATCTCGACGAGCGTGCTGTGGCCAATGCCCGGCCGGCGTTCGAGGAATTTCAGCCGTTCTAATGGGTTCATGGCTTCCCACCCTTGCGGGTGGTCGATGTGGTAGGTACAGGCCTTCCGCGGAAACACCACCTGTTGGTAGCCGCGGGACGCCGCCGCCACCAGCCCCAGGCTGTCGATGTGGATGGAGTACATGTCCAGTTCCAGGTAGCCCTGGATGTCTTCCCACATGTCCCGGCTCATCAGGGTAAAGTCACCGCAGGCCATCTTGTCGAGGCGGTAAAACGCATTCTCGAAATCACTGGCTTCCGCCCGGTGCTTGGCCGCATCGCGGTTACTCAACCACTTCATGGGATAGGTCCGATGTTTCAGGCCCGCCTCGGCAAAATTCACGTTCTCGAAGCGGGAGTCCCAGCCCAATCGCCGCATGATGTTCTGTTCGCAGTACTTCAATTGCCGATCGAAGTCCCAGCTTTCGTCGATGCCATCGGGCACGTCACAACGGTTGGCGCGGTAAAAGCGGCCGTCCTGAAGGCTTTCCTGCTTCAGGGTCTTGAAGAGGGCATCGGAAAAAAGGAGGTCGATATTGGTGCAGAGGACCCATTTGGCTTGGGCCCGCCGGATGCCGACATTCTTGGCGATCATCTGGTACAGCGGAATGACGTCATGCCGTTGGTAGCGCTGGTGGAGCGCTTCTGGCACGATGACATAGCGGATGGCCAATTGGTCGCCCATGGCCGGTTTCGGCAGAACTTCGTGGAGCAGAGGACGGTCAGCGGGGGGATTCCATTCGGCGAAGATGAGCTCCATGGGGACCTTGTGGCGACGGGTTTGGGTCAACAAGCCATTCACGAAGAGCCGCATGCGCTTCATGATATTGCCGCCATGCCCGTCATTGCGGGAGGTCACCACAACGGAGTACTTCGGTTCAAATCCCATGGGGAGATTGGTTGATGGGACTGCTCAGGCAGTCGTATGGGCCGCCACCTGGGCGCTCACCCATTGGTACAGCTCCGAAATACCGCTTCGGAGATCGTATTTTGGTTCCCAGCCGAGGTGTTCCCGGATGAGATCGTTGTCAGAGTTGCGGCCGCGGACCCCGGTGGGGCCTTCAATGTGTTTGATCTCCAGGTTTTTGCCGGAGAGGCCGATGATCATTTCGGTAAAGGCCCGGATCGAGATCATCTCTTCCGAACCAATGTTGATCGGGCCCATGAAGGAGCCTTCCATGAACGCCCGGACGGCATCCAGGCAATCGTCGATGTACAGAAAGGAGCGGGTTTGTTTTCCGTCTCCCCACACCTCTACCGATCCGCCTTCCGGCGCTTCGGCCACTTTGCGGCAAATGGCCGCAGGTGCTTTTTCCCGGCCATCGTTCCAGGCCGACTCGGGGCCGTAGATATTGTGGAAGCGGGCGACGCGGACGTCAAGGCCCATGTTCCGGTGGAAAGCGAAGTACATCCGCTCCGAGAACAGTTTCTCCCAGCCGTATTCGCTGTCGGGCGCGGCGGGGTAAGCGGTATCTTCCGAGCACTTCGGATTGTCGGGGTCGAGCTGGTTGTATTCGGGGTAAATGCAGGCCGAGGAGGAATAAAAAATCTTGACATTCCCCTGCTTGGCGGCGAGGTCCCCAATGTTGAGGTTGATCATCGCCGAGTTGTGCATGACGTTGGCGTCGTTGTCACCGGTGAAAATGTAGCCGGCGCCGCCCATGTCGGCGGCGAGTTGGTAGATTTCATCGAAACCACCTTCCATGACCTGCTCGCACACGGACAGGAGCCGCAAATCGCCCTGGACAAAATCGTCGGCGACCGTCTCAGCAAACTCAGGGTATTTCAGATCAACTCCACGCACCCAGTAGCCTTCAGACTTGAGGCGTTTGACCAAATGGGCACCGATAAAACCGCCTGCCCCACAAACCAATGCTTTCTTCATTATAGTGATTGTAGTTCCGCTTTTGACTGATAACGGGGTCGAATATAGGAAAATTTTCGCCAATGAAATGCTCCCCCGGTTGCAACCTTATACGGGTTGACCGGGTAGATGTTGACCCACACAGAGAGGGATTTGCGGAGATTATTTGGGCCCACCACCGGGGGGACCACCTTTTCCGCCCTTCTTGCCCTTGCCGCGGAACATGCTCATCATGCTCGCATTGCCGCCGTCATCGTACGGATCGTCCGGCCACTCGCGGTCGCGGAGGAAGAAGACATAGTTGTCAAACCAAATCGAGTCGCTGCCCACAACCTGGACCTCGCCACCTTCCGGGGGCACTGCCGCCCACTGGACACCGTCCTCGTGGCGCTCGACCTTGATCTTTTCCAGGGTAAACGAAAAGTCCTGGATAGGAGATTCCTCATCGAACTCGTGCATGAACAGCGTATTCTTGCGCCGCATGCTGTACTTGGTCGTGAATTCTCCGAAGAGCTTCTCGGCCTCGGACATGAGGATGGGGTAATCGGGAAAGTGGAAAGCCACCGACTGGACCTTGGTAGGTTCCATCTTGTTCATCCATACCATCACCGACTTGAAGCGCTGGTCATGCGGCGTTACCCGAATCCCCGTAAACGCACCACCCGGACGGCGACGCCCCAGCAGCTTGATCATGGCCGACTTCGTATAATCCGTCTTGGTAAAGAAGGAGTGCATGTCTCTCATGTAGGAGACCATTCCCTCCAATGACTTCGCTAACCTGCTTTCCATAGGACAAATTGGTTTTCGTTTTTTGCAATTTACAATTCCGGCAATGAATAAACAAAGTTCCCCGGGCCGGACAATGACAACACTGAGGGAAGGGAAAGGGTTTTCAGGATTCGGCGCTCATTTGGGGAGAGGAGGCGTTGACAAGGGCCTTTTCTCCCGCCCGCATCCATTCCAATGCAACCGGAAAATGGTCTTTGGGGGCGGCTTTGTGGATGAGGATATTGATGTGGTCGTAGTCAACGGCATTTCCATTTTCCCGACTCAACAACATGACCTTTTTCCGCTGCTTCCCCGTTTCATCGGCGAGGATCTGAACATCAATGGGATTGCCCAGGACGCGGTCCTTCTTCCCGGCAAAGTACAGGGCCGGGGGAAGTTCCTGGTCGCTGAGGTGTTGGCGGTAATCAAACGTCCCGCCCCACTGTATCCATTCTTTTTCCCGCACCCACGCCGCCGTCTGGTAGAATACATTCCGGCTTTCATTCTCCGCTCCCAACCGAAATCCTTTGGCATCGACATAGCCCTTGAGACGAATGATGAGGGGAAACACCATGTTCCAGAAGATAAAGATGCTGACCAACCAGGGCCAATTCCGGACCGAGATGCGGCGTTTGGAGGCGAAGAAAACCAGGGAAGCGACGGGCAACGGGGCTTTCGTGCGGGCCAAATAGGCCAGGACCATTACCCCGCCCCACGAGTGGGCACCGAGGTGGACGGGCTGATCGCCTTTGAGTTCCTTGATTTTATCCAGGTAAGCGGGCATTTCCTCCGTGATGAATTCTTCCTGCCCGTAGGTCGAGGCCCGGCTGATGCGGGGTGTACTCTTGCCCCGTCCCCGCAGGTCCGCCACAAAGACATCGTAGCCGTTCTGGGCCAGGTAGGCAGCGTAGCCCACGCCTGTTTCTTTGTAGAAGATCCGGCCATCCTCGATGAATCCGGGGATCAAGAGCACTGGCGTACCTGTTTCGCCCCGGTGGACCCGCTTGAGGTGCAGTTGGTCCCCGGCGGGAAGGGGAACGAACAGGGAATCGAATTGGATGTCGGCGCCATTGCTCTGCATGCATACAAAGTTAGGGAAATGGGGGGATGTGCGGTTGATAAATGTCAAGAAAAGTGGGGGTGATTGGGGTGAAATGGAAAAATGGTGGTGCTTGAGGGGATTGAGAGAAAATGGACAGGAAAATAACAGTTTGGGAAATAGCACTCGGCCGGAATAAATGGGTCGGATTTTAAAACATCTCCAAATATACCTAGGAGACCCTGGCCTTTTGGTAAGCTGGCTTCACTTCAACTGAAGCTGGCTTGCCTCAGAACGAAGCCAGCTTGCCTTTGACCGAAGCTGGCCCACCTCCAACTGAAGCTGGCTTCGGTCCAGGTGGAGCTCGCCTTGCCCTCAGTCGAGGGCCCTTCTACCACAGTGAGGCTGGCCCCGCCAGCCCCTCAGTTCGCCTCGGGCTGCCGGAGGGCGGCCCGAAAGCAAAAAAACCTCCCCCGTGCGAGGGAGGCATGTTAACACTACCGAGTTCTCTGCTCAGATTCAAAATTCTTAATGAGGTGAAATATGTACGAAGTGGAGCCGACTTTGGATTTTTTCCCGAAAATTCTTCTCCCAAGCCGCTTTCTCCATTTCCATCCCCATTCAATATTCCTAAATTGGGGGCCGAAAAATTTTCAATCCAAACCAATTCAGCATGGAATTCAAGGACGTAACCGTTCGCCTACTCTCCCGCACGCCCGAAGACTACGTCGGCCAGGGAGTACGCCTGCAAGGCTGGGTCCGTACCCACCGCGACCAAAGCGAGGTCATCTTCATCGGACTCAACGACGGTTCCTTTTACAATAATTTCCAGATTGTGGCCTCTGATGCCCTGTCCAATGTCGAGGAAGTGCGGAAAATGACCCTCGGAAGCGCATTTGAAGTGAAGGGCGTGCTGCAAGAATCCCAGGGAGCGGGGCAGAAATACGACATCGACGCGCAGGAGATCACCATCCTCGGCCTCGCGTCCAGCGACAACCCGATCCAAAATAAGCGGCACAGCTTTGAATTTCTCCGCACCCTCCCCCACATGCGGATGCGGACCAATACCTTCATGGCCGTGTTCCGGGTGCGCAGCCTCCTCGCCCATGCCATCCATACCTTTTTCCAGGACAACAATTTCGTCTACGTCCATACCCCCATCATCACCAGTGCCGATGCCGAGGGAGCGGGCGACCTGTTCCGGGTGACGACCATCGAGCCGCGCAAGCACAAGACGGACAAGCAGGGCAATATCAAATGGCAGCGGGAACTCCTAGGCCGCCGCTCCTACCTGACGGTCTCCGGCCAGCTCAACGTTGAGCCCTTCTGTACTGCCTTCCGCAATGTCTATACCTTCGGCCCGACTTTCCGCGCCGAAAACTCCAATACGCCCCGCCACGCGAACGAATTCTGGATGATTGAACCGGAAATCGCGTTTGGTGACCTCGAGGTGAACATGGACCTGGCCGAGGACATGACCAAGTACATGATCCGCTACGTCCTCGAACATGCGCCCGAAGAGATGGAGTTCTTCAACAGCCGCATCGACAAGGGCCTGATCGACCGCCTCCAAAATGTCTTGAACAACGAATTTGGGCGGGTCACCTATACGGAGGCGATCAAATTGCTGGAAGCCTCCGGCCGCAAATGGGAGTATCCCGTCGAGTGGGGCTCCGACCTCCAAACCGAACACGAGCGTTACCTCGCCGAGGAATACTTCAAGAAGCCGGTCTTTGTGACGGATTACCCAGAGAAGATCAAGGCTTTCTACATGCGCCACAACGAGGACGGCGAGACTGTCCGCGCCATGGATCTCCTTGTTCCCGGCGTCGGCGAGCTGATTGGCGGGAGCCAGCGGGAGGAGCGCCTGGACGTCTTGTTCGCGGCCATGGAAAAGCACGGGCTGGAGCCCGAGGATTACCAGGGCTATGTGGACATTCGCCGCTTCGGAACCTTCGTTCACAGTGGCTACGGCCTCGGCTTTGAGCGGGCGGTGATGTACATGACCGGCATGAAGAACATCCGCGACGTCATTCCTTATCCCCGGACCCCGAAAAATGTCATCTTCTAATGGCCAACAAGCACGAACGCATCATCGATCTCCAGGAGCCGGGCCAACAATTCCTGTCCCGCACCTGGCGGGCCTTCAAAATCCTGGGCTGGACCGTCAACACGACGCATTCCCACGGCATCGAAGGCAATATTCCCATGAGCCTCATGTCTTGGGGCGAACGGATTTCCGTCCAATTGGTCAACGATGGCCAAGCCCAGGTCCGCAGTGCCAGCGCGTTGCCGACCCAGGTGATTGACTTTGGGCGGAATCGAAAAAATGTCGAGAAGTTGCTGCGGGCCATCGATCAGGTCCAACTTTGATTGGCCCTTACCGGCATATCATTCATCTGAACGAGCCCGTAGAAGAATTCATGGACCGCGCCCGAACGACCATTGAAGGCTTTGGGTGGATCATCAAACCCAGGATTACCGGTTGGATCGAGGCGCGCACGGTGCCGTGGTGGCAAATGTCCTTGTTCCCGGGTGCTGCTACGGTTTCGGTCTGCAAAAAACGGAGGATACGGTGGAAATTGAGGCTTGGGTGTCCCCACGCCGCGCCTTGCTCCAGTTCGGATCGCTCTGCCAGCACGTCGAACGCCTGGTCGCTGCCCTTGGCTACTAAATCCGGATTGTTTTAATTTGCATCCCTATGGCCTACAAACACGCACGCGTCATTGACCTTCAGGAACCCGCCCGCCAGTTTCTCCGTCGGGCCTACGATGCCATGACCCGCATGGGCTGGTATATCCAAAGCACCACCGAACAAAGCATCCGCGCCAAGATCCCGGAGACCTTTTCCTCCCAGGGCCAGGTGATCATTGTGACCATCGTCTCGGAATCCCAAGTCGAAGTGGTCAGCCACAATCCGCTGCGCACCCAAGTCGTCGACTGGGGCAAAAACAAGAAAAATGTAGAGTTGTTGTTGCGGCAGATTGACCAGACGCAGTAGGTGTAATGTGGGAATGATCCCAATGTGCAGATGTGAAAATGGAGGAAATGCGGGAATTGAATCAATGTTTAAGTGTCAAATGGCCCTTAATGGGGGGAATTTGCACACTTTCACATTTTCCCACTTTGCACATTCTTCTCTTCCCCTCCCCTATTTACACTCCTCATTCACGCCCACCACATAGTGCTCGATCACCGATAGCGGTTCGGCGACGTCGGAGCCTTTGAAATTGGCGATGAGATCGGGCGTGACCTGGGCCTGGTAATCTTCCAGGAATAGGCTTGACAGAGGCGTAAAGCTCCAGTGCCAACGTTCCTCCTGGTAGCCGTGGGGCCGCATTTCGCCGATGGGCGTATAGGTCTGGCAGAAGCCGTACTCGGAAGCGTGCCGGGTCAGCCAGGTATAGATTTCTTTTCCCTGCCCACTGTCAAACCACTCGTTGTTCAGGTTGTTGAGGTCGATGTCGGTCCCCCAATGGTGGCGGGAAGTCCCCGGCATGGACGAATAGCGCAGGATTTTCTCGGCCCGGGCAACCGGATCGGGCTCGGTTTGGGCCAGGTTCTGTCCTCCCACCCGCGTCACCCCCGTCCATTTCCGCTCCCAAATGCCCCGTTGGTAATTGAAGTTCCGGGTCGCCGAGACGATCTGAAGGTTGATGCCCTCCGCTTTGGCGGCGGCGTGCATTTCCTTGAACGCATCGTAGGCTTCCTGGCGGAGGTAGATATTCGACTTGGCGGTATAAGCGCGCTCGATTTTGACGAAATTGGGATCGGAAGCGGGATCAAATTGGCCGAGGAGGTACTCGATGGGGGTCCGCTCCCGGGGAGGAGGGGGCGGCGGCACGACCACCGTATCGGTGTCCACTGCTGCGGTTTCCACAGCGGGTACGCTGTCTCCATCTTCGGAGGAGGTGGAGGAGGAAGGCGCCTGTCCACAGGCGGTCAGCACCAACAAAATGGGCAGCAGCAGATAAGGTAGCTTCATATTGTAAATGTAGGGATGTTTGGAGAAATGCCGGCACCCCAATCCAAAATAGGGACGGCGAGAAGAGAGACCAGCCCCCAAAATTCAAACCGACCCTCCCCTTGCGAGGAGGGCCGATTCGACCTATTCAAATTTCAATCCTTTGATTAACGCACCACGTTGAGGCGGTGGCTCTGGACGTGGTCCCCGGCGGTGAAGCGCAGGAAGTAATGTCCGTCAGCCAGGGCCGACCCATCGTAGCTCAGGGTGTGCAGACCAGCTTCGTAAGCAGTTCCGTCCATGAGAACGGCTACTTTCTGACCTGTCACATCGTAGATTTCCATGGAAACCTCAGCCTTTGCCGGCAGCTGGAAGCTGATCCAGGTATGGGCCCGGAACGGATTCGGGTAGTTTCCAATGTCAAAGCCGTCGCGCAGACGCTGGGAAGAGACTTCCACCTCGGACTGGGCCGTGCTTTCTTCAAATACACCGCTGATCTCGTTGATGTCGCGGGGCTCACGGGCACTGCAACCCAACATAACAGCGTTGAAGGTCGCGCCCAGCGGAACGTTGAATCCGCCGTTCAGCGTGATCAGAGTTCCGGCGGAGTACGTAATGTTCGCGGTGGTGGTCAGGGTCTGGGTAGACGTCAGGTTGTCCTGGGCCGCAAAGGTTTGCGTACCGGTCACAGAACCGGACAGGGTCAGGTTCGGCGGACAGTTGTTGGAGGTGTATAGATCTGATTCCCACAGAGAACGACCGTAGGTAGCGGCACGGAGGCGACCGACCGAAGTGTTGATTTCCATTTCCATGACGCGGCAGAAGGGCAGGCCATCGGAGAAGTCAATCCAGTCGGTCAGGGCATCGTTCAGGTGATAGACACCTGCATCCGTACCAATGTAAATCCCGTCGTTGGTGCCGGGCTCGTAGGCCACACAGTTGGCCGGAACGTTCGGGAGGTTCGTACCCGAGATGTTGGACCAGGTGGAACCACCGTTGGTAGATTCAAAGATCTTGCTGTTGGCGGTATAACCGGAACGGGTGACGAAGATGTGGTTCGGATTGGTGGGGTTCACAGCAATATAGGTATAGGAACCACCCGGCAATCCGGTAGTGATGTCACTCCAGGTCGAGCCACTGTTGGTGGACTTGAAGACCTTGGAAGACTTGACTACGTAGATGTAGTTCGTGTTGGAGGGCGCGTAAGCCAATGCGACACAGCTTCCACTGCTGGCGACCGTACCCGAAGTCAGGTTGGTCCAGGTAGAACCAGAGTTCGTGGAGATCCCCACGTCCTGGTAACCCGCGAGGATATGCGTGGGCTGACCCGGCTTGAGGATATAAGGCGTTACCCAGGGACCACCACCGAGGTTCGTCGGCGCAATACCCGACCAGTTTTCACCCTTGTTGGTGGAGCGGGCAAGGCCGCCACCCTGCGTCGTCCGGTACATGATATTGAAGTTGGTCGGGTCAATGGCCGCTTCCATACCGTCAGCCCCCATTACGTGACGCATGACCAGGTCAGGAATCGGAGCCTCCACAATGTTGGTACCGTTGTCCTGGGCACCACCAATGAACAGGTTCGGGTTCTGGGGCGTACCGGCGAAGCGGTACCACTCGGTGATCGCGAGGCCGGAACCGATGTCCTGCCAGCTGGAAGCGCCGTTGGTGGTCTTGTAGATACCACCGTCGCTACCACAGAAGAGGGTCGAACCATTGTAGACCAGTTCGTGGATGTCCGCGTGGTTGTAGGAAGAACCAGCCGAACTTTCAATCCAGTTCGAGGTATTGGTCAGGGTCGAACCACCGTTGGTGGACTTCCAGGACTGGATACCCGCACAGTGGACTTCGTTGGCATTGCTGGGGTTGACCGCGATGGCGAGGTCGTACCAGCTCTGCTGGCGGTTGTCGTTACCGGTCGTGCTGTAGCCCAGCATGTTCGGGGTATCGGTCCGCAGGGTGAAGCTCGCACCACTGTTGGTGGAACGGTAGAGTCCCTTGAACTTGCCGGTACCTACGTTCGGGCCGGCGAGGGCGTAGACGTAGCTGCTATTGGCAGGAGATACACCCAGGGCGATCCGGTTGGCACCGGAAACGGACAGTTCCTGGACCCAGGTCGAACCACTGTTGGTGGAACGGTAGACCAGGTTGGTGGTGGACAGGTACATGGTGCTGGGCGTGCCCGGCTTGAATTCCATGTCCCGGAAGGAACCGGAAACACCGGAGGTAATGATGGACCAGGTGGTACCACCGTTGGTGGTCTTGTGGACATCATTGCTCTCCACTGCGTACAGGACAGAGCTGTTGGTGGGATCCATCAACAGCTTGTAGCCGTTGCGGGAGGTGGTGCTGGCGTCCCAGAAGAGACCGGTCGCCGACCAGGTGGTACCACCGTTGGTGGTCTTCCAGACCCCGGAGGAACGGCTGGAGCCGCCATCGCCGTCACCCGTGAGGATGTAGATGATGTTGGCGTTGTTCGGGTCAACACAGATCCCGGAGACTCCCCAGAAGGCGAATCCGTCGGTGAGCGGCGCCCAGGAAGAACCGCCGTTAGTGGTCTTCCACAAGCCACCCGCCGGGGCACCGGCGAAGATGATATTGGAGTTGGTGGGGTGGAAGGCAATCACGTTGATCCGGCCAATACCACCGTTGTAACCAGAGTTTCCGCGGACGTGGTCCTGAGATCCGAAGAAGGACCAGGAGCCGTTCGTAGAGCTGGTTTTATTGGTCTGGTCGGCGGCAAAGGTGCGGTCCTTGAGGTAAGTCCGGTAATTGTTCCAGGTCAGGGACTGGGGATTTTGCCATTCGCCTTGCTCTCCAACCCGGGGCTCCATATAGTACATCCAGCGTTCAAACTGCTTGTACCCGGTGCCGCGTTCTTTTTCGTGGGTTTCAAAGTACTTATCGTACTCGGCCTTGATTTCCTGGAAGGTGTACTTACCAGGCTCTTCCCGCCACATCTCCAGCCATTGTTGCGCGGACAGGAATCCGAGCGGCAGGATGAGCAGCGCTGCTGTCATCAAAATTTTTATCCGTTGCATAACTTGCTTCTATTGTTAGAATTGAAAAAATCATAATCGGTCCGTTGAGGGTCCAATTACTTCTTAGCAAGTTCTGCCTTAAGGGCTTCGATTTCAGCTTGTTGTTGTTCGATAGCGGCCTGCTGCTCCTGGATGGCTTCGGTGAGGATCGGGATCAAAGCCATGTAGTTGACGGTCTTGATGGTGCCGGTAACTTCAGGATGGGCTTCTTCGCCTTCTTTGACTTCACCGATGTCACTCAGGGTTTCAACATCTTTGACCAGTTCAGGGAGAACTTGCTCGAGGTCCTGAGCGAGGAAACCGTACTGCTTTTCAGTCGGGAGGGCAATGTCAGCATCCATTTTGTAGTCGTAAGTCTTGGGCTTCAACTGGGAAACAATACCGAGGGCGCCATTCAGCTCCTGGATATTGGTTTTCTTGCTGGCATCAGAAGTAGAAGTGATGGTACCAGAAACGTAAACGTTACCGCTGAAGTAACCAGCATACCGGGTGCCACCGTCGCAGGAGGAAGATACACCAGAGTACAGGGCGTAACGGGTGCCAGTTCCGTCACCAGAACCACAACCGAGGTAGTTGTACAGGCCATACTTGGTACCGTTACCAGCGTAAGAGTAAGCATAGTTACGCTGACCATAACCGGTAGAAGTGTTGTACATGTAGTTGGTGTTCATAAGACCATAGTGAACCGGGGTTGAGGCATTGGAATAGATAATGTTATAGAGACCATAACGATAACCAGTTCCAGCGGAGCTTACGTAGTTGTACAGGCCCCACTTGGACGATGTCCCGGAATAGGTATTGTACAAATAGGCTGTCCTGTAGGATCCAGAGTTCCGAATGTCCAAACGGGAAGTGGGGCTCGTTGTTCCGATTCCAACTTCTCCTTGGGCATCCACGTGGAGCTGGGCCTGGATTTCATTGGCACCGAAAATCAGTGCGAGCGTCATGAGGGCGAAGAGGGATTTTTGAATAAATTTCATAATAGTACGATGATATATTGAGATGATTATTAGAGCGTAATTATGGCAATACAAGACCATCCCGGGGCCAGACGGATCGACTGACCTACGAAAACTCCATAGAAAGGAATATCCTAAGCTAGGAACGCGTTTATCCCAAGCACAAAAAGGAAATAGATGGTACTGTAAGTATTAGAAATTAGGGGTTACTACTTGTGATTTTTGATTAAAGTATCTCTAGTGATTTATTGCTTCAAATATACTATATATTCTCCTTTCTGAAAACAAATAGGGACAAAAATCAGGGCGTCCTCATTCTCCACACCCATAAAAAAGGACACCTCTGTTTTTGCTGGT
>CAWUKT010000021.1:0-88363 GCA_963923035.1 uncultured bacterium
GAAAATCTTCCAGGTCCTGAAGATGCCATCGGGGGGCTTAAACTGACGGCTATGGCTCGGAGGTAAACTAGTTTACCTCCGAGGCGAACTCATTTGGGTCGAAGGCGAATTCATTTGGGTGCGTACCCAAACTCACTTCTCTCGGACCCAAACTGGTTTGGGTTGAAGTCAAACTGGTGCGGGTAGAAGGTGAGTGAGTTTAGGGGGCCACCCCAAATGGTTCGGTGCTGAGGTAAGTCCACCTGGTGCGAAGTTGAACGCGCTTGACTGGAGGAGCCGGTGGGCCTTGTGCAGGGGCGGAACCCCCGAACAGGTGGTCTGGACGGGCCGAAGTGGGGATTGGGGCCACCGGGAAGATCGCCTGGACCTGGCTGGTGCAGAGGAGGAGGGCTCTAACTTCAGGGGCGGGGCGCTGGAGGCAGAGGCTGGAACCTGTCAGTTGGTGGGTTGGGCCGGGTGACCAAACGATTGGACTCTTCCGTCTCATCGCTACATTCTGGTGCCAAAGCCCCAATGCAGCAAGGATGGGAGCCTTGTTGGAGCTCGTGGAGGCCCGCCGGAAGGGCCTCCATCAGCGACGGCGGACAGCCTGGCCCGGCCCGATTCCGGCCGGGGCTGCCCTTGTGCTGCTTCGTTGAAAGTTTAATTGGGACCTGATCGGGACGGCTACAATGGGAAACGATCGCCCCCAAGTCCGGCTTTGTGTTTATCCGTAGAGGATGCCGCTGGAGTAGAAGATGCAATCGAGGCAGGATTTATACTGGTGCTCCTGGTCATTGAGGACTTTCAGAACTTGGCGAAATGGTGACAATCGTTTGGGCGGCTCTTCAAAGAACAGTACCGGTTCAAAATAGATACGTTTCCCCTTGTCGTTGCGGACAATGTTCCACTCGCCGCTTTCTTTTTCGGAGCGAAAGACTTCGCCGAGGAAGCTGGTGGTCGGTATCCATACCAGGTCCAAGAACAAGGGAGAGGCGAAGTAGCGGTTGTATTCATCTCCGACGCGCCGCAGGCCATCAATGTCCCACTGAAGGTCCGGGAGGCCCAAAATCTGCTCCAGGTGTTGTTTGAAACCGGCTTTGTGCTGGGCGAAGGAGTGCATCTGGTCTTCATCGAAGATCCATTGCCGGGTGGTGGTTCCGGTCTGGAAGGACGTTTTTCCCCGTTGAAAGTCTTCCTCGGAGGCGAATAGGAGGTAGAGCCCTTTGAAGGTCAGGACCACGCGGCCATCGATCAGTCGGTGGGCTGTGTTGTTTTTGGCTTCGGGTAAGCTGAAACTGGACGCGATCAGGGGTTTCAGCTCTTCGAAGCTGGTTTCATTGTACCGGTAGATGTTCAGGTGGGCGCCCTGGTTGTCGATGACGAGTCGCTTCCTGACCACGGGCTCCTGCGTGGGTTCCTCCCAGGTGCCAAGGAGTTCCTGGGCGAAGCATTGAAAATGCTCCTCGGAGGGAAACCAATTGCCCGAGTTCTTGTGGGGTTGGAGGGCGTAGAAGAATGCACCGTCGCTCAAGCGGTAGACTTCTCCGTTCTGGGTGTCGTACTGGGGCATTCGGGTGCGTCCGGGGCGGGCGAAAAGGGCTTCGGTGAGTTTGATTTTGGTATCGAACCAGTAGTACTTGATTGCTGGGCTATTGTGGTGGAAGACGAGGCCGAACTGGAGATAGGAGGTAAAGTCAAGGGCCTTTTCAAACTGGTCCCGGGAAGGAAATGCCAGGCCTTCTCCGGTGACGAAGTACTTGTAGAGGACTTCTCCATTCGGCAACAAAAATGTTTTTCTTCCCATGCCGTCGATTTTCTTGTCGGTGATCTCATGGATCGCGGAGGCCCGGAGCGCTTTGTATTCACTGCTTCCAACGCGACGGACCCGGACGGACTCTCCTTTGGGGGTCAGGACCTTGCCATAGGCTGGAGGGGACTTGGTTGGATGTTCCATGATGTGTTGGGGCTACGTTACAATAGGTCGAAAAGCGGATCGGGGAATCTCCCTTGAATTGGGAGGCAAATACTTAAATTATACTTTTCCGCGCAAGTCCGGGGAACGAA
This sequence comes from uncultured bacterium, assembly GCA_963923035.1. Taxonomy (GTDB): domain Bacteria; phylum Bacteroidota; class Bacteroidia; order J057; family JADKCL01; genus CAWUKT01. Next base: position 2,047 of record CAWUKT010000021.1, read on the forward strand.
ATACTTTGGGGTTTCAAGGGTTCACCGGCCGGGGCTGCCCATCTCATCATTCCCGTAGCGATTTCGCCGAACCTTTGTTAATTTCAGCCTGAACCCAAACCCAGTCCACTTCTGTTATGGCTTTACTGATCATCTTTTTCCTGTTGTCCATTGTGGTGTCCTTCCTGTGCTCGGTATGGGAGGCGGTCTTGTTGTCGGTGACGCCGGCGTATATCAAGCGGAAGGAGAATGAGGGGGACAAGTCGGGCAAGTTGCTGCAAGACTTGAAGAAGGACATTGACAAGCCGCTGTCGGCAATCCTCACGTTGAATACCATCGCCCATACGGTCGGTGCCATCGGGGTAGGGGCTGAATCGGGCAAGTTGTTTGCGGACGATGCCTGGGATGTCTTCGGGATCGAGATCAGTTTTGAGTCGGTGGTGGCGACGGTGATGACACTGGGGATTCTGTTCCTCTCGGAGATCATCCCCAAGACCATCGGCGCGAACAATTGGGAGGGACTGGCGCCGTTCACGGCCCGTTCACTGCGCTTTCTGATGCTGATCCTCCGGCCCTTTGTGTGGTTGAGCAACCGCCTGACGCGGTTGTTGAAAAACGATAAGAAGCGGAGCGTCTTCAGCAAGCAGGACTTCGCGGCCCTGGCCGAGGTGGGCGCCGAAACGGGCTCCATTCCCCGGGAAGACTTTAAGCTGATCAAGAATGTGCTTGAATTCGACGAGCTGAAGGTGCGGGATGTGATGACGCCGCGGCCGGTGATGGTCATGGCCGAGCAGTCGACGCCGCTGGCCGAATTCTACCAGGAGACGGCTCCCCTGGTCTTTTCCCGCATTCCGATTTACGACCAGAGCAAGGACAAGGTCACGGGCGTGGTCCTCAAGGACGCCTTGCTGACGGCGATGATCGAGGGCAAGCGGGACGAACCGCTGGCCAGTCTGAAACGGGATGCGATTTTCATCAAGGAAGATACCTCCCTGCGCAACACCTTTGAGCGGCTCCAGCAGGACCACGAACACATCGCCATGGTGATCGATGAGTACGGGGCGGTGCAGGGCCTGGTGACACTGGAAGATATCTTCGAGACTTTGTTTGGGTTGGAGATCATGGACGAGACGGACGATGTCTCAGACCTCCAGGTATATGCGCGCCAGCGCTGGGAGGAGCGGGCCCGGAAGATGGGCCTGATCGAGTAGGACGGGGATCAGTGGAGGTAGAAGACGTCTCCATCCAGGATCATCACCCAATATCCTTCGGTTGTAATGTAGGGCGGTTCGTCGATGTCAAAGGTTCGGCGGGCTTCACCCCGGAACTTGATCTGGTTGTCCTCGATGATGACCCGGCATTCCTGGGCGTCGCGGACACCCCATTCGATGACGCCGCGGCCATTCTTCCAGATTTCCATGGAGTAACGGTCGGAGCCCCAGGACCCGATATAGTCGAGGTATTCGTTTTCGAGGGGTTGCTGGCAGGAGAATAAGGTGAGAGAAAAGAGTACGGCGAGTAGGGGAGTCAATAAACGTTTGGGCATAGCGATTACAATTAAAGGTTTGGACTGTAGGTAGCAGCAAAAATCGTACCTAAATCGGTTTGATTGCACTTTAGTATACGCAAAAGCTGGTGCTTCGTTGGCTTTTCAGGCGGCCTTTTTTAGCTCTCCGAAGCTCAAATTGGGGGGCGGTATTTTGAGGTGGACTGGCCCCGGATTTGCCTGGGGGGCTGGAGGAGGGGAAATGGGTGGGGAAGGGGCTCCAAACAGGAAGCGCCCCGAAGGAGTTCCGGGGCGCTTCTGCGAAGTGACTCTGGAGGCACTTCCATCAAAAATGTATTTACCGAATATTTCCTTTGGGGATTACATCGCGGCCTTGCCAGCGCTGAAGTTCATGGCGACGTGTACTTCGGGGTGGACAGTGGACTCGGTGTCGCTCATGAAGCGGAGGCCGTAGTCGCGGCGGTCGAAGGTAACGAATGCCATGGTGGTCACGGTGCCGTCTTCGTTGGCAACGACCTTGGCGGGGAAGGTGATGTCGTTTTCTTCGCCCTTGACGGTGAGCTTGGCCATGACGTTGTGGGTCGGATCAGCTACGAAGTGGTCGGCCATCGGACCTGCGAGGCCTTCGGGAGCGGTTTCGCCTTCGCCGGAATAGGCTTCGCTACCGGTGATGGAGATGGAAATGCTGGGGTGGTTGGCGACGTCAAAGAAGTCTTCGCTGGACAGGTGGCCAGCGAGCTTGCCTTTGGTTTCTTCGTCCAACTCTTCGTCCAGAATGGCCATGCCAGTGAGGTCGAGGGTGGCGCTACCAGCCGTGAAGCCTTTGTCATCCAGCTCGAAGTTGCCAGCGGAGAGAACCATAGAACCAGTATGTACACCTTCATCTTTGGAGCCGAGGAACATGACTTTGGCGCCTTCAGTGTCGATGTTGTAGGCGACTGCTTCAGCAGCTTCAGCCTTGTTTTCGGTGGCGGCGGTTTCTGTGCCTTCGCCTTCGCCAGTACCCTCAGTGCTGGCTGATTCGCTACAAGCGACAAAGAATCCAGCCATCAGCATAAGGAGGACCAGGTGAATTTTCTTCATGATATTGCTTTTTTTGGAGTGACAAAGTGAATGATGAACAAGCCAGCGACGCTACCGAACAGGAGGAGGGCAAACCACAGGGTTACAGGTGTAACGGCCACGGCCACAGCCAACAATAAAGTCGCCAATGCGCCAGCTATGTACATTGCAACCAAGCGAACGGTTGAAATGTTTTTAGGATTTAGAACTATTGGGAGCAAAGCCAATCCGGCCACCAGTTGGGCGTACATGAATGGCTTGGGGGTATTTTCGGTGAGATAGTGCAAATGGGGGAACAGAAGGACCAATAATGCAGATCCGATGAGGCCGGCCACGGCCCCCATTTTGGCCCATTTGGGTAAATAGGGGAAGAGTCCGCTCATGATCAGGACAAAGCCACCCGCGAAGTACAGGATCTGGTACACGTCGAAGGCCGGCGGATGATCAATCAACCAAAACTTCAGTTTCCAACCGCCCTTGCTGAATTCAATGGGGAGCTTTTTGCCCTCCAGATTGAAGAGGTATTCGATCAGGAGTTCGGCGAAGTCATTGATGACCAAAGTCGCGAGCAGGGCCCCGGCCAGGATCAGCGCTATGTTGTACAGGTGCTTCATGATACTGCAAATGTAATCATTGACATTAAATGTTGTAACATGTTTGGTGAAAAAAAAGTTGGCCGGAAGTGAAATTAATTTGGAAGGGTACTACTGCTCAATGGATTGGGCCATGAATTCGGACAGGCCCTCCGCGTCACCGCGGAAGGTGATTTCGATGGGATTGCAGCACACCTCGCAATCCTCGATGTATTCCTGCCGGACGGGCATCACTTCGAGGATCATGGAGATAGGGGCTCCACAGTAAGGACAATCAAAGAAATGTTCGATGGGTTCCATCCGGGCTTAACCGGAGGCGGGGACAAAAGTTTGGTGGCCGCGCCCAGCGCGGCCCTGAGGTGGCGGGCCTTCCGGGTGAAGGCCCCCGCATGGACAGCGATCAGCTGTACTTTTCCAGCATCTCGTCGACCAGGTCTACGTACTGTTGCTGGGCCTCAGCCGAATCCGTTCCCTTCACCTTCTCCCACGCCTTGTACTTGGCCGCGCCTTTGATGTCGAACATGCCCGGCTTCTTGCCGTGGACGTCGCCCTCGGAGCCCTGCTTGTAGAGGCCGTACAACTTCAACAACTCGTCGTTGGTAGGGCGCTTGGTCAGGTCCTTGATGCGCTTGGACGCGGCTTCAAATTGCTCTTTCAATTCCATGGATTCGTAATTTCCGCTCAATATAGGGATAAATTGAGGGCTCTTCCAAGCTCCACCCATCCCCCTGTCCCCACCCGACTATTCTTCCGCTCCAAGGTTCCGCATAACTATTTTTATTATATCTTGTTTCCGATACACTGGCAGTATAGTAGTAGCATGAAGACATTGGACCCGCCCGCCCAGCTAAGTTTCCAGGATACTGAGCTGGCATTTCGGCACATGAGCGACCATGACCTCCGTCGTCGCTATATGCTCTTTCGGATGATTGATTCTCCAGTGCTGACCCGCTTGGGCCCGCCCTTCATCACCTTCTGCCTCCGGATGGGCCTCCCCGTCACCGGGATCATCAAACGCACCATTTACGACATCTTCGCCGGTGGCACGTCCATCGAAGGCACCGAGGACCGCTCCCAGCAACTCCTGGACGCCAGGGTGCAGACCATCCTCGACTATTCGGTGGAGGGGAAAAAAGACGATCCGGGTTTCGATGCCACCCGGGACGAAATCATCGCGACCCTACGCTACGGTGCGGAGCGGGAAGCAGTAGCGTTCTCGGCCATGAAGGTCAGCGGCATCGCCCACTTCGGCTACCTCGCCAAGAACGATACCCAGGATCCGCTGTCGGATGAAGAACGGAGTTCCCTCGAGCGTTCCCGTTCCCGACTGGATGAGATTTGCTCCGCGGCCTATGAGCTGGGCCAGCCCGTGTTTGTGGATGCGGAAGAAAGCTGGATCCAACGCGGCATCGACCGGTGGACCGAGGCGATGATGGAAAAATACAACCAGGACCGCGCCATTGTCTACCACACCATCCAGCTGTATCGGCACGACCGACTGGCGTACCTGGAAGAATTGATCGGGAAGGCGCGGGAAAAAGGCTATGTGCTCGGGGTGAAATTGGTGCGGGGAGCGTATATCGAGAAGGAAAATGACCGGGCGGAGGAGAAAGGTTATCCGACGCCGATGCAACCCGACAAGCCCAGCACCGACCGCGATTTCAATGCGGCCCTCCGTCTCTGTGTGGATCACATCGACAACGTTGCTATTTGCGCTGGCACCCACAACGAGGCGAGTTCCATGCTGCTCACGCAGCTCATGCAGGAGAAAGGCATTCCCGCCGATCATCCCCATGTGATCTTCGCCCAGCTCCTCGGGATGTCCGACAACATCTCCTTCAACCTGGCCCACCACGGCTACAACGTCGCCAAGTACCTGCCCTACGGCCCGGTCCGCGATGTGCTGCCCTACCTGTTCCGCCGCGCCAATGAGAATACCTCCATTGCCGGCCAATCCAGTCGCGAGGTCCAGTTCCTGCGCCGGGAAGTGCACCGCCGCCAAATCTGATTAGTACCATCTATGTATATCAAAACCCTGCGCTCCCATCGGAAGTGCAGGGTTTTTCAATTGGGGGCCAGGCCTAGATGAACATGCCGCCACTCGCCTCGATGCGCTGGGCATTGATCCAGCGGGCATCTTCGGTGCAGAGGAAGGCCACAATGCCACCGATGTCGTCGGAAACGCCCACCCGGCCCAGGGCCGTGATGCCGGAGATGGTATCGCGCATCTGGGGATTGTGGTCGAAGGCGTCCTTGTTGAAGTCGTTGTCGATGGCGCCGGGGGCGACGAGGTTCGCCCCAATGCCACGCGGGCCGAGCTCCTTGGCGAGGTACTTCGTATAGGTCTCGATCGCGCCCTTCATGGCGGCGTAAGCCGAGTAGCCGGGGAAGGTGAAGCGGGTCAGGCCGGTGGAGATGTTGACGATGCGGCCGCCGTCGTTCAGGACCGGGAGGAGGTGTTGGGTGAGGAAATAAACGCCTTTGAAGTGGGTATTGACAAGGTTGTCAAAGGTGGCTTCGTCGGTGTCGGTGAGCATGGCGTGGGCGCCCGTACCAGCGTTGTTGACCAGGTAATCGATTCCCTTTGCCCCCCATTCCGCTACCGTTGATTTGACCTGCTCCCCAAACGCCTGAAAAGAAGAGACATTCCGGACGTCCAGTTGCAACGCTTTGGCCCGTTGTCCCTTGGCTTCGATGGCGGCCACGGTGGCCTGGGCGGCGTCGGCGTTGCTATGGTAGGTGATGATGACGTCGCGGCCGTGGTCGGCAATGCGAAGGGCGGCGTTTTCTCCGAGGCCCCGGCTTCCACCCGTGACCAATGCGATTTTATGTGCTGTGTGTTCCATTTGAGTAATATTTGGTGATGGAACAAAGGTGGGGGATCACCCCCGCAACCCAAATGCACATCTCTCAGACAAAGGGGTAATCTTCTAAGATTGCCGCCGAAACTCGCCGGGTGTGACCCCAACGTGCTTCTTGAAGTACTTGGAAAAGTAGTTGGGGGTGGAGAAGCCGAGCCGGTAGGCAATGTGTTTGATGGGCGTGTCGGAAAACCGGAGCAAGGTCTCGGCCTCGGCGATGACCTTTAGCGTGATCCATTCCTGGACGGTCTTGCCGGTCTTGGAGCGGATCACCGTGGCGAGGTACCCGGGATGCAGGTGTAGCGTCTCCGCCAATTGACTGACCTGGGGGATGGGCTCCTCGCCGCCCTCCCGGAGCTGCTGGAAATGGCCTTCCAGCGTCTCCTTGAATTGCCGCACAATCTGCGAATTGCGGTCCCCATCTTCGATGGGATTGTAATCGCGGTAGAGTTCTTCGCGGACCTTGAGGAGGAAGATGTGGAAGTAACTGGCCAGGATCTGCATCCGCACGGCCATGTTGTCGCTTTGTTCCCCGTGCATTTGTTCCCCCACCTGCCACAGCTCCTGGAACAGCGCATCCGAAAGCTGCTGGGGCGGGACAATTTCGGAGAGGAGAAAAGGGAACTGCTGGAAAATGTCGGGGCGGATATATTGTTTGAGGAAGGTCTCGGAGAATGAAATGAGCCACCCGGCAATGGGTTCGAAGGATTGGAAGGACTTGATGTGGCCGGGGTTGGTGAAGTAGAGGGTGCCGGTACGGGCGGGGTAGCTGGTGCCGTCCAGGGTGTACTCGCTGCGTCCGGCCCGCAACATCACGAAGGTGAAGTAGTTGGCGCGGAAGGTCGGACTGGCATAGGGTGCTGGTGGGGTCACCGCCTCTATGGGGTGGATCACGAGTTCACCCGCCTGGCGGGTGTCCATGCCGATGGATTGCAGGAAATCGGTGAGGGTGGCGTGGGCGATGGGTTGCACCCCGGAAAATTAACCAATTGTGGGGAATTGTACGCGGTGGTAGATGCGGGCGAGGGGGAGGGCCAGGTCTAACGATGCGAGCTGGGCCGCCTGGTCCAGTTTGGAATAGGTCTCGACAGCCCAGAAGCCATGCTCATTCAGGCGCCGGACTTCCACCAGCGGATATTTTTGGTCCACCAGAACATATTCTTGCAACGACTCCAATTGCCGGTACACCTCAAACTTGTCCGACCGGTCCCGCTTAGCGGTCGATTCGGAGAGCACTTCGACAATGAGCTTGGGATTCAGCAAAGTCCTTTTTTTCTCATCCCCGTATTGCTCTTCTCCACATACGACAGAGACATCCGGGTAGTAGAGGGCGTCGGCCTTTTCGATGCGGACGAGGAGGTCGCTGCCAAAAATGGAGCATTCCTTGTCTTGCAACTCGTTCCCCAATGTGCTGGCTATGTTCATCGCAATACGGCTGTGATCCGCTGTTCCCCCAGACATGGCATATATTTCCCCTTGGAAGAACTCATGCCTCATATCTTCTTTCTCCTCTACTTCGAGGAACTCTTTCCAATTTATATTGGCCTTCCGTTGGGGTAAACTCATACCTAAAGATACACATTTAGGAGCTAGTGCAAGGGCGGGTATAAGGCATCCTTATCCGTAAGAAAGGATGAGAGCACCAAGCCTATTGGGGATGGATGGTTGAAGGGCTACTATTGGAGGCTTTGAATGGAGCATAACCACCTATTTCCGTCCTGCCCACATTCCCCCCGCATCCCCTCACGGGTTATAATGGTCCCGATAATGGACCATCTTATGGGAATGCCACGGAGGACCGTCGGCATTGTCGATCTCGTGGACCTCTCCGACATGTTCGAAGACCGGGCCGGGGGGATAAAGAAGGACCGGATCGGACGGGGCATTGACCCGGGTAAATTGGACGTTTCTTCCCTGGGCGCAATGTTCCTGGATCACCCGGTCAACGTCATTGGCCCATCCCTCGTTCCCAACCCTAGGAGAGCCGAAAACAGTTCCCACCACCGCCCCCCATTCAGGCCCCGGGAACGAATAAAGGAGGTCGTAAAACAACAGGCTTGCCAAAGCACCGCCCAAGCTGTGGCCGGTGATCCATATGCTGTCGGGCCGGTGTTTTTGAATCGCGGAAAATACCTGCTCCCTCGCGGTCCCACTGTAAGCCTCGAACCAGCCTTTTCCTACCCGCACCCCACCTCTGGTTCCTCCCTTCCACGGCGTAAACGTACCCAGTACCGCCGCCCCCACATCGGCCGCCAAGTCAGTCGGATTTTTGGGGTCAGTGCCCCGGTAGGCCAGGAGCATATGGCTTCCGGAGGTCCAGATCTTGGCGCGGAGGACCTTGATCTTGGAATGGTAGGATTGTCCATCCGATTCCCAAACGGTCCCATCTTCGTCCTTTAGGTTTTCAAATTCTTCGTGGTAGACTTGTGCGGAGGCCTCGGCCAATAGATGTGCCATATGCGATTGTAAATGGTGGTGGTGGACTGGTCGTAGGTGCCAGTTCGGGGAAAGAAAAAAGTGCATCAGGGAGTAAATGAGTGGATGAATCGACCCATGGGTTGACCCGTGCACATCACAGAGTGAAGTTGCGCAAACTTCTTCCCATTGTCAAAGCATCCTCAGGTTGCCGGACGCCCGCCCTAACCGCGGGTTCCCAAACCCAAAAAGGCCCCCGCACGCGCGGGGACCCTCAAAAGTTACGTTCGGGTGATTGATCAGTAATAAGTCGTCGTGCCGGGGCGGAGTTCGTCGCCCACCGGGTTCCAGACAATCTTCTGCAACTTGCCATCCTGGCGCGACCAGGACACCACTTGCTCCTGCCGGTCGTCGATCTCGATCGCCCAGATCAGGTTCTCAAAGCGGCCAGCCGAGCCGGAATTCAGATAGAAGTTCGCATTCGGATTGCCGAGATTGGTCTTGTCCTCCGCGCGGTGACGCGGCTCGTGGGTATGGCCCAGGATGAACTTGGCCGGCTCGGAAGAATCGCCCTGCTGACGCTGGGCGTGGTACTGCTGGACGTACTTGTCCACCAATTCCGTTTCCTTCATGTGCCGCATTTTGTACATCTCTTCGCCCGTCCACACCTCCAACGTGAAGGCTTCGAACCCATCGGTATTCTCGAAGTATTCCCACGCAATCTCGTGGCCGAGGAGGTTCTCCACGAAGCCCTTGGGATTGGCCTGGATCTTGCTGAGCCGGTTGCGGATCAGGTTGTCCGTAGGGTCGCCACTGTAACTGCGCGGCGTCTCTTTGGCGAGGTAATTGTTGAAGGCGTGCCGACCGAGGGTCCATTTGTTCGTATCCGTCGTCGTCCACACCCGATCCGGTCCCTGGAAGGCCCAGGACAGGAACTCGGAGAAGGTTTCGCCCATCGTCATGGCCAACGGCTTGGGATCCGAGTGCATGACGCAGACCGAATCAAACTGGTGGCCGTGGAGGACGAGGTAGCGGGGAATGCCGCCCCGGCGAATCCGCAGGACATCATTCACGGGCATCCCCAAATGGCTGTTGATCATATTGCGCAGCGTCCGTTCCCGACCATCGTCCATATAGTTGTCGTGGTTGCCAGTCAGGCGGACAAACTTGCCGCGGGAGATCAATTGGTTCCGCACCAGGTCGTAGTATTCAGGATGGGCGTCGAAAATGGCCTGGAGATTGTCCCGGCGCTGGTCGTACCGCTTGTCCAAAAAGGCATCCCAGTGGCTGGCATCCGGATCGACCGGGAAAGAATACCCATTTTCATTGCCGGGAGCGAGGTTGTTGTATTCCGTCGCATCCTGCAAATTGGGCTCCCAGATCAGGCATTCTTCTACATCTCCATTCTCCACCACACAATAATCCGTATTGGCGTAGTGCCGCAGCACATCGAGGTAGAGCTCGTAGTTGAATTCCTTGAAGTAGTTGGGAAAGCGATCAAAAGCCGTCATGTGGTGGTCGGAGAAAATGACAAAGCGTTCGTCGTCACTCTCCCGCACCCGGCGTAAGGTATTCTGATCGGTGCCCCCGCCGAGGGCGAGGCGGGCCAGAATGCTGTATCCATTTTCAATGGCCGCCTTGATTTTTCCGTCTTTGTGGTCCTTGGCGTACTGCTGGGCGCGGTAGACCAGGGGCCAGAGTTGGTCAAAGGCAGCTTCCTCATTCGGGTCCAGGTTGAAGCGCCGCGCAAGGGACTTGATGACTTCCCGTTTGGAGTCCATCAAAAGGTTCAGGTTGACGCGGAGATTCCACGAGTTGTAGAACTCGTACCAGTTCTTGGCCGCGACCCGCGGCCGGAGGTAGTCGAGGATGGAGCCGTTTCCGGGCCAGTTGAGGAAATCAGTTACACTGAAGTCGTCACTGTGGCCTTGGCTAACTTTGATATCGTCTTGAATCGAAATGGGCATGGCGCGGCTTATTGGAGGTTGACGAGGACGGGAATGAGGCCGGTGCCAGATTCGAGGCGGCCCATGGCCTTGCCAATGACGGTTCCGAAGGCCCGGCTGGCGTCGGTGGCCTTCATGGCGTGTCCGCGGAGCGGACTGGTCGTCAACATATCGCCGGGCTCGACCGGCGCTTCGGTCGCGTCCACGTAGCAGTACACCTTACCCATCATGGCGATGGGGAGGCGGTTTTCATCGCCATTCTTGTCCATCACAATGCCCGGCTTGAAGGTCCCGGCTCCGGAAATGACCCCGACGACCCGGGAATCGTACGCGCCTTCACAGGGCACGAGGTCGCCGCTCTCGGCCATGACCATGACCGATCCGGCCTGGACTTCTTCCATCACGGCCGGCGCAATGTTGAAGTCTTCCGCGAAGTCAGCGTTTTTGAAGTGGATATCGCCGTTTTGGCCGTCGATGTGGATGGTTTCCACATTGGAAGAGTTGCGGAGGCGCAGGTCGCCGCCGGCGCCGGTATTGCCGAGGCGCATGGCGGCCGTCTTGCCGTCCACGCGGATGGTCTCTACGTCGTTGTAGTCATAAATGATGATGTCACCATCCTCCTTGTCGCCGCCGAGGCGCAGGACCCCGAATTCGCCGTCCAGTTCGATCGTTTTGCGACCGCCCTTGTCATTGAGGATGATGATGCCAGTAGCCTCCGTCCCGGGAATGCCAAAGGTGCCGCCGCTGCCGACCATGGCCCGGCCGAGGGTGAGGGTATGGTTGCCGCCAGATTCCGAAAAGTAGTTGTTAATATCGCTCATGGTAAGTTAAAATTGGGTAACGATTGGTGATTGAAGTGGGAGCAAATTGAAGGGAAATGGGCTTTTTTGCTGGGTAAATGAGGTCAACGACAGCAGTGGTGGGGTGAACGGCAGGAAGATTGGGGTGAGTGGGGAATGGGTCAGGATTTTTTGATTCGGGGGGCAAAGATTCATGAAGTAGTGCTGGGGAAATCAGGTCCGAAAGGCTGTGTTGGCGGAATATTATTTGGACGGGCACGCTGGTAGCTTAGGTTTTGTCTGGTCATTTGGTTATCTTCTGGTGCTTCAAATCAATCAATTCATTTTTGTTTTTGTAAATGCTCAAGTTTGTACTTTCATTTTTCGCCCTGGTGGGAGCCAGTATGCTATCCCTGTATGCTGGAACTTTCAACACCATCTCTAACGGGAACTGGACCAACAGTTCCACCTGGCAAAATGGCCAGGTACCCGATCCTGAAAATTTGGACGGCGACATTGTCAACATCAACCACAATGTGACCGTCCAAAACAACAACGTCAAACTCATTGGCGGCTCCGAACTCAATGTCAATGGGGTCTCTTTTACCCTTGACAATGGCAATTTGATCATTGAAGACGGCGATGCCAGCTTTATGGGCGCCTCGGTTTTGATTGCCCACAACTTTTCCATCCAGGTCACCACGTCCAATGGCTCCATTGAAATGATTGGCTGCCAGGTGGAGGTGGGACAAAACTTTCAGAATTCAGAGGGCCAACGCTATTTGGAAGATGTCTGCTTAATTGTGGATGAAAGTTTCCAGAATGCAAAAGGAACCGACACGTTGATCAATGTCTGCGCCGTTATTGGGGACAGTACGAGTGGGAACTTCCAAAACGATTCCCAGTCCCTGATGTACATTGACGGCTCCGAATTCCACCTTCCCAACGGCAATTTCCAGAACCAAAGCTCGGCGACCCTGACCGGGAACATCACTGCGATTTGGCTGGAAAATGGAGACCTGCAAAATTCTGGAACCTGGACCGCTCCGGTGGCGAATTACTGCGTCTCGGGTCAGGTCACCGTCGCTTCCAACTTTTTGCCTGCCTCTCAAACCTGTGGCACCATCTCAGCCTTCTTTAACCCCTGCTCTTGTTCGGGCGGCAATGGTCCGGATCCCCTGGTCGCCAATGCTGTGGGAGCCGACGCCCCCTGCGCCGGTGAAGCCACCGGCAGCGTAGACCTGACCGTCACCGACGGCACGCCGCCTTATACGTTCGCTTGGTCCAACGGTGCGACCACCGAGGACCTGGCCAATGTCCCGGCGGGAACCTATTCCGTAACGGTCACCGATGCTGGCGGCCAAACAGCGACCGCCAGCGCGACGGTCAATGAACCCAGCCCTGTCTCCGTCAGCACCACTGGGGCCGACGTGACCTGCAACGGCGATGCCGATGGAACTGCCACCGCCACAGCCTCCGGAGGCACTGCGCCTTATACATTTGCCTGGAGCAATGGGAGTACCTCGGCTTCCATCAGCGGCCTGGCAGCAGGAACCTATTCCGTCACTGTGACCGACGCCAACAACTGTACCGGGACCGGTTCGGCAACCATTGGATCGCCTGCTGCCCTCACCGCCTCGGCGACTGGAACCGACGCGAACTGTTTCGGCGATGCTGACGGCAGTGCAACAGCGACGGCCAGCGGAGGTACCGCGCCGTATTCCTTCAGTTGGAGCAATGGTGGAAGCGGAGCTTCGATTGCGGGCTTGGCGGCTGGGACCTATGTGGTGACGGTAAGCGACGCCAATGGCTGCACGGCCACGGCCAGCGCAACCGTTGCTGAGCCTTCCGAAGTGGCAGTAGCCGTTTCTGCGACCGACGCTTCCTGCGGGCAAGCCGACGGAAGTGCCGCTGCCACCGTCACTGGGGGAACGGCGCCGTACAGTATTGCCTGGAGCACGGGAGCGACTACGGCATCTATCGGCGGCCTGGCCGCTGGAACCTATTCCGTGACCGCGACCGACGCCAACGGATGTGAAGGAATGGCTTCGGTGGAGGTGAAAGAAGCGGCCTCCCCGGACAGTTGTGTGATTGCCCCCGGCGAATTCCGCACCCAGACCCAAGGCGGCTGGGGGGCAAATCCCAATGGCAACAATCCTGGTGTCTACCTCCACGCGAATTTTGCGGCCGCTTTCCCCAACGGACTCGTGGTCGGCTGCAACAACACGGTCACCCTGACCACGGCCAATGCCGTGACGGCCTACCTCCCTTGCGGTGGACCCTCCGGAGTCCTGAGCCAGAGCTACGTAGATCCGTCCTGCCTGAACAATGTGCTGCTGTCCCAATTGATCACCGCGACGATCTCGGTGACCTTTGATGCGTACGATCCGAATTTTGGAAGCTCGAATACCTTGTTGGGAGACCTGGTGCTGGCGAGCGGGCCCCTGGCCGGATTGACGGTCAACCAGGTCCTTCAGGAAGCCAACAATGCCGTCGGAGGGTGTGGCTCCCAGTATTCCCTCAGCGACCTGAACGCTGCCCTGACTGCGATCAACCAGAATTTCGTGGATGGAACAACGGCCGGAGGTGACCTCATCTGTCCTACGCCCTGCGCGACCGCTCCCTTGGCCCCGGCCCCGGCTCCCGAAGCCCTAAGGATGGGCGTATGGCCAAATCCCAGCAATGGCATGACCAATGTGGAGATGTTGGTTCCGACGGACGGCGATGCGACACTGCGGATATATGGTGCCGATGGGCATACCCTGGTGCGGACCGAGCACTTGGGCTACCTGTCCCAAGGCCGCCACGTTTATTCTTGGGACGGCCACAATAGCGCTGCTTCCCGAGTGGCCAGCGGATTCTACATCATTGAATTGTCGGTGGACGACCAACGCGGATTCGTCAAGGTCATCCGCGATTGAACCTTATGACTCAGAGTTTTTACAGAGCCACTGGCCTTCGGGTTGGTGGCTCCTCTCTTTTCGGGTTGGCTGATTCGGAGAGGAAAACAGGAGAACGACCCTGGCTGGATGGAGAGGGAAGGAAAAAGGGAGGCAGGCTTTGTTATCGGGGAAGCGGGCTGGTGAATAGCGGCAGTGGGCTTGGGTTTGAGGGCAGCCAGCTTGGGGCGAAGTGAAGTCAGCTTCGCTGTGAGGTGAGCCAGCTTCGGTTCGAGGCAAGCTGGCTTCGTTCAAAGGCAAGCCAGCTTCACTTGAAGGTGAGCCAGCTTACGAAAAGGCCAGGACCTCCTAGGTATATTTGGAGATGTTTAGAAAAACGGCTGGGCAGGGGTGGGAACGGGAAGAGTTGGGAAATAATATTTGGTGGCGGGAAATGAGGGGATCAGCGGATGGGAAAAAGGCTTCTATTTCACTTGTGTCCGAACCATGACGAGAGTTTGTAAAGACTGAAAATTGGATTCAGTTAAGAGGAGAATAGATTGAAAAAGAGGAAGAAGGGTTTTCGGGGAAAAGGATGAACCGTTAGGGATTCGGGGAGGTTTCGGTCTGTAATTTTTCCATGTTCACAATGTCCAGCACAAAATCCACTACTGAGGTGGGCTCAGTGGTCAACTGGTTCCGGTACCGGAAATTCAGGATGTCACCACTTTCCAGGTGGTACGTCACCTGTCCAATGCGGCGGGAGCCCCCGCCCCGGTAGATATTGACCTCAATGATCGTCTGGCCCCGGCCATCACTTTCCGTACACAGGCTCTCCCACCGGTAGTCGGGGAAGTCCCGCACCAGTTGATCGAGGATCTCCCGGACGGCTTTGTTGATGATGGTGGGTTCCATATCCATGTTTCCCGAAGTACGGGAATTGACCGCGAAATGTTTACCTTCAAAAGGTAAAACCTCCGCTTGGATGGGCAATAAACAGAAAAACCGCGGGGCCCACCCCGACGACGAACGGCTCTTCAGCGCCAAATTCCAGCCCGCCCTCACGGCGGCCTGCGAGGAACTCAGCTATTTGCTCGGGCGGGGCTACAACTCGACTTCGGCCCTCAAAATTGTCGGCGACCGTCACCGCCTCAACCAACGCCAGCGCCACGCGCTGGGCCGGGTGGCCGTCGGAGCTTCCGACGTCGCCCACCGCCATAGCCGCCAACTGGCCGTGACGGACCTGCAAGGGCAGGCCATGGGCATCGATGGCTTCAACCTGCTCATCGGCGTCGAATCGGCCCTGTCGGGCGGCTTGTTGTTCCGGGCCCGGGACGGCGTCCTGCGCGACATCGCCAGCATCCACGGCTCCTACCGCCGGGTGGAACAGACGCAAATCGCCATTGAACTCATCGGCAAGCACCTTCAAGCAGTCGGAACAGGGCCCGTACGCTGGCTGTTGGACCAGCCGGTTTCAAACTCGGGCCGACTCAAGACCCGGCTCCGCGAACTCGCGGAGGAACGCGGCTGGGATTGGTCCATCGACCTGGTATTCAACCCCGACCACGTCCTGGCGGCGGAAGAACAGATCGTCATCAGCTCGGACGGTTGGGTCATGGACCACAGCCCCCACTGGGTGAATTGGTTGGGATATTTGGTGGAGCAGGCGATTCCCGAAGCCCGAATTGTGGATTTTTCCGGAAACCTTGCCGAAACCGCAGAGTTGTAATCCCGGGCACAATTCGTGTCCATCATTCTTTTGCATCGAACCTCAACACCAATAATCAACATGGAATACAGAAGACTGGGAAAATCCGGCTTGCAGGTCAGCACATTGTCCTTCGGCTCGTGGTTGACCTTTGGCAAGCAGATCGGCGATACCACGGCCAGTGACCTCATGAAATATGCGTACGACAACGGGGTCAACTTTTTTGACAACGCGACCATTTACGCGCAGGGGGAATCCGAGCGGGTCATGGGCGTGATCCTGAAGGAAATGGGATGGCGCCGGGATTCATTTGTCCTCTCCTCCAAGGCCTATTTCGGTTCGGATGTCAACGGTCCCAACCAAAAGGGATTGTCCCGGAAGCACCTCGTGGAGGCTTGCCATGCGGCCATGAAGCGAATGCAGGTAGACTATTTGGACCTGTTTTTCTGCCACCGCCCCGACAAGAATACCCCGATGGAGGAGACCGTCTGGACCATGCACAACCTGATTCAGCAGGGCAAAATCCTGTACTGGGGAACTTCGGAGTGGAGCGGCGTGGAAATCATGGAAGCCCACATGGTCGCCCGCCAATACAACCTGATTCCGCCGGTCATGGAGCAGCCCCAATACAATATGATGGTGCGCCAGAAGTTTGAGGTGGAATACTTCAAGATTTTCCGGGACTACGGGATGGGTTCGACGATCTGGTCCCCGCTGGGCTCGGGCATCCTGACCGGCAAATACAACGACTGCATGCCCGACGATACGCGCCTGAGCATTCAGGGAATGGAGTGGTTGCGGGACCGGGTCTTGCAGGAAGCGGCCTTGGAGAAAGTGCGGAAATTGACGGGATTGGCGAAGGAGATTGGAACCACGATGCCGCGGCTGGCCATTGCCTGGTGCCTCAAGAACCCCAATGTGAGTACGGCCATTCTAGGAGCGTCCAAACTCTATCAGTTGGAAGAAAACCTGAAAGCGTTGGATGATGTGAAATTGCTGACGGATGAGGTGATGGAAAATATCGAAGGGATTCTGGAAAACAAGCCCGTACACCCCATGTGGTGACCCTGGGCCCAACCTTCTCAAATGATACCCGATCGGGGGCGGTGAAAAAGGCCACCGCTCCCTTTCTTTTGCCCACTCCTTTGCCTTAAAAAAACTATCTTTGCCGCGATGAGCCGAAAAGTAATCCTGATAATCATGGATGGTTGGGGCCTGGCCACTGACCCGTCCGTTTCCGCCATTCAATCCGCCCACACTCCTTTCTTTGACCGGTCATGGACCGCCCAACCGCATAGCCGCCTCCAAGCATCGGAAGAAGCCGTCGGGCTGCCGGCCGGCCAAATGGGCAACTCCGAGGTCGGCCACATGCACATCGGAGCCGGACGGACCATTGATCAGGAATTGGTCCGGATCACCAAGGCCCTCGACGAAGGCACCCTGCGGGAAAATCCCGAGTACCAGGCCCTCGTCGCCTATGCCCGTTCCAACAACCGGCCCATTCACCTGCTCGGCTTGCTGAGCGATGGCGGCGTCCACAGCCACATTAACCACCTGAAAGGCTTGCTCTCCCTGCTGGCGCAGGAAGAAGGCTTGCCCCCGGTGTACATCCATGCCTTCACCGATGGCCGGGACACCGATCCCCGCGGCGGCATCCGCTATGTCGCGGACCTGGAAGCCCACCTAGCCGAGATCGGCAAGGGGGAAATTGCCAGTGTGGTGGGGCGCTATTACGCGATGGACCGGAACCAGAAGTGGGACCGGATTGCGCGGGCGCATCAGCTGTTGACAGCTGGGACCGGCACGGCCCACGCCTCGGCCAGCGAAGCCATCGAGGCTTCCTACGCCGCCGACGTCACCGACGAATTCATTGAGCCGCGGGTCATCATCCGCGACGGCACCCCGGTGGCGACGATCCAGCCGGGTGACGCGCTTCTCTTCTTCAATTTCCGCACCGACCGCGGCCGTCAATTGACCATCCAGCTCACCCAGAAGGATTTTCCGGAGGAAGGCACCCGGACGCTCGACCTGCACTACGTCACCATGACCCGCTATGATGAATCCTTCGAGGGTATCCGGGTCTTGTTCGACAAGCCCGACGTGCAGCAGGCCCTCGGAGAAGTGCTGGCCGCCAATGGGAAAACCCAGGTCCGGATTGCCGAGACCGAGAAATACCCGCACGTGACCTTTTTCTTCAATGGGGGCCGGGAAACGCCCTTTGAAGGGGAACAACGCATCCTTGTACCCTCGCCTCCGGTGGCGACCTACGACCTGCAACCGGAGATGAGCGCACTGGAGATCCGGGACCGGATCAATGCGGCCATCGTCCAGGACCATCCCGATTTCATTTGCCTGAACTTCGCCAATCCCGATATGGTGGGCCATACCGGCGTATTTGAAGCGGTGGTCAAGGCCTGCGAAACGGTGGACTCCACAACCCAATCCGTAGTGGAAACGGCCCTGGCCGAAGGCTATACCTGCCTGGTCACCGCCGACCACGGCAACGCCGATTTTATGCGCAATCCGGATGGCTCGGCGCATACGGCCCATACCACCTCGCTCGTTCCGCTGATGTTGTTTCAGCCGGAAGCAGATGCCCCGCTGAACCTCCGGGACGGCGAATTGGGCGACCTGGCCCCGACCATTCTGCACCTGATGGGGCTGGACATTCCGGTCGAGATGACCGGAAAAGTACTGACCGAAGCATGAAAAAGACGCTGTTTTTCCTGATCCTCTT
Organism: uncultured bacterium; assembly: GCA_963923035.1. Classification (GTDB taxonomy): domain Bacteria; phylum Bacteroidota; class Bacteroidia; order J057; family JADKCL01; genus CAWUKT01. The sequence continues at coordinate 20,513 of CAWUKT010000021.1, forward strand.
CCTTCCGGCGGCTTTGATGGGCCAGCGGGTCTCTCCCTATGCCCAGCAATTCTGGAAGCAGATCAAGCAGACCTGTTCGGAGGGGACCTTGAGGTGGGAAAAAAGCATCGAAGAGGTGGGGGAAAATGCGGTTCATGGGACCGAAACCCATATCTACCAGATCGATTGCGAAACGGTCAGCATCTTGCGGACCGACGCCGATGCGCCCGAGGACATCCCCTCTCTGGAAGAATTTCACTACCTCTTCGAATACAACTGCTACAACCCCTATATCAAGGATTACTTTGATCTGAATGAGGAAAAAGGGGTGGTGGCGATTCTGAAACCCGAATACAAGGAAGATACGCCGCTCCAGAAGCAGGTTTTCGAAACCAGTTCGGATGGCACCCTGCTGTATGCCGAGGCCCATGTCCTCAAGGAAAATATGCTCTACGACCTGGAAGTCAAGGTTCGGGTATGGTTTTCGAAGAATGGGAACTATGAGCGGCACGAGATTGATACGTTCACGCGTCCAGCGCTCAAGGATGGCGTGAAGACCCAGATCAAGGCATATTTGCGGCCATGATGGAAGCTCTGGCCATATTTTTGGGAGGAGGACTCGGCAGTTTGAGTCGGTGGGGATTGGGAGTATGGTTGGGAAAAACAGAGGGTGGCTTTCCGCTGGGAACCCTGGCCGCGAACCTCGCCGCCTGTATCATCCTTGGATTTCTGACCGGAATGCTGCTGCGTAAGGTCGACATCCCCCGTCCGCTCCAAGCGGGTGCCCTCACGGGCTTCTGTGGAGGCTTCAGCACCTTTTCCACCTTTTCCGGCGAGACCGCCTTCCTCTTCGATTCGGGCAAAACCGGCCTCGCATTGTTGTACATCGGCGCTTCCCTCATCCTGTGCCTCGGCGGTATTTTCCTCGGTCAGTGGTTCGCCAACCGCCTGTTTACCTGAACTTTTCCGCCCACGCCAACCACAAAATCACCACCCGGTTATAGCTGTCGACCCCGCCTTCCACGCCCTGGGCCCGGAGGTAGGTATCGTTGACCTGGGAGCCGACTTTTCGGAGGCGGCCATCGTAGCGCCGCCCGTTGTTGCGGGTGGCGATGAGGTCCATGCGGAAGCCCGGATCGAGGGAATCGACAATGCAGGGCAGTTCATCGGGCGCCCGGCGGGCGAGTTCGTTGGCGAAGTAGCGGTAGCGCATGAAGGCGCTCGAATACCGGACCACCGGGTCTTGCGATTGTGAAGTGGCCAGTAAGCCCCAGAAATTGCAGGTGCCTTCGTCGCCAAATCCCATGCCGTGGGCCATCTCGTGGGCCATCGTGAAGGGAATCTGGGGAGCGGTCAGGGCGGCCGAGACATTGCCTTCGCCGACGAAGGGATTGTAGATGCCCGCGACATTGAACCGGAGGAGCCAGCCGCCGGGGCGGATGAGTCGGGGGCGGACGTAGGCAGTGGAAAAATGGTATTTGGGCAGGAGGCGGTCGTAACTGGCCTGCAAGGAGTCGGTCAGGGCGGCGGGCAAATGCTGGGCGGTCAGGGTATCCGGTCCCACATCTGGGATTTGGGCGCGCCATTGGCCGGCTTCAAGGGCCGCTTTGCGGGCCGTGGTCACCAGGGTTTCGATGGCCGGGGCCTGGGGAGAAAGGTCGAGACTGGTCGTGATGGGCTGGCGAAAGTAATTGAAGCCCCAGAGCCAGTAAAACAGGCCGAAAATGACGCTGAAGACGGTGAAAATGCGGTGGAAAAGGTGGACAAAGCGACGGGATGTTTTGGGCGGGCGGCGGAGAAGGCGTTTTCTTACCCTCCAAACGATCCCCACCAGCAATCCGGTCGCGAGCACATAGGTCATGGGCAGGGGAACGAGCCAACTGAGGCCCTCCAATGGCTTTCGGAGGATGGGGTAGAGGCCGCGGCTGTACAGGGATTCGACGGTGGCGGGAAATGCAGGCGCGACCAGCACCAGCAGGAGGGTGATGAGGCCAAACCAAATGCCGGCGTGACGCCGTTGGAAAATGCGTTTCCAAGCCATGAAACGAAGATAGGCGATTGTGGAAAATAGAACGCAAGGCGGAACGGTGGAATGGTCAGGGAAATTGCCAAATGATTTTTATCAGGGGAGTGGGAGGGGCGTCGGAGAAAATGTGCGTGCGGGCTGGAAAAGGATGTTTTTGCTCCCAAATGGCTTAATTCCGTTTTATTTGACATTAGGACCAACCAATCCTATTTTTGAGTAGTTGATGAGTAGAAGTACAATAAAAACACTTCAATGAGTAATCTAACCGCCTCTTTTACCTACTCCATTGGTAAGAAGCTAGTCATGGGCCTGACAGGCCTGTTCTTAGTTGTATTCCTGGGGACCCACCTGGCCGGTAACCTCACCATGTTTACCGGGCCGATGGCCTTCGCGAAGTACGCTCACTTTATGGGCAGCAATCCGCTGATCCGGGTAGCAGAAATTGGTCTGTTTGCCTTCCTGTTGTTCCACATCGCGGATGGCCTCATGCTGGCCCGCCAAAACCGGGCCGCCCGTCCAACCCGCTACTACAAGACCAGCGGAGCAGCATCCTCCTGGTTCTCCCGCAACATGGTTTGGTCCGGGATCGTGATGCTCGTTTTCCTGATCCTCCACCTCATCTCCTTCTTCCTCATGGGACGATTCGGAGTCGATGTGCCGATTGGCGACCCCAATTACCAGGCCTACGCCAACGAGCCGGGCTTTGTGGAGGCATTCGCGGTCTACCCCCACGAAACTGAACTCTATATCAAATCCATCCACCACTTTGGCATGTGGTGGTATACGGCCATTTATGTACTGGCGATGCTGTTCATTGGATTCCACCTCAACCATGGTTTCCAGAGCTCCTTCCAGACCCTCGGTCTTACCCATCCCAAGTACAATGCCATCATCAAAGGTACTGGCACTTTCCTCGCGGTCATCTTGCCCGCCGGGTTCGCAGCCATTCCGCTTTATTTTTTCATTGAATCCGTGATATAAGCAGCACCAGATATGTCCACATTTCTTGATTCAAAAATACCGGCTGGTCCCCTCGAAGAGAAATGGACCAATTACCGGGGGTCTGTCCCGCTGGTCAGCCCCGCGAACAAGCGTCGGATCACCGTCATCGTAGTGGGAACCGGCCTCGCCGGCGCTTCGGCCGCCGCGACCCTCGGTGAACTTGGCTACAAAGTCAAGGCCTTCTGCTTTCAGGACAGCGCCCGCCGCGCCCACTCCATCGCGGCCCAGGGCGGGATCAATGCCGCCAAGAATTACCAAAACGACGGGGACTCGGTTTACCGTCTGTTCTATGATACCATCAAAGGGGGCGACTACCGTTCCCGCGAAGGCAACGTCTACCGTCTGGCGGAAGTCTCCGCCAACATCATCGACCAGGCCGTTGCCCAGGGCGTTCCGTTCGCCCGTGAATACGGCGGCCTCCTCGCCAACCGCTCCTTCGGGGGCGTCCAGGTGAGCCGGACGTTCTACGCCCGGGGCCAGACCGGCCAGCAGTTGCTGCTCGGCGCTTATAGTGCCCTGGCCCGCCAGGTCGCTTCTGGACAGGTCGAGTTGCATACCCGCCATGAAATGGTGGACCTCGTGAAGGTTGATGGTGTCGCCCGCGGCATCATCGCCAAGAACCTGGTCACCGGTACATTTGAGCGCCACAATGCCCACGCAGTGGTGCTGGCTTCCGGAGGTTATGGCAACGTATTCTTCCTCTCTACCAACGCCATGGGCTCCAACGTAACGGCGGCCTGGAAAGCCCACAAGCGCGGCGCTTTCTTCGCCAACCCCTGTTACGTTCAAATCCACCCGACCTGTATCCCGGTTTCCGGCCACTACCAGTCCAAGTTGACCCTCATGTCTGAGTCGCTTCGGAATGATGGCCGGGTATGGGTGCCGAAAAAGAAAGGCGATAAACGGGCTCCGACTTCCATTCCGGAGGATGAGCGCGATTATTACCTGGAGCGTCGGTATCCCGCCTTCGGTAACCTGGTCCCGCGGGACGTGGCGGCCCGGGCGGCGAAAAAGGCCTGCGATGAAGGCTACGGTGTAGGTTCCACCGGATTGGCGGTGTACCTGGACTTCTCCGATGCCATCGACCGTTTGGGGGAAGATGTCGTCAGTGCCCGCTACGGGAACCTCTTCGAGATGTACGAGAAGATCACGGGTGACAACCCCTACAAGACCCCGATGCGGATTTATCCGGCCGTTCATTATACGATGGGCGGTATCTGGGTCGATTACGAATTGCAAACCACGGTTCCGGGTCTCTTCGCCGCCGGTGAAGCGAACTTCTCGGACCACGGTGCCAACCGCCTCGGGGCTTCGGCCTTGATGCAGGGACTGGCCGACGGATATTTTGTCCTGCCCTATACCATTGGTGGCTTCCTCTCGACGCAGATTCGGGAGCCCTTGGTGGACACCAAGCACGATGCCTTCGCGAAAGCGGAGAAGGATGTGAAAGATAACTTTGATCGTCTGATGGCGATTCAGGGCAAGTCCAGTGTGGACGATTTCCACAAGGCACTCGGCAAAGTGATGTGGGACGAATGTGGCATGAGTCGGAATGGTGCTGGTTTGGACCGGGCCAAGGAAGAAGTCAAGGCCATCCGGGAAGAATTCTGGAACGACGTTCGGATTCCGGGCCGGGCCGATGGCTTCAATCCGGAGCTGGACAAGGCGGGCCGGGTCGCTGATTTCTTGGAACTGGGCGAGCTGATGATTCAGGATGCCCGGGACCGCGAGGAATCGGCCGGTGGTCACTTCCGGGAGGAATACCAGAGCGAAGAAGGGGAAGCCCAGCGTAAAGATGCCGAGTACGCCTACGTGGCGGCTTGGGAACATACGGGCGTTGGCCAGCCGGCCAACCTGCACAAAGAAGACCTGGTCTTCGAAAATGTTGAACTTAAAACGAGAAGCTATAAATAAGAATCGTGCTCTTCGGAGTGGGTTTCCAAGCTAAAATATTATGAAAATTAACCTTAAAGTATGGCGTCAGGATGGTCCCAAGGCGAAAGGCTTCATGGAGGACCACGTCGTCAATGATGTGACCGGTGAAATGTCTTTCCTTGAAATGCTGGACGTCCTGAACGAACGGTTGATCAAGGAGGAAAACAAAGAGCCGATTGCATTTGACCACGACTGCCGGGAAGGCATTTGTGGGATGTGCAGCATGGTGATCAACGGTCGCCCGCATGGGCCAAACCGCATGACCACCACTTGTCAGCTCCACATGCGCTCCTTCAAAGATGGCGATACCATCGTGGTAGAGCCCTGGCGGGCCCGCGCATTCCCGGTCATCAAGGACCTTGCGGTCGACCGGGGAGCATTTGACCGCATCATCGAAGCCGGTGGATACATTTCCGTCTCCACAGGTTCCGCAGTCGACGGCAATGCCATTCCGATCGAAAAAGACCTCTCTTCCGAGGCCTTTGATGCGGCCACCTGCATCGGTTGCGGCGCTTGCGTCGCCGCTTGCCCGAACGCTTCCGCCATGTTGTTTGTCGGCGCCAAGGTTTCCCATTTCTCCATCCTCCCCCAGGGCAAGGTCGAAGCCACCCGCCGGGTTCGGAACATGGTTAAGCAAATGGATGCCGAAGGGTTTGGCAACTGCTCCAATATTGGCGCATGCGCGGTAGAATGTCCGGTTGGAATTGACCTGAAGTATATCGCGAGAATGAATCGTGACTACTTAAAAGCCAATTTTGCATCCAGAGCCTAAACGAAAGTTTAGTACTTTAGGGGAATGAAGAAGTTACTTTTATCCCTCGGGCTGCTATTGTTGGTGGGAAGTATTCAGGCACAGGATGCTTCCATCGATTCCCGTAAAGAAGAGGTGCTGTCAATTATCAACGAACATTCCCCCATGTTGGAGGAATTTCAATCCAAATTGGCCGAGCACAAGTCACACTTGGAGGAGCGAATCATCGTTCTGAAGTACCACAGAGGCAACAAGGAAGTCACCGAAGCCTGTTCACTCGTTGTTCAGACGGTGGAGCCTTACTACAACAATGTGGTCCAGGAAGTGCAGGAATACCAGGCTGTCTGGTTCGACCAGACCCGGAACATTACTGCGATTTACACCCGTTACGGGGAACTCAAAGAAGCCACTGGTGGCGGTAGCAATGACCTTCAGGGGTTTGTGGACCAGCACCGCCGTTACCTCGAGCTTCTTGACAATGTGAAAAGCGATTTGATTGGAGTGATCACCGACCTGAGCTCGATCAAGAACTCGATCTGATCTCCGATCCATCCGATATAAAAAAGGCTGTCTCCCGCGAGGCAGCCTTTTTTCATGGGGGGAGGGCGGTTAAAAATGAGCGGCCAAATGGGCTTTGAAACGCTCGATGTCCTGCTCCATTTCCGGGTTTTTCATCAGGTCGTGGGCGGAAAAGGTCGGGAGAGGTTCCATGCCCATGAACTTGAAGTTGAGGTGGGTGGGGCGGAACAGATCGTCCACGCTCATGCCCTGGAAGAAGGGTTCGTTGGGATCGTCGAAGGCCTCCCGAGGCGCATTGGCGGTGAGAGAAAGCATGTATTGGGTGCCGGTAAGCAGGCCGCCCATGCCGTAGTTTTCCTTGGGACGTTCCCGACTCCGGCCGTCTCCATTGCACATTTTCCCCATCATCCCCACCGTATACACTTCATCGATGTACTTCTTGAAACTCCAGGACGTCCCCATCCAATTGATCGGGGATTGGAAGAAAATGATATCCGCCCAGAGGTGCTTCTCGACCTCCTCCTCCACATTGTAGGTTTCCTGGGTTGCGGTGAATTGGGTGGCGTAGCCCTTTTGAGCGAAGAATTCACGGGCCAGGTCGATGAAGGTTTGGTTGGCGCGGCCCGGCGCAAATTCATAGTGCTGGTGGCCGTTGATCAGAAATATATTTTTCATGCGGGTAGTTGTTGGAGGGTGGCAATGAGTTCGTCCGGATCGGGACGGTTGCGGTAATCGGGCTCAAATTCGATGTAGCGAATGGCACCGGAGGTATCGACCAGGACCCGGGCGGGCATGGGGAGGGACCATTCCTGATCGCCGTGGTACTGCGCAAGGTCGATGTTGAATTTATTCAGGTAGAGAGCTTTCAACGGCGCTTGCATGAACCATTTCAGCCCGAATTGCCCGGCGATTTCATTGCTGGGGTCGTGAAGAATAGAATAATTAAGGCGCTGGGTCGCAATGATCTTCTTTGAATATTCGGGCAATTCCGGCGAAAGCGCCACGAGTTCGGCTCCGGCTTCCCTGATCTCCGCCGCATATTTCTTGAGGTTCGCGAGGTCGGCATTGCAGTACGGGCACCAGAATCCGCGGTAAAAGGTCAGGACCAAAGGCCCTTTTTGAAGGTACTCTGCGGATGAAAAGGAATGGCCGGATTCATCCTGGAGGGTAAAGGCAGGGGCTTGTTGGCCCACTTTCAGGACTCCGTCCTGAATGCCCGATTCGGCCAGCGCCTTGGTGGCGCCGTGCATGATTTTGAGGTCATCGGAAGGCATCCTGCCCTCGATGCGTTGGATCAGTGATTGAAGTCTTTCCTGAAATGTCATAACCGGATATGTCGATTAATCAGTTGTGTAGTATTTATTTTGTCGATACAAAATAATTGACAATCTTGGTATCAGAGAAACAGATTGTTTCGATAGAATCAATCGATAAAAGCGATTATGAACTTGCAGTTTGTTCGTTATTTCCTCACCCTCTCCCAGACCAAAAACTTTAGTCGGGCGGCGGAGAAAATGAATGTGGTCCAGTCGACTTTTTCGGCGGGCATCAAGAAATTGGAGGAGCAATTGGATGTCCAATTGTTCTACCGGGACAAACGCAATGTACGCCTGACCCCGGAGGGCGAGCAGTTGTTGGGCATGGCCAAAGACCTGATGGACGCCTGGAACCGAATTGAGATCACCTTCAACCACCTCGAAAACAAGGAGTTGACGGTCGGTTTGCTGAAAAATATCCTGATGGAAGCCGTGATCCCCAAGTTCAATCGTTTCAAAGCCCAATTTCCCCAGTACAGCATCCGGATCAGGGAGGGAGATGCGGGAGAATTGAAGACGCAACTGAAAACGGGGGAGCTGGATTGCGCGATTGTGAAGGAAGACAGCATGGGAGATCCGGCCCTGAGCTACCATTTTTTGTACGAAGAACGGCTCATGCTGACGCTCCCCCCCAACCATGCCCTGGCCAAGCGCAGCAAAATCTCCGTTCGCGAACTGGCCGGGTTGCCCTTTATCCAGCGCTCCTCCTGCACCCTCTACGACGAGGTGTACAGCCGATTGGAGACGGAGGGAATCGCCATTGAGCCGGTTTTCGCGTCGGACAATGATGAAGTCGTGAAAGGATTGGTTTCATCCGGAGTCGGCGTGGCCCTCATGAGCAAGCCCCAAAGAGAGGACGGCCAATTGGTGCACATCCCGTTTCAGGACGCCGAATTCGTCAGCAATATTGTGGTCTGCTGGAACAAAGAGAATCAGAAGAGGGGCCTGGAGAGCTTTCTCAGGCTTTGAGGGGAGGAGAATAAAGGGTCAAAAGTCCAGGTCGCGGGCGTAAATGGTCTGTTCCCAGAGCTGTTTGCCGTTCTGGTCAAAGCTGCGGAAGGTACAGCTCCGATCATCGGAGCTGCCCCCAATTGTGACCGAGCCGAAGTTCCGCTCGGTGATCAAGGTGCCGGAGACCCGCTGCGGATTCCCGAATTCGGGATCGTCGGACTTGCCGACCTTCTTGCGGACCGGACTCATCAACGGTGAATTCGTGAATTCATAAATTGGATAGAGGTCGTCGCGGTCGGTCCGCAACAGCTCCGTGAAGTGGCGGTCGCCACTCATCATGACCACGCCCGTGATTTTCTCGTCCCGGAGAAAGCCCATCAGCTCTTCGTACTGGGGATACTGCGCCAGGCATTCGTGGTCGCTGGCCAGGTTGGTGACCTGGCTGCCGTTCACAATGAACTTGAATGTGGCTTCTGAATCTTTCAGCTTTTCCTTGAGCCATTCCATCTGGGCATCGCCCAGCATGGTCTGAAATCCCTCCGCGACGCGGTGGTAGCGGCCATCCAACAAGAAAAACTCGCTGTCCTGGTAGCGGAAATGGCTGAAAACGCCTTTGGTGTCAGCAGTTCCGAAGTCGGGATTGGGCCAGAAGGATTGGAAGTTGGCGAGGGTGGCATCGCGGTTGTCGAAGGCGCCGTCCGAGTTGTCGGGACCATAATCGTGGTCGTCCCAGGTGGCGTAATTGGGGCGGGTACGGAGAAAATCGTTGATCGCCGGCTCCGTCCGGACTTTTGTGAACTTTTTCTGCATCCGATCTGCCTTTTCCCATTCCCCCAACAACAGATACACATTGTCCCCCAACCACAGCATGAAATCGGTATCGGTTTGGGCGAGGCTGCGGAAGATTTTCGTTTTGTCCCGCCACAGCAGCTTCCATCCCCCCGTCACCAGCAGCGCACAGGATCCCACCGAAAAGGAATATTCGTCTTTGCTGCCTTCCTGAAACGTGGAAAATTCGTAGCGTTCGGCCATTTCCTCTCCATCCAATGCCACCGACACCTGATAGGAGGTCGCCGGTTTCAGGCGATCGAACTCTACGGTAATGGGCGCGTGGTCCTTCCAAAAACTGACCGCCGAAACATCGATGCTTTTGGCCTTGACGACCTTGTCCCCCTCCATCAGTTTGAGGCGGACCTGATCGGTATTTTGGGTCATCAACCAGAGCTTGAAACTGGAGGAAGTGGTATGGCCTTGAATGGGGGCAGAAGTCAATTGCTGACTGAAGGAAGTCGAGTGGCCGAGGAAGAGGAAAAATGAGGCCGCGATGAACAGGCGAAATGCAGGGTTATTCATTGTTTTCGGGTGGTATGTCCTGTTTAGCTTTCCCCCCAAATATCCTGCGCCACGTTTTCTTTTGCTTTTCCCGAAAGTAAGTAAATTTTCCAAAGATGAACCCAAAGCAGAGGAGCAGGACATTGTAGACGGGCAATAGGACCACCAATCCGACCCACCACACCCAGCTGTATTTATCGTAGCCAAGGAGTTCGGTGAAGTAATTGTCGATGCGGGCAACGGTGGTTCCCGTGCAGGCAAATACCACCAGCACGAGGGTCCAATGAATCACTTTGTTGTCCCGCCAATCGCTCATTCCGGGAGTTGTTGGTAGGCGCGGGTATAATCCCGGCGGGCTTTGAGGACAATGGCTCCCCAAGCGAGTACCGGGAGGCCCATGAGGGCGGTGATCATGATCGGCCAACCCATGAGCAGGGGTACGAGGGGGAAGAGCACCAGGACGACCATGAAAATGAGGTTGGCGTTGTAGGTGCGTTTCAGGAGGGCCACTTTGTAAGGCTGCAATTCACCGCGGATCGCGGTGATATAGGCCTCCATGCCCGGGATATGGTGGTAGGTATCCAACCCCTTGAGGCATTTGTACGCCGTATCCATCGGGCCGTAAGGACTGCCCTTCTTGGGAGGATTCTTGACCTGTCGAATGGCTTCTTCCACCGCTTCCACCTCGACATGGGCCATCATCATGGTCTCGGGCGTCACCCCGGGATGGAGCTCAGCCCCACATTTCTGACAATCGGTCCGAAGGCTGTCCTGAAGGGCATTGCATTCGGGGCACCTCATTTCCAGCAGCTTCCGGTTCTTTTTCTTTCCTTTGTTCCTTCCCATGGAGTCTATTGCAAGGGGTTATGAGTCCTGCGCTTGATCAGCATTCAGTTGCCCGTCGACGTAGCTTTGGACAAGCTGTTCCAACAAAGTTAAGGGAACCGCACCATTGGCAAGGATGACTTCGTGAAATTCCTTGATATTTTCCTGGCCCCAGGCATCCCCGATCTGGTTGCGCGCCTCGGCGCGCAGTTCCTCGATTTTCAGCATCCCGATTTTATAGGCCGTGGCCTGTCCGGGCATGACGATATACCGTTCGATGGCCTTGACGATGTCGCCTTCGGGATTGGGCGTATTGTCGCGGAGGTACTGAATGGCCTTCTCGCGGGGCCATTGCTTCGAGTGGATGCCGGTATCGACCACCAAGCGGCAGGCCCGCCAGAGTTCCATGGCCAGCCGCCCAAAGTCGGCGTAGGGATCTTCGTAGAAGCCCATTTCCTTGGCCAATTTCTCGGAATAGAGCGCCCAACCTTCGACGTAGGAGGTATAGTGGGTGTACTTGCGGAAATCGGGCAGGCCCTGGAGCTCAATGGCGCGGGAAAGTTGCATGTGGTGGCCGGGGATCGCTTCGTGAAATGCCAGCGCCTCCATCTGGTAGGTGGGCATATTGGCCATGTCGTAGAGGTTGGCGTAGTAAATGCCGGGGCGCGATCCGTCGGGAGCGGGACGGTTGTAAAAGGCCTTGCCCGCGGATTTCTCGCGGTAGGGTTCGACGCGTTTAACTGTGAGTTCGGCTTCGGGGAGGTTGAGGAAAAAGTCAGGGAGCTTCTCGCGCATCTGGTCAATCGCCAAGGTGACTTTGGTGAGGTATTCGTCACGGCCTTCCGGAGTATTGGGGAGGTAGAACTGGGGATCGGTGCGCATGAAGGCAAAAAAGTCCTGCAAACTGCCCTCGAAGGCGACTTTCTGCATGATCTCTTGCATCTCTCCGTGGATGCGCTTCACCTCCTCCAATCCCAAATCGTGGATTTGGTCGGCGGTCATGTCGGTCGTCGTGATCTTTTCCAACCGGTACTGGTAGTAACCAGCCCCGTCGGGAAATTTCCAGGCCCCGTCTTCGGTGGTGGCCCCGGTTTCCAACTCTTCCAGACAGGCGATTAGGTGGCCATAGGCCCATCCCACCGAATCCGCAATGGCGGTTTTCCCCGCTTCCAACAACCGCTCTTTTTCTTCCTCCTCGGCCTCCAATTCACTGATCTTGTCCATGAAATCCTGCCACAAAATGGAATTTCCCTCGCCCTCGAAGGGAGCGCCCGCGATCACATTGCGGCTGTCCGCGAGGACATAGGGAAACACAAATTGGGGAGGGACAATGCCTTTTTCCTGGCGCACTTCAATCTTGGCGACCACCTGGCGCATCACTTGAGCCACGCCCTGTAAGCGCTGGACGTAGGCCTCGGCGTCGAGGACATTTTCCACGCGGTGGACGTTGATGAGGAAGGAGGGAAGCTCGGCCTGAATGCCGTGCATCTGCTCCACGGGATAGCTGTGGTAGACGTAGGGGCGGCTCTTTTTGAGCATTTCGACCTTGTAGCGGAAGAGCTCGAAGCTGATTTGGGCCTGCTCGTCCAGCTGGTCCAACTCAAATTCGGATTCCATCCAATCGAGTTCCGCGCTGCGGATGTCGATCTCGGAGAGGGTTGCGGCGTCGGAATAATCGTTCCATTCGCCGTAGCGGTCCCGGCGGCCGAGGGAACTGGCCCACTCTGGTTCCCGGAGAATGGCCCCTTCGGTGATCGAATCCAGCGCGGCGTTGAAGCGCTCGGTCTGATCGGCGGCGGCCGGGTCGGGCGCTGATCCTGAGGAGGAATCCGCGCAAGCGGTCAGTAGACAAAGGGCGGGAAGGATAATCCAGAGGAGAGTTTTCATACCTAATTGATGTCGGGGCTCAAAAATAGGTAACTCCCGGCCAGAAGAGAAGTTTTATGTGGAAGAGTCGCGGAAGGGCAATTTCAGGACGGTTCCCCCTGCCTTTTCCCCTCCTAATTCCCTTCCATTTCCAGCAACCCCTTTTCAAATCCAATCACCGGTTCGTAGCCCAGCACCCGCCTGGCCTTGGAATCGTCCACGGAAAACTCTTTGGCCATGAGGCGGATGAGCAGGGGCGGAACCGGCGGCCGTGATTTCAGGCCGAACAGCTTCCAGATAAATTCCGATGCGCGGGCGGCAAACGAAGCCAAACCCAATGAAATTTCCTTTTATCCCGGATCGTGGCCCATGACCTGGAAAATGCGGCCAAAGGTCTCCCGCATGCTCCGCCGGTCTCCATCGGTGACAAAATAGGCATCGCCCCAGCCCGTTTCGCTGGCCAGGGCGGCCAGCACGGCCGCGGACAGGTTGCGCACGTGGATCATGCTCAAGACCTGGTGACTGCCACCAATCCAGTGCCATTTTCCCGCCTCCACCAGCTCGACCATTTCGTCGGCGTGGGGATTGTTGGGGCCCCAGATGGCAGGGGGACGGAGGGAAATGGTGTTGAAGGGAGGACGATGGGATGCAAGGACATGCCGCTCGGCCAGCGCTTTGGTCTTCGGATAGAGCGCCTTGGGCAGTTCCGGGCCGGCATCCGATTCCTTGAGCCGGACAATGGGACTGCCGGGCACCACCGCCGCCGCGCTGATGAATACGAACTGGGTCACGCCGGCCTTGCGGGCGCGCTTCAACAATTCCTGCGTCGCATCGACATTGATGCGGTAGAATTTTTCCTTTTCGTAGTTGAAGTCCATGTAAGCCGCGACGTGGACGACGGCCTGACAACGGGCCAGCGCCTCGTCCACCGCCTCATTTTGGGCGGTGAGGTCGCCCCGGACGGGGATCGCACCCGCCGCCCCGACCTTGGCGGCGGAGGCATCGGAACGGGCCAGGCCGTAAATGGTATGGCCAGCCGCGGCCAATTCGGGGATCATGTTCTGGCCCACAAAGCCGGAGCCGCCGGTAAGAAAGATGGACATTGCCATAGGAGTGAGGATTTAATCATTGGAATACTCCAAAATTAAATTGCCCGATACAGGTGGCCCCACCTGTATCGGACAAGAATCCACCCGAAAAGGACAATTATCCAGCCGGATACTGGCTGGGCGGCACCCCAAAGTGCTTCTTGAACTGAGCCGAGAACTGAGCGCTGTTGCTGTACCCGAGTTGGTAACTGATTTCCGCGACCGTTCCCACCCCCTGCACCACCATTTTTCCCGCCAATTCCATCTTCCGCGCCAAATAATACCGGTAAAGCGAATCCCCAAACAGCGATTTGAAATCAGATTTGAGTTTGCTCTTGCTGATATGGACCTCCCGCGCAATGTCTTCCATGGCCGGAAGGTTTCCGTGAAGGTGCCGCGTCAGAATCTCCTTCACCTGCATTTGCCGTTCGATGTCAGGGAGTTTCAATGCAGAAGAAGGCTGGTGTTTGCGGTCGGAAAACAGTTGGAGGAGCTGGCCGACACAGATCATCAGGGCGCCTTGTTGGGAAAATGAATGGGGGTGGAGTTCAGGGGCGAGGGCATTTCTCAGCTCCTTTTCCAACGACTCTCCCAATTCAGTATAGGCACAGAAAGGACCTTGGTTCAGCCATCCATCCAGTTTCAGTTCGGGGGTGAGTTGGGCAAATGTGGCTTGGGGAAAGGCAAAAAAGACCACTTCGTACGCCTTCTCAATTTCATTCCGGCCGTTGCTGTCGTAGCCCGGCGCGTACAGGATAGCACCCTGGCCGCCCGCCTGACTCAACTGAAGCTGTTCGGCGCCGACTTCCTTGTGGAGGATGCGGTGCGACAGGTTGATGTTCAGCATGTACATGCCCGAATCGGCCGGATTGTCCCCTCCGACCTCGAACTCGTGCTGCAAGGTATAGCGGTAATGGTGGACCTGGATGCCATAGGGAAGGGGGAGGTAGCGCAGCCAGCCCTCTCCCAGATGCGGAGGAATGGTCAGCGTATTGTTCTCCGTCGGCACCCCAAATCGGGCGCTCATTTGTTCGAGCTGGGTGGTATCGGGGTGAATGCGGAGGCGAAACTTCATGGCAGACCAATGGAACTTCAAAATAAGCAAAATGTTGTTTTGCCCCCGCCCTCCCAAAATCGATTTCCGAGGCTTCCATTTCCCCGCTTCCCCATTATCTTCGTAGCATGTCCACCCACAACGATACCATCGCGGCCGAGTTGAATCTGGGCCTTCGCAATGTCACAGCGGTTCTGACCCTGCTGGACGACGGCGCCACTGTCCCCTTCATCGCCCGTTACCGGAAGGAAGTCACAGGAAGCCTGGACGAGGTCGCTATCACCGCGATCCGGGACCGCAAAAAGCAACTCAAGGAACTGGACGATCGGCGGGACACCATTCTCAAAACCATTGGGGAGCAGGGGAAATTGACGGATCAGTTGCGCTCCAAAATCGAGCAGGCAGGCACAATGACGCAGTTGGAGGACCTCTACCTTCCGTACCGCCCGAAGCGGCGGACCCGGGCCACCATCGCGCGCGAGCGCGGCTTGGAGCCCCTGGCGAAGATCATCGCCAGCCAGGGAGGACGCGATCCCTACGAGGCCGCCCGCCACTACGTCAACAACAAAAATGAGGTCCCCGACGCCGATGCCGCGCTCGCCGGAGCCCGGGACATCATCGCCGAGTGGGTCAACGAAGACCAACGTGCCCGGAAGCGGGTCCGGCGCCTGTTTGAGCGACGGGCGACCGTGAAAACCAAGTTGGTGAAGGGCAAGGAAGAGGAAGGCGCGAAGTTCCGGGACTATTTTGATTGGGAGGAAAACCTGAGCAAGGCTCCTTCGCACCGGATCCTGGCGATGCGGCGGGCGGAAAAGGAAAAGATCATCCGGCTGAACATCTCGCCGGAAGAAGAAGATGCGCTGCACGAGTTGGAGCGGATCTTTTTGAAATCGAGAAATGAAGCCGCCGACCAGATGCAATTGGCGGTGAAAGATGGATACAAGCGCCTCATGGCGCCGTCGCTGGAGACGGAAATGCGGGTGGTGAGCAAGAAAAAGGCGGACGAAGAAGCGATCCGGGTATTTGCGGAAAACCTGCGCCAGCTCCTGCTTGCGGCCCCGTTGGGTCCCAAGCGGGTCATGGCCATCGACCCGGGATTCCGGACCGGCTGCAAGGTCGTATGCCTGGACGCCCAGGGCAAATTGCTCCACCACGACGTCATTTACCCCCATCCCCCCCAGCGCCAAAGCGCCCGCAGTGCTGCGGGCATCCGTCACCTCGCGGAGAAATACGACATCGAGGCCATCGCCGTCGGCAATGGCACCGCCGGTCGGGAGACCGAGACCTTTGTGCGGGGCCTCGGCCTGTCCGATGTCATGGTCGTGATGGTCAACGAAAGTGGCGCTTCGATCTACTCAGCGTCGCCGGTGGCCCGCGAAGAATTCCCGAACCACGACGTCACCGTCCGGGGAGCCGTCTCGATTGGGCGCCGCCTGATGGACCCGCTCTCCGAACTCGTGAAGATCGACGCCAAGTCCATCGGCGTGGGGCAGTACCAACACGATGTGGACCAGACGGCGCTGAAACAAAGCCTGGACGATGTGGTGGTGAGTGCCGTCAATGGCGTTGGCGTTGAGGTCAATACGGCTTCCGCCCAATTGCTGGCGTATGTCTCGGGCCTGGGCCCGACCCTGGCCAAGAACATTGTGGGCTACCGCAATGACAACGGGCCCTTCCGCTCGCGGAAGGAGCTGATGAAGGTCCCCCGACTGGGGGCCAAGGCCTTTGAGCAGGCGGCGGGCTTCCTGCGCATCCGGGATGGCAAGCATCCCCTTGATGCCTCGGCGGTCCACCCCGAAAGCTACCCCATCGTCGACAAGATGGCGGCGACCCTGGGCTGCTCGGTCCCGGACCTCATGGCCCGGGAAGACCTCCGCAAGCAATTGCGGCTGAAGGACTTCGTGACCGATACTGTGGGCTTGCCCACCCTGAAGGACATCCTGAAGGAATTGGCGAAGCCGGGGCGCGACCCCCGCGAGCAGTTTGAAGCGTTCAGCTTCCAGGAGGGCGTCGAGGAGCTCGAAGACCTGCGGGAAGGCATGGTCCTGCCGGGGATCGTCACGAACATCACGAAGTTTGGCGCCTTCGTGGATGTGGGGGTGCACCAGGATGGCCTGGTGCATGTGTCCCAGATGGCCGACCGCTACATCAGCGATCCGGCTGAAGTCGTACGGGTCCACCAGAAGGTCCAGGTCCGCGTGGTCGAGGTCGACCTGCGGCGGAAACGCATTTCCCTTAGCATGAAGAACGTACGTTGATTAGCTTTGTCCATGCGCGACGCTCCAAAGATTGATGTGGTCATTGTGGACTCGGATGTCCGCTCTCAGCGGGTCCTGATGGGCTTCATGAACCAGGACGCCCGGTTGAACATTGTGCGTTCGATCAAATCGGGGAAATTGCTGCTCCATTCCTTGAAGCGGGAACTTTCTATGGACGTTCTCTTTATGAATCCCGAGCTGATGGACGGCAGCAGCTTCGATGTATTGGTGCGGATTCCCAAGGAGGAGCGGCCCCTCATCGTCATGTACAACAACCGGCTCGATTACGCCTATTACGCCTACCAGATCGATGTCGTTGACTTCTTGAACATGCCCTTTACCCGGCCCGAATACGACCACTGCATCCAGAAGCTCCAACGGGAAATGAAGAAGCAGGAGCTGTATGCGGCGTGGTTGGCCTCGGCGGCAGAGGAGGAAGAATAGCTACTCCCTGCATTATCCCTGGATCAAATTTCCGTTTCCACCCATTCCACCGCCGTTGTTGTTATTGTTGTTGTAGTGGTTGTTGTTTTTATGGGACGGGATGAAAAACGGGATCTTGGGCAATAAGGGGATGAAAGAAATGAGCCCGTTGTTATTGATTAGTTTGTACCTCCCCTCGGCGAACTGGTGGACTTGATTGAGCACCAGAGTGGTGACCACACCCGTAACCTGGTTATACATGAGTACGTGAAACGGTACGTTTTTGGCGACGACCGGGGTCAGTTGATGGTTGCGAATGCTGTTGACGGGGATGGTGGCCGGAATAGGAAAAGGATCTGCGTAAGGGTGGAAATGATTAGTGGATGCCATGGATTTGTAGAAATTTTGGTCGTTGAATTTGGAGTAACCACCGTTGTTGGATTTGGAAGGCCCTGGGATTCCCTGCAATCCATTGAGGTTTACAGAATTCTTATTCCCCATCGCGACCATAGGGGAATTGAGAAACCCGTTGTTGGAAGTGTTTTTTGAGTTGCCCGGCCCTGCTACATTCTTGTAGTTATTATTATTGTTGTTATTGTTGTTATTGTTGTTATTGTTGTCCTTCAACTCATCATTGTCCCAATTCAAGGGAGCTGAACCTTGAATCTTCGGAGGCAGTTTTCCATGCATCTTACTTTCCAGCTCGTAGGTTTTGATTGAATTGTTCATCAGCCGGGCGTAGTTCTTGGGGAGTTGGTCACCAAGTTGATTGGGGGTGTGAATGTCGTTCATGCGTAGCCAGTCCTGTCCTGCCAGCTCATCGGATTTGTGGTTGAAGAGGAAGTTTGCGGGATTGTGTCCCAAAGCCCGGAGGATATTGGGTACCTCACGGAAAACATCGTAGAAATCGCGGTATCCATCGCGGAGGGCATTTTCCAGGACAATTTGGTTGGCATGAGTAGGAAATTCCTTGTTCCCGTTGTTCATCGGAATATTCGGAGCAGTGATGTGATCGGCATAGAAGCACTTCAAGATGGTTTGGGTGATCGGAATTTGAATTCGCACCAGCTGGTTGAAAGCGTTGTAGTGCTTGGTCTTGTCTCTCAGAAGGATGAAGGTCTTTATTTTCTTATTGAGTCCCATGGTTCTGGAAAGGACTTTGAAAATTTCCTGCTTGAGCAGGTTCCTCCAATGTTTCCAATGGGTTTTTTGCAGCTTGGTCAACGCCTTGGCCGCTTCCAGCTTTTCGAGAATCCCATCTGCGTCGCCAATGATGTTGTCAATGTCGTCCTCGTTGTTGTTATCATTGTTGTTCTCGTCATCTTTTGCGGCCAGGGCCAAGTTACGCAGCTCTTTGAAGTCCTCCTTAGATTTACTGGGGTAGGTAACTTCGACCGCAAAACGGGCCGCCGTAGCGTCGCCCCACCCCCCGGCTTTGTTGTTGATGTGGCCGGCGCTATTCGATGCTGTAATGTCCAGCCAAGCGATGTCCTGCAAGTTGTGCCGCAGCACAATGTCCGGGCGGGTATCTCCCCGGGAGGCTTGGGTGAAGACCTTGAGGCCCTGGTAATTACTGGGCAGCAGAGCCCCGGCGACACTTTCCACGGCGTAGCCAAAGAAAGTGCTCAGGGAATTTCCCGCCTCCTTGTCCTTGATTTTTTGGACCCACTTGCTGGTGTGGCCGTCGAGATCGTGGAACTTGCCGAGGTCGGGCTTTGCGATCACATACTTATAGGCCTTCTCGACGCAGCTGTCCAACAAAGTCGCAAAGTTCTTGACCTTCTTGGTCGTACCATCCGCTTGGGCAAATGAATCGGCTTTGGAGTTGTCGTTGTTGTTGGAATTGTCGTTGTCCACCTCCATTCCATTGTTGTTGCTGTTCTTCTTGGGCTCGGGTTTGGGCAGGGAGATGTATTCCTTTTTCTGCTGATTGTCCCGAAAGATCGAAAACTTCGCCTGCACCGGCGGTTGGCCGTTGGAAGGCGGCGGCGCGGTGGCCGAAGCGGTCAGCTGAAAGGTGGGCGGGGCCATGGACCGTTGCATGGTGCTTTCCTGGTCCTCGAACGGGGCGTGTTGAGCGGGGGATTGCTGGTGAATTTGTTCAGGCATGTTGAAGGATGTAAAGTGGATGATTTTAGGTGTCTGGAAATGAGACGGATAGGGAAGGGGATTCCCCCGAAAACCCAGTGAATGGCCGGGATTTACCAGTGAATGAATGGATTTGGTCAGTGAATGGACGGGGGAAACAAAAATCCCCGACCGGATGACCAGTCGGGGAGGGGGTAAATAGGCGCGAAAAGGGCGGCGGAAGTCAGCGAGAGGCTGACTCCACGCGCATCCAACTCAATCAAGTATAGTAATTGGTGTCGTTCATCCGGAAGCCGGTATTGGGGGGATTCTTCCCATTGTGGTTGTTGTTATTGTTGTTCCCACCATTGTTGTAGGGGCCCTTGGGGTTCGGGTAGGGGGTATAAATGGGCTTGAACTGTACCTTTTGCAGCCAGACCCGGTTCCCATTGCGGCAGACGGCGAAGATGCCGTCGGCAAACAGGATGATGGCCCCGACATAGACCTGGGTCAAGATACCATCGGTCAAATGGGCCAAATGGATGACGTCCGGTCGCGGGAAGTATCCATTGTTGTTGAGGTCGCTGATCATCAGGATGGTATAGTCCGAGGACTGGCGGTTCCGAAGATCGAAATTGATCCGGAGGGACGTCAGGATCATCGGGGACTTTTTGTGAGAGATGGAACTGAACTTCAGGTTGAAATTCGGTGCCTTCATGGTCCGGGGACCATGGTTGTGAGGGGTATTGTTGTTATTATGATGGCCATTGTTGTTGTTCGAATGGTTGAGATTGCTCAGGGACGTATTCTGAAGCGATGACATGGTCGAACTGACCATGTTCGTTTGCTGGGAACTGTTCCCATGAACATTGTTGTTATTGGAATTATTGTTGTTGCCGATATTGGATTGAGGAGGAGACGGGACAATGGAAGACGAATTGTGGTGCGTTCCCATGCCCCCAAAGTCATCGTTGTAGTTGTCCTTGGACTCAGAGTTGTTGTTGTTGGAATTGTTGTTATTCGAATTGTCGTTGAAGTTAAAGTTGTTTTGCTGCGTTTTGGGCAAGTGTTCGGAGTTGACCGGCCGGCCCAGAATCCGGGGCGGGAGTTGGTTGTCGAAGTCGTTGGCCTCAGAGTCATAATTGGACTGGACATCTTTGAGGTAGCCACCATAATTGGTGGGCCCCGTTTCGTCCAAGGTCTTGGGAGTGGACCCGTCGTAAGCCCGGAGCCAGTCCTGTCCTTCCGAAACAGAGCTACGCTCATTGAACAAAAAGTTCTTAGGATTGAGTCCGATCGCTCTCAGGACGCTGGGAACCTTTTCGTAATAGAAATGGAATTCCGGGTAGATTTGTTGAAGGGCCTTGTGAATGGTAACCATGGGCTGGACAGTGATGGTATCATTGTGTTTTCTAAGCTCATTGATCTGAATATCCGGCAAGACGGGACCGTTAAAGGACCGAAGAATGGCGTGGGTCAGGGGAAGTCGGACCTTCCAGAAGATATTCCAATCATTGGCGGCATTGAATTTCTCAGAAATTTCCTTGAAGGTTTTAAAACCCATTCTCTGTTTCAGGCTTTTCAAAAAGGGTTTGCCCCAATTCCCCCAATGTTGAGACTGGAGCTTGAAGAGCTTCTTGGCATTCTCCAGTTTCTCCAGAATCTCATTGACATCTCCCAGATCGCCCAAGGGATCAGACAGGTCATTGTTGTTATTGTCATCGTTGTTGTTGTCCTTCTTCACCTGGGCCTGCTTGCGGATCTGGCTGAAATCATAATTGTTTTGACTGGGATAGCTGACCTCCACGGCGAAGGGCGACTTTTTCGGATCGCTCCATCCGCCCGCCTTGCCATTGATATGGCCCCGGGAATTGCTCGCGGTAATGTCCAGCCAAGCCATATCATTGTTGAACTGGTCCATCAGCACGATGTCGGGCCGGGTCCCCTGCCGGGCCGCCTGCGTATTGACCTTCCATCCCTTGAACTCATTGGGGAGGAGGACCGTGGTAATACTCTCGATGGCATAGCCAAAGTAGGTGCTGAGGTCATTCGGACCATTGACCGGACTGATTTTCTGGACCCACTTCGCCGTATGACCGTCCAGATTCGCAAATTTCCCGAGCTTCGGGTTCGCAAGGACATAGTTATGGGCTTTGTCCACAAAACCATCGAGCAAGGAACTGAATTCCTTGACCTTCAGGGTCGTTTGATCCGAGACATCTTGAAATGGATCTTTCTTGTTGTCCATCTCGATGTCATTGTTGTTGTTGACCTTGTTGTTGTTAGGGTTCTTCTTCTTCTTCGGGAGGCTGATGTACTCTTTTTGGTTTTTGTTGTCCCGGAAGATTTCCATTTTGGCCTGGACCGGGGGCTTGCCATTGCCAGCCGGAGCATCCCCTCCCGACAACTGAAAGGGAGGAGGAGCCATGGACCGACCGGGTGCGTCGGAGGTAGAAGATTCGGAATGAGCAGGGTGGGCGGGCTTGTTTTCGTGAATTAAGGGCATCTTGAATGGTTGTTGATGGTGAAAGCCGCCGGGTAAATAGCAGAAGTAGGATAGCGAGAAAGTAAGTAGAGAGGCATTGAAAATCAGTGGGCTACCGGAATGAGTCAATGAAAAGGGGTAGGGGGGCAGGGAATGAAATGAGAGAAATGCAAACGAAGGAAAGGAATGATTGCCTGTTGGGGAAATGGATTGATAACCAGTTAGGTACGAGCGGGATGAGATGAGCCCCGAAAGCCACTAGGCGAAATCAACCGTTCTTGCTATCTTGCGCCCAAAATGTTCAAGTTGATCTGAAACAATGAGCTATAATCTACTGAAAGGAAAGAAAGGAATCATCTTCGGGGCCTTGGATGAACAATCCATCGCCTGGAAAGTAGCAGAGCGGGCCCACGAAGAAGGGGCCGAGTTGGTGCTCACCAATGCGCCGGTCGCATTGCGGATGGGAGGCATCAAAGAGCTGGGCGAGAAATTGGGCGCCGAAGTCGTGGCCGCAGATGCCACCAACATGGATGACCTCAACAACCTCCTCGACGTCGCCGAGGAGAAGTTTGGTAAGATCGACTTCTTGCTCCACTCCATCGGCATGTCGCTGAATGTCCGCAAAAAACGGGTCTATACCGACCTCAAGTACGATTGGTACCACAAAGGCCTGGACATCTCCGCCATGTCCTTTCACCGCGTCATCCAGCTCCTCTACCAGCGCGACATGATGAACGAATGGGGCTCCATCCTCGCCCTGTCCTACCTCGCCGCCCAGCGGACCTTCTCCAAATACAACGACATGGCCGAAGCCAAGGCCCTCCTCGAATCCATCGCCCGGAGCTTTGGCTACCACTACGGCAAGTACCGCAAGGTCCGCGTCAACACCATCAGCCAGTCCCCCACCGTTACCACGGCGGGATCCGGTGTGAAGGATTTCGACAAGATGATGCGCTTCGCCGAAGTCGGCTCGCCCCTCGGCAACGCCACCGGCGACGAATGCGCCGACTACTGCATCACCCTGTTCTCCGACCTCACCCGCAAGGTCACCATGCAGAACCTCTTCCACGACGGCGGCTTCTCCAGCATGGGCGTCTCCGAACAACTCCTCGACTCTTTCGAAGGATAATCCACCCTTCGCCAGCATAGATCAGGGGGCTCCGGCCCCCTTTTTTGTCGCCTGCCATTGGCGTCCCGCCCGGACCACTTCGTAAATCACCAATGAAGGCACCCAGCTCAGCCAGGCCGCCCAGACATACGCCTCGGGGCTTCGCCATTCCAAATAGTAGGCAAAGACAAAGGCCCACAACCGCAACAAGATCGCCGACAAGGCCAGTAGATAGCTCCGCTGCATCCACCGGCGGTGCCGGTGCCAATGGCGTCGGCGGGCCTGGTACCAGCCCAGCCCCGTCGTCAGCAACCACAGCATCCCCAGCAGGTAAAAATTCACCTGGCCCCAGGTCCCCCCAATCGCATGGCGGGCCATGATGAGCCCGCCCGGCGCCGCCAGCCCCAGTACGAGGACGGCATAGCCCCGCCCCAACCAGCGGTGCCAGGCCCCCCGCCGGTATTCGTACCGGAAAAAGACCTGGAGGCTCCCCCACAGCAGGAGGAGCGGCGTCGCCGCGATGTGGGCGTACAAGCCGTATTGGAAGATGCCTTCGAAGAATGGCTGCTTTCCCGCGAGGTAGCCGCGGGAAAAGTCCGGTTGGTAGTAGTCCAACGATTTGACGAAGATGAGCCCGCCGACCGTCAGGACGAAGAGGAAACCGATCCACCTAACCAGCAGCACTTTCCAATTTGGTTCGAGGTTGAGGATAATTCTCCGGGTGAGCTTGCATATCAGCCTTGGTTTTAAGGAGCAGGTCTATATTGTGGCGGTCAATCTCAGTTAATTGATCGTCAACATTATCAAAGCGAGGTTGATACCATTTCTTTTTCCCAAAATAGTCCTGCCACTCTTTACCCTTGAAACGATAACCATAACTGGCAAAAATCTCGTTGCGCATGATGTCCAAATCCCTGATTGTGAGGTGGGAACCGGCCAGGTAATAAATCCATGTGTAATCATTCTCTAGGTTTGGACTTGGGTCAAGCCAACAAACTTTGAAGTAACTGGAATCCATTTTGACAAACTCTGTAGAGGGAAAGGATCGTTTTGAGTTCAATTTCTTGGGAGATCCGGATCGATCTAATTGGTAATACTCAAACCAGCCCATGGTTTCGTGATAAGATTGTTCTGCCGTACCCTGTACCTCAAGAAGCTGCGGAGTTTTGAAGGAATACAGTGGGCGGGGAGAGGTGCATTCACAGGGAGGATCGCTAAATCCTCGGAAATCATGGTACTCGTAAGCGTTTATTTCAATTCGGTCCACAACTTGGTTATCTGGCCGCATCAGAACCAACTCGTAGGATGTAAATTCAAATGGATCATCTCTGACTCCAATTCCTTCTTCGTAAAATGCTGCGAAAACGGAAGAAAAGTTCTCATTGATTTGTTGAGCTTCCGCGATATAATGCTTGGAGTAATAGGGGAAGTCACCGTAATCGGAGTTGGCGGGCCCCAAGTAAATGTATTCCGGCCAAGTCGCCAGAATCAATTTCCATGAAGGAGGGAGTACTACAGAGCCGAGTTCATATTCTGTTTGGTCTGCGGTAAATTCTTGATAACTGAGATGGATCGGTATGGAGTCGGTAATAGGGAAAAAAGCAGGGTCTCGGGTGGAAAAAATATTGGCGTAGGTGGGAAAATCTTCGGGTTCAGTGACTTTACTTGATCCAGAGGGGGAAATATAGAAAAAGTCCTCATCCTGCTGCCCAATCGCCACATAGTTGCCCTCTACGAAGGGATAAATCACATCGTAAGTACAGGGAATCAGACCGCCGGTAGCATAATTCCACAGACCTCTTTTTCCTTTCTTCTCCACCTCGATGTATCCCGGTGTCGTCCCATCGGGCTGGTACAGCTTGGTGTACTCCGCTGGGAGCAGTTCCTGCCCCTCCGAATCCACAATGCCATACTTTCCATTGACCTTGTTGAACTTGAGTTCTCTATTGTAGGTCTGGACCCCATTGTTTACATAGTACAGCCGCCGATCATCCACTTCCACATAGAAAGGCGCTTGATTGTACAGGCTATCTAGTAATTCTAACTCGACTACCAACTCTGGACGATACCGATGATACTGTTTCGGAGCGTACGACTCTGTTACCAGCTCCGGGGCCTGACTGGGAGCCGACATCTCTTCGGCGGGCTCTTTTTCCTTGGTTTCGAACTGTTTTGCGGCTGAAGAATTCGTTTCCGAGCCACACCCCGAAACCATCCATATCATTCCCAGGGTCAATAGACCCAGCAAGCGTTTCATATTCCCATTTTTTGGTCCAAATCAATCGATATTTTAAGATACCGATTTTTCTCGCCGTATGCAGCCGCCCCGGCCAGAAATTGGCACGTCCTCCCCATCACCCCGCCGGATAGTACCACGTCCGGCTCGGCTGCGAGTACTGCTCCGGATTCTCCTCCATGTCCGCCTTGGTCTCGAGGATCTGGTCGATATTGTACTTGTCCTGCTCCGTCAACTGGTCGTCCACATTGTCCGAGGTGGGCGTATACCAGTCCTTTTCCCCGAAGTACTGCTGCCATTTCTCGCTCTGGAAGCGGTAGCCGTACAGGGCAAAGATCTCATTCCGCATGATGTCGAGGTCTTCAATCGTCAGGTGATTGGCCGTTAGGTAATTGCCATCGTTCTCTCCCTCGTAGCTGTCGGGGTCATTCGGTTCGACCGGGTCGCCCCAGCAGACTTGGAAGTGGCGGGGTTCCAGCCGGGTGAAGTGGGCCTGGTGGAAGGCGGCATCGCTCTCCATCTGGACAATGGCGCCGGACTTGGAGATGCGGTAATAGCTGAAGCGGGTCATGCTTGAGTGAACTTCGTCGGAATACACGATATTTTCCACCTCCACCACATTGTTGGAGAGGGCCCGGTAACGGAAATTGTCCCGGCAGACCGGCAGGTGATGCACGTCGACATTCTCCCGGAGCCGGACGGAGTCAATGCGTTGGTTGGCGGCGTCCAGGGTCACGAGCGTATTGGACTGGTTGAAATAGCCGCGGGCATCGACCCCCTCGTCGATGAAACTGGTCAGGAAAGTCGAGATTCCATTGTCCTTGGTCGCCAACAATTCCGCTTCCCCCTGCACCCGGGTCTTGCTCATCTCCCCATCCGAATTGTTGATGATCTCCGGGAGGTAGCTGAGGGGCTGAAGGTAGGAGGGAAGGACGTAGAACAAATCAAAGGAGCCGAAAAAGCCGGGATCCCCCTCGGAATCGTGGTAGCTGTAGAAGAGGGCGCCACTGGTGCCGTCGAGGTAATCAAAGGACAGGTCGGCGACTAAATCGGCGTAGCTGGGCGGGGTGCTGCCCTCGGGCAGCGCCGATTCCGAACCATCCGCTTGGATGGTGACGAGCCGCGGGCCTTTCTGCCCAATCGCAATGCCACCACCCTGGCCGGCTGGGAAAATCAGGTCGTATTCCGGGGGAATGAGCGCATGTGTGGAATAATTGAACAGGCCGCGTTTCCCATTCTGCTCCACCTCGATATAGCCCTTGGCCGTCGCATCGGCATTGTAAATCTTGTCAAACTCCAATGGCAGGACCGCATTCCCCTCCGCCGTCGCCAATCCGTAGCGGATCCCCTCCTGCACCAGCATCTCGCCCCACTTGAGGGCCCACTTGTCTTCGGTGACGAGGAAAAGCATGGGGTCGGTATGCTCAATGAAAAAGGGGGCGAGGCCAAATTTTTCTTCCAGGGCCTGAAGGGTCGGGACCAGGTCCTTGCGGTGAACCAACGAGTAGTCAGGTGAAAAGCCCTCGCCGGGCTCACTGGGAGGCGTGTTCCGGACCACAGGGGCCGGAGCAGCTTCTTCCGATGTCTCGGAGGTCGGCGCTTCCGCGCCCGAGTTGTCCCCGCCACCACAAGCGAACAGCCCCAGGGCGAGGAGAGAAAGAAGGAAAAGGGTGGAGTATCTCATGTTGCATGTTGTTAGTCGATGCAAAATAAGCATTTCGAGGTACAAAGTTGAGGGGCAGGATAAATCAACTGTCCGGTAGAGAAGCTGTTTTTCCTATCTTACACCGTGCCCTCCCTCGCTGCCATCTGGAACCAGGTCCCCATCCGGCCCGCTCACGCGGCCGCCGACTTCACGGCGTGGCACCGCCTCCTGCGTCGGCACGGCATCCTCTTCGGCGGCCTCGCCGCCGTCTTCATCCTCGCCTACTTTGGCCTCGAAGCCTACCTCGGCGAAGGGCCTCACTTCCTTTACCGCCAGCGCCAACTGTCCCACCTCTTCCTTGGCCTCGTGGGCCTGCAACTCGCGCACCTGATCCTGCTGAATGGGGCGACCTTCCGCAGCGTAGTCGCGGCCTTCCTCTACCGGCCGACTTCTCCCTACAACCTCGCCCTGATGCGGGCGGGCGTCATGTTGCTGCTGGCGGGGCACCTCGCCTTCTATGTACACGGCGGCCAGGGCCAGATGGCCTCATTGCCCGCCGAGGCGCGCCAACCCTTGCCCTTCATCGGTTGGCTCATCGACCTGCTGCCCATTTCCCAGGGCCTCTACGACGGACTCCTCTGGACCACCGTGGGCACTTGCCTCCTGGCTGGGTTCGGGCTGTTCACCCGCTATACCCTGCCGCTTTCGGCCGTTCTGTTGCTCTATGTCCTCGGCGTGCCCCAGTTCTACGGCAAGATCTACCACTACCACATGATGGTCTGGGTACCCATTTACCTGGCCTTTTCGCCCTGCGCGGAAGTCTTCTCGGTGGATGCGTGGAGGAGAAAGCACAAAGGGCCGGTCCCGGCGCCCCACGCGCGCTATGGGGTGGCCATGAAACTGGTCTTTTTGCAAATTGGGGTGCTCTATTTCAGTTCGGCGGTGGGGAAATTGTGGGATGCGGGCTGGACCTGGGCGCTCAGCGACAACATCGTGAACCTGATGCGGCTGGAATGGCTGGAGCAATACGCCGAAGTCCCCGTCCTGCGCATGGACCGGTTTCCCTGGCTCTGTCGCCTGGCCGGGACGATGGTGATCCTGTTTGAACTGGCCTATATTTTCCTCATCCTCACCCCCCGCACCCGCGTCACCACGGCCCTCTCCGCCATTGGGTTCCACCTCTCCAATGCCTATTTCCTCTCGATTGATTTTGCCTTCCTCCAATACATGAACGGCTACCACTTCGATTGGCAGGGGCTGTACCAAAGGCTGAAAACCCGGTTGACCTCCCCGGCCGGATTCGTCGGTACCGCCTTGATCCTGTGTGCGCTCCTGGCCGTTTGGCAGGTCATTTTGGGCCTGGCCTTATTTGTCCTGTTGATCAACCGACGCTTTTTGACCCGCCATTCCTCCTCCGCCAAGACAGCTCCCGGCCCAATTCCCCGCTGGGTCATGCGGGTGGGGACGGTCCTGTTGCTCATCAACCTCGGCTTCGGGCTTACCCAGACGAGTTCCTGGCCCTTTTCCGCGTATCCGTCCTATTCGTTTGTGCGGCCGGCGGAGGTCAGCTATATCGGGTTTGTGCCGGTGGATGGGCGGGGAGCAAAAATGGACCCGGATGCCCTGGGCCAGGCCGCGGGCTTTCGGAAAGAGGCCATTCTGCCGCTGGCCGAACGCGGGGCCTACCTGTACCGCGAAGGGCAACAGACTGAATTCATGGAGCATACGCTGAACTATTGGTTGCGGTACATGGAATTGGTGCCGGCCCTGAAGGAGGCGGAGTCGGTCGGGGTGCAATACGAATTGTGGAGTACGGACCCGGATCGGCTGAAAGCGCCGGTGGAGGTGGAGGAAGCGGGGAAATTGACGCGGCAGGGGGGCAAATGGACGTGGAATCGCCCGCCGGATTTATTACCTTGAGGCATGGATTGGCAGCTGACCCGGAAGGAGATCAAGGCGTACAACAAGAAACGGCCGCGCAAAGCCCGGAAATCGATTTGCCATGCCCCGGCCCGGAGCCTCTACTTCGGGAAACGGGGCGAGATCATGGTCTGCTGCACCAACCGCAGCCACCTCGCCGGTCGCTATCCCGAGATGTCCATCCGCGAATGCTGGGAAAGCGCCCAGGTCATGAAGATCCGCGAGGCGCTCAAGACCGGGGACATGTCGAACGGCTGCCAAATCTGCTACCACATCGTCCGCAGCGGGAATTACCAGAACATGATGGGGCGCATCTACGACCGCATCCCCGCCAACCGCAACGGCTACCCAACCCGGTTCGACTTTGAGCTCACGAATACCTGCAACCTCGAATGCGTGATGTGCCGGGGCGAGCTGTCCTCGTCCATCCGACGCAACCGGGACCAATTGCCCGCCATTCCATCCCCCTACGACGACGCATTCCTCCGCCAACTGGAAGAGTTCATCCCCCACCTCTCCGAGTCCTACTTCGCGGGCGGTGAACCCTTCCTCATCAAGCAATACCTCGAGATCTGGGACCGCATGGCCGTCCTCAACCCCGGCCATCACCTCTCCGTCCAGACCAATGCCACCATCCTCACCGACCGCATTCGGAAGATCCTCGACAAATTGCCCATGAGCATCGCGGTGTCCATCGATTCGGTCCAGGCGGAGCGACTGGAGTCCATCCGCGTGAACGCCAAGTGGGATACCGTGCTCGGCCATATCCATGAATTCAAGGCCTATTGCGACCGGGTCGGGACGCAATTGACCATTTCCTATACCCCGATGACCCTGAATTGGATGGAGCTGCCGGACGCCATTGAGTTCTGCAACCGCCTCGGCATCGACATCTATTTCAACCATTTGTCCTACCCCCGCCACCTCGCGTTCAATTCCCTGAAGGCGAAAAAGCTGCGGGAGATTTCGGCGTTCCTCCACCGCTACGATCCCCCGGCCCAATGGCTGGCCAACCGGAAGTCCTACCTGGATTTGGTGGCGCAGATCGACTATTGGTTGCGGGAGGCGGAGGAAAAGGAACGGGCAGGGGTGACGCCGACCGGCCTCCGGGACGACCAATGGTTCGACGCGCTGGAACGGTACCTGCACAAGGAGCATGGGGCCGGGAAGGCGGATGCACTGTTTCACGAGATCGAAGGCTCGATTCTGGGCATTCTGGAATCCTTGCCGGGGGACAGCAGCCGGGACCGGCTCTGGGAGCATCTGGGGACGGTGGGTTTCCCGTCTATGGTGGCCTTCGTGCCGGGCAAATCACAGGCGGAGTTGCAGGCGGCCTTGCGGACGGCGGTTCAACTTTAGCTACGGGGAGAATGTGCCAATGTGCAAATTTTTCAATGTGCCAATTGGGGGAAATGGGTGAATGTGGACGTGAATTGATGTGCCAATGAAGGTATTGGCGAGGTGGGAAGCTGGCGCTTGATTGACTGACAAACCGAAACCATTCTACTTGGGACTTATTTTGATTGGAGCCACTGGAGGGCTTGTTGGAGGCATTGGTCGTCGTCGCTGAGGGGAGTGGGGACAAAGGGGCATTCGACGTCGACGGGGACGTACTGGTTGTAAATGGTGCCGTTGCGGTCCTGGTAATAGCTGACGGAGATGGTCATGGCGGTCGTCTCGTCGATGACATGCCAGTCGGTGACGGTAACCAGGCCCTGGGTTTTCTCTCCGAAGAATCGGGTATCGGGGCGGTCTTTCAGGATCACGGCAATGGCCTCGCCGGAACTGGCCGTGTACAGGCTCGTCAGAACCGCAATCTTGGGTTGGCCTTTGGCCCGGCATTTTTCTTCCAGCCCCACCGTATAGTCATCGTAGTAGAAATCTGCGTCTTCGTATCGCCACACTGCATTTTCCTCCGGGGTCAATCCCGCCGCGCCGCCCACCGGTCCATCCCCCAGCAGCGCCGCAATGCCTTCCGCCATCGGGAACATGTTTCCGCCCCCATTGTACCGCAGATCGATCACCCACTCTTTTGCCCCCGCCTCCACCAAACGACAGACCTCCTCCTGGATGTCCCGCGTCATCTGTTCATTGTCCCCCATTGGCAGGCCCACAATCCGAACATAGCCCACCCGGTCCTCCAATAGGGTGGCGCGGAAAGGATAGACCTGTCCCATCTGAACGTCGCGGAAAATCTCCCCGTCCAGGTTCGCCAGATGGGGTTTTGTATCAGGGGAGGAGTAGTGGGCGAGGATTTGGCCGTTGTGGATGATCCGGCCGTGGCCATCGCCGAGGGCCCCCAACAGGTAAATCAATCCCGGCCGGAGTTCTTCCACGGTGGTGGCTTTGGCCACCATGCCCCGCATCAACTCTTTTTGAAGCGGCCAGTCGACCACCTTTTCGCGGTACATGGAGGCTTCTTCGGCGTGGGCCACGATCTGGTCAAATACCTCCTGGGGAGACAATTTCTCCTGACCAAACAGTTGGGCGGAGTGGAGGGTGAGCAGGAGGAACAACAGGGCGTACAATTTCATCGTCGGGGGTATTGGGAATGTCTGGACCGCTGACCTACTCCGGCGGTTCCGGTCATGGGAAAGCCGCTGGGGGCAGGTGCTGGCGGGTGGGGGACGGTATCTTTGGGGCTGTGCGTCGGGCAGTGAGTAGTCATCTCGAGGGAGGAAGATACGGAGGAAAATTGAATTGGTCTGTACCGGAAAAGGAGGAGCGGGGGAAGGGAAATGGGGGAGAAATTGTTTTATTGAAGGCCTATGCATCTACGAAATTGCTTCTCGCTCCTGGTAGTGGGCCTGGTCATGGCCCTGGGTTGTGCCCGCGAACCGGCGCAGGAATCCACGCCGGACCCGCAGCTGACCCAGGTAGTGGCCCAGACCTCGGAGCCTATCGACCTTTCTTCCGTCACCATCGGCGACCTGACCTGGACCGCCCGCAATCTGGCGGTGACCCAGTTCCGCAATGGCGATCCCATTCCCCATATCGAGGACGAAGCGGCTTGGGAGAAGGCCAGCCGGAACCAGCAACCGGCCTGGTGCTACCACCAAAATGACCCGGCCAAGGGGGAGGCCTGGGGCGTGCTCTACAATTGGTATGCGGTCACCGACCGGCGGGGACTCGCCCCCGAAGGTTGGCACGTGCCCACCAAGGAGGAACTGAATGCCCTCCTGGACGCCCTCGGCGGCAGCACGCCCGCGGGTAAACTCCTCAAGGATCCGATCGCCTGGGAGGAAGCCGATCCCATCGGCTTCTCGGGCTTTGATGCCCCGCCGTCAGAAGGACGCTTCGACGATGGCGACTGGATCGATTTCGATGGCATCGCCTACTTCTGGGGCGCCACCCCCGGCAATGGCCGGGGTGCGACCTACATGGCCATCGCCGCCAACGACCCAGATGCCGTGGTGGCCTCGCACCTGAACCGGGGCTACGGATTTGCGGTGCGTTTGGTGCAGGATTGAGGGGAAAATGGGCAGGGGAGAAGCTGCCGCTTAGATATTATCCCGGTGTTAATCCATGTAAACTTAATGTAAAGCCCCAAAATGGGCCACCACGGAATATTTGGTGATAAGGGTCAGGGGCGAAATATTCCGACTGTTTTCTGGAAGATCTTCAAAGATAGGTGGGAGGTCCCAACGCGAAGGTAAATTAGCCCTAGGCCGAGGTAAATTAATTCGGGTACGGCCCCAAATTAATTTGGGGCTGAGGTGAATTCGCCCAGCCCAATGGTGAATTCATTTGGGTCATGACCCAAATTGGCCCAACGCTGAAGTAAATTGGCCCTACGCAAAGGCGAATGAATTTGGGGGCATACCCAAATTGGTCCAGCGTCGAGGTGAATTGGCCCAGCTCGATGGTAAATGAATTCAGGTACCGACCCGAATGAACTCACCTTTCCGTTGGGACGGGCAAGCATTCCCCCCGGCCTCATTTCCCGCCCCGCCAAATGAATTTACCTGACCACCCAATCATTTTCCCTTTCCCGGGGCCGGTCCTGGTTGTTTCCCGGCTTCATTTCCCTTTTCCCCACCTCAGTTCTTCATTTCACCACGCCGCGTCCCCGTCGGAACTGGTCCACCATGTGTCGGAGCTGGTCGAAGTAGTCGGTGAGCCATTCCCGGTTGAGGGTATGGTCGTTGATTTGGAGGTAGAAATTTTCGATGCTGAGGTTGAGGACCATTTCGGTGAGTTCGGCGCGGGGATCGAGGCCGAGGGTCTTGGACCAGAGCGGGATGATGGCGACGACGACTTCGGTGGCGGTCTGTTCGAGGCAGGCGTCAAAGTCGGGGCGGTCGCGGTGGAAGCGGAGTTGGCGGTGGAAGAGGAGGTCGGTTTTGTGGTCGAGGATGACGGTGATGAGCTCGTCGATGGTTTGGCAGCGGCTTTCCTTCTCGGCCATGAGGCGGGCGCGCTGGAGGTGGTAGGTGAGGAGCCACTCGGTGAAGACTTCGAGGTCGGCGAAGTGGTGG
Source organism: uncultured bacterium (assembly GCA_963923035.1). Taxonomy (GTDB): domain Bacteria; phylum Bacteroidota; class Bacteroidia; order J057; family JADKCL01; genus CAWUKT01. Next base: position 53,777 of record CAWUKT010000021.1, read on the forward strand.
TAGAAGGAGGACTTGTTTTTGCCGACGGCGCGGGCGAGCGGCTCGACGCGGAGGGCAAGGGGCCCATCGGCGGCGACGGTGGCATATCCCTCCTGGAGCCAGGGGAGCATTTTGGTGCTGATCTCGGATTGGGTGACGGGAAACATGGGTACAAGATAGGTTTTTTCGGGTCTTGGCGGAGGGCATTTTCGTTGACAATGCCGGAAATCTGTTATGGTGCTGAGTGGCTGTAGGGGGCGATTTTGGGGGTGTTGGGGGCGGAAAAAGGGGGGCAAGAGGGGGGCAAAGTCTGTTAACGGAGCGGGAAAATCGTGAAGGGAAAGGTGGGGGGGAATGGGGATGTTGGAGCGTGACAATTTTTTAGGACCCGAAACCAATTTGACTATGAAGACACACACGCTATGTATCCCGTTGTTTTGTTTGCTGATGTGGGGGGGCGGAATGGTGTGGGGGCAATTTTCGATTACCAGCATTACTGCCGTCAATCCCAGTTCCCAGCCGGGAAATGGAGACTTCTGCGCGGGGACGGAGATTGATATTGTAGGCCAAGGCTTTGACGACCCTATCAACTATACCTATGAGGTGGAAATTGATGGTGACCCTCATTCATTTACCCGAATTGCGCCGACGATTTTTCGGTGTCGGATCGATGAGACCTTGTCGGGGAATAAGCAAAATGTAACTGTCATCCGAACCCACAAGACCAATAACACCCCCCCGGACGGGGTCACGAAGAAAATTGACATTGTAGGCTTGGTGGAGGTGAGTTATCCGGTCACTGAGTTTTGCTCTGATCCCAATGCCTCTATTGTTCCAAGCTATAATGGTGGAGGAGCAGGGGATGTCACTTTTACCTGTAACCAGTGCCAATTTGTTTCCCTCCAGACGAATGGGCCAGGCAATGGGACGCTGACACCTGCGCAGGTGAATGGGACAAGTTCCTATACGGTACAGGTAAGCTATACCCAGGTAGGATGCGCTGAGAACACCGAGACCTTTAATCTGACCCAGCGCCCTTCTCCAGGGATTTCGGAGTTTTATTATACGCTGCCGGGTAGCTCAACTCAGGTGAACAAATTTTGCCGAACAATGGACCCCAACCCGGTGGTGAATGCTTCCCCATTAGGACAGTCCTACAACTTTCAGGCTGCACCGGGAAACCCATCATCGGTGGGAAAAACTCTGTTCCTGAACAACTCCAACGGTGTTTTTGCCTTGAATTCCTCTGATCCGGGAACCTACGAGGTGACCTTCAATCCAGATCCTGACTTTTGCAAAACGCCTTTTTCCCAGACCATTACCATTCACGACCCTGACCAGGTCCAGGTGGATTATGTTCAATCAGTGTACTGTAAGAATGATGCCAACCCGATTGCGATGGTCAATTCCCCCTCAGGAGGCCAGTTTGAGGTGCCGACGGGTTCGGGGATCGTCTTTGCGGATTTGACTACCGGAGAGATTGACATCACTCAATCCCTGAACAGCGGCTTGGGGCCTCAATTTGATTGGGCCTATCGGACCAGTGGGGATTGTCCGGTATTGGTGGGCGGTACGGTCAGTATTCATGAAGTTACGGCTGGGTTCAGCCTGCCCGATTCGGTTTGTCTGGCGGGAGGGGATATCCTGGCAACAGGCATTCAGGGACCGGGCGAGTTTTCGGTTCAGGGGCCCAATAATTTCTCTTTGTCGGGCATTGACAACGATGATCGGGATATCATATTCGCCTCTCAATTGGATTTGTTTGATCCTCTGAACAGCGGGACGGGGGTGTATACGGTCACCTATGACATGGATTATGACCAGGGGAGTTGTACGGATGTCTATCAGGAGACGATCAAAGTGGTGGCGCCGGAAGTGCCGACCTTTGGTTATGGCGGGGGACCGTTTTGTACGGTTGACAATACCTTGTATTCCCCCAACCTCTCCTCCACCAATCCTTCATTTTCGCCTGTGGGTTATCAATCCTTACCGGCTGCGGGGATAGCTTTGAATGCCTCGACGGGAGTCATTGATCCGTTCAGTAGCATCCTCCCAGGAACCTATACCATACAATTGGACTACCTGTCTAATGGTTGCCCCAAGACCATTTCTGATACGGTGACCATTCAGCTGCCCCAGCCGACTTTGCTGAACTATACAGGCCAAACGGCGATCAATGGGCGGATCAGTCTGTGTGGGAATGGACAGGTGGTGGTGCCGGATGCGGGGATTGGAGTAACGGGAACGTACAGTTGGCAGGCCTCTCACAGTGGTCAACTTCATTTGAATTCCAATACGGGAAATATAGACCCCGGACAGTCTGATCCGGGTAGTTATACGGTGACCTTTGTCCCTGGGATTAGTTTTTGTAAACAGACCGCTGCCCTGACAGTCGAAATCATCGATTTGAATGCTTCGATTGTCTATCCCCAGTGGGAGTACTGTGAAGGAGATCTCCAATTGCCCGTACCCAACTCCCTTGGCTTCAATCCCGACAGTATTGTTTATTTTCTGGATCCGGTGCTGAGTACGGGAGTGCTTACGAACAATCAGATGGATCCTGCAACCGGTCGGTTTAACATCAATCTGGTTCCATCGGGGGACTACTATGTTAAATGTTCGCTTCAGTACCAAGGCTGTTCCACGGTCCTGACGGCTGCGAATCCCGTGGTGGTCAAAAAGCCAGCCCAGCTCTCTTTTGTACTTGACTCGGTGGATATTTGCGGTTTGTATCCCGACAATATTGGATTTACAGCGGCACCGGGCGACCCTGGATCGGTAGTGTCCTATATTTCGAGTTCGTCTGATTTTTCCATCGACTCCCTGACCTCAATGATTTCTTATACGGGTGGGGGCAGTCCGGGGACCCATACGTTTGAATACAGCTATGAATCCAATGGCTGTCCCGGTACGAGTACGGCCACCTTGGAGTTGGATGCACCATCGTCCTATTCATTTGATTATGGGAATGCCCTTGGGCCGGCCATTCTCTGTGAGAATGGGGGAAGTACTTCACCCCAGCTATCTCTTTCTATTCCCGGAACCTTTTCCTATACCAGTTTTCAGCCCGGTGGGACTTTGGACCTGAGTATGTCAGGCGTAATCAATCCCCAAAACTCGAATCGGGGGACATATGAAGTGACCTTTATTCCGGACCCAGGATTGTGTTACGAGCCGGACAGTGTTGAGGTGAGCATCGAGGGGATCGATTTTTTCTTTACCTACGGAGCCGGCGGGCACTGCACCAACGGAGGTGCTTTCTTCCCGACGACTTCAAGCACCAGCGGCCTGGCCACTACTTATTGGATTGATGGGGTTACCAATGGAATCTCGAGCACCGGACTTGTGGCTCCATCTCAATTGGGGGCCGGTGTGTTTTTGGTTCATTGTCAGGTCGAAGGAGCAAGTTGCCAAGATACCATGGCATCGTCCGATTCTTTGCGTATCATCGCACCGGAGCAGCCCTTTATTTCCTACGATACCAGCTTGTTTTGTCAGAGTTTGGGAGAAGTTTCTCCAGATTCCATCACGCATTCCGGAGGGACCTGGTCGACCAATCTACCCTACAGTATTATAGACAACGCCGGGAAAGTGGACCTGACATCGTTTATTTCTCAGACTACTTTTGAGGTCTTCTATGAGATTCAGTCGCCTTGCAATGCGACGGGAAGTTTTTCGATGACGGTCGAGATCGACGAAGACATGGCTTTCAGCTACGATAAGACGGTGTATTGTTCAGAAGACCTGAACATCAGTCCGACTATTCTGGGCACGCAAGGAGGTACATTTATCTCCGATCCTCCGATCGGAACCGCTCTGGCCAACAATGGGACCATTGACCTGGATGGGGACACCCTGGGCATGATCCCGGACGATACTGAATTTACTTTCGAGGTCACCCGCTATTCTTTCGGATACTGCCCGGATACCGCGAGTTACGAGTTGACGGTCGCCGGAGCAGCCGATGCCAGCTTCGCGTACGATGCTGATCGCTATTGCGATGACACGGATTCGATTGAGGTGAAGACGGGTAGTGTGGTGAATCCGGGAGGGACCTACAAATGGGATGATGGGACCTACGTTGGGTTGGATACGGGCAGTGGAACGGTCACGGTGGGCGAGTTGCTTCCTGGTGAATATACTGTTGAATACACAGTGGAGAGCAATGGGTGTCCTGGGATCTCGGAGGACAAATTTGAGATTGTGAAGTATGATTCTACCTTTTCTATGGTACTTTCAGAGGATACCGTTTGTACTTCCGATACAGTTTGGGTGGATATCAATTTGAATGGCCGCCCGGGCAATTCGGACAGCGAGCCCGCCGGATTCAATATTCGGCAGTATATGGACACAGATACGTTTTACTTGTTAGGGGAGAACCAGGGGCTTGGGGCTGGAGAGGAAGTTAATTATGAGGTGAGCTATCAATTGACAGGGGTTTGTGGAGAAGAAGCCCAAGAGTCTCTTTTACTCATTGCTCCGGTGGAAGCTGAATTGATGTATGATACCTATCATTGTACCAATGAACCGAATTTCTTTCCCACGATCGTCTCTCCTGGCGGCGGGAGATATTGGATGGTAGACCAAAATGGAGCCATTCTAAATGATGACAGTCAAATTGATACGTTGTGGGGAGAGGTCAAGCTTGAGGCTCTTCATGGGGAAGGACAAAGAGAGCTTACAGTGGTGTACCAAACGGAAGGGCGCTGCCCTGATATGGCCGAGGTAGAAATCTTCTTGTTTGACTCAGTGGACTTTAAAATTGATAGTGGTAGGACCGAATACTGTTGGTTAGAACTTCCTGAGCCCGTCTCAACGGATGCGATGTTTCCGGATAGAATCACTTATTCGCTGTTTGACTCTCATGGCAAACAGATAAGGATATCGAATGGAACCGAATTTGTATTTGATCCTGCTGATACGCTATACAACGGAGCTTACTTGGAGGTGGCCATAGTTGACAATGAATATTGTACTATGACAAGGAGGCAAACCTATGCCATCTATACTAAACCCATTCTGACTCCTTTGAAGGACAAGTACATCAATGAGCCGGAGCAGGAAATCGCGTTGAACTTGGAATCCAATATCCCGGGAGTCAGTGTTGAATACTATTGGTCCGATACATTGGGAACCATATTAAGCGAAGGGGATATTTTATTTCCGGGAATAGTGGATAGCATAGCTAGTTTCTTGACTGTTCCTGATCGTAGCCTCAATCGGGAGAGCGATAGCTTGTTCCTTGAATTGCAATCGATATTTGGAACCTGTTCCAGTGAAGTAGTAACCGTTCTATTCCTCCTCAACCCCGAAACCGACGAGATCTTCATCCCCGAAGTCTTCACCCCCAATGGCGACAACTTCAACGACACCTGGCAGGTCCAGTGGATCGACGCCATCAAGCCCGAAGAGTACCGCATCGAAGTCTACAACCGGGCCCACGGGCTGGTCTATGACATGCGCAAGTTGCACCCCAACTGGGACGGCGGCCTGCTCCCAGATGGCGTCTATTGGTGGCGCTTGTTCCACCGCGAACAACCCATTGAGGCGGGAGGCGTGACCATCCGCCGTTGAGTTCCATTTCCATTCACATTTGACTTCAATCCCATGAAATACATCTTTGTTTTCGCAGCCTTGCTGTGTGCCAGCACCTTCCTGCCCGGCCAGCAAATGCCCCTCTTCAATACCCAATTGCTCCACCAGGACTTCACCAATCCCGGCAGCTTCCCCGACGCCGATGTCCACAGCATCCGCATGGGCCATACCCACCGGGAGGTCCAGGTGGCCGGGTGGAATTCCTCGGCCCAGTACATCCGCTTCCAAAGCCGCCCCATGGTCTTCAGCGACCGCTTCAGCTGGGGAGTGACCGCGACCAATGACCAGATCCACACCGATCAACGGATCGGTTTCTCCCCGAGCATGAGCGTCGCCGTGCTCAAAACCAGCACCATGCGGGCCTCCGTCGGCATTTCCGCCGGGATGCTCATTTTCCAATCCAACTACGGCGGCCGCAACATCTACAACCGCAACGACCCCCGCCTGTCTCAGAATACCAGCTCCGTCCAGATCGACGCCGGGATGGGCGGCCAGTTTGCCTATTCCGAGAACAAGGTCCGGGCCCACGCCGGAGTCGCCTTCCAACAATTGCCGGGTCAGTTTCTTGACAGTGAGTCATTTACTATGCGGCCAGTGCCCCATTGGACGGGTGAGCTGACGGCCATGTATTCGCCGCTGTACAACCTGTACGTCGGGCCGCGGCTGTTTTACCGGGATGTGTACGGCGTGGAAGTGGATGAAAATGGCGTTGAGACTCCCCGGGAGTTTGGTGGGGGGCAAATGGACATTGGTCTTACGGCCCAATTGGCGCGGCAGGACATCTGGATCACGGCGGCCTACCGGACCACCAACAGCGCCCTCACCACCGGCTTCGGGATGCAGCTCATGGGCAGCGATACCGCCGCCAACCCCTACGACCCCGCCAATTTCCTCAAGATGAACGCCAGCTTTTCCTATCCCCTTCAAAGCGGAGCGGGACCGGCGGTCGAGCTCGGCCTCCAATGGCAATTCAACCAGCCGCGGAAGGTGGAGGTCATCGATACCCTGCGTTGGGCGCGCCCCTTTTGGAAGACCGAAACCTGGATGACCGCCCACGAAGAGGAGTTCCTCGCCCCGAATGCGCCCCTCGAATTGCAGGCCTTTCAGCAGGTGAGCGGCCGCAATGTCTACCTGAGTTACGAATTCCCGGACATGAGCTTGTTGTACAAGGGAGAAGATTTTTACCTGAGCGATACCCTGGTGCGGCACATTGGCATGGAATGGGAGGGGATGGACGGTTTGATGCAGGGCTTGGTCAATGAATCCATCCGGGAAGCCCTGACGCCCGATACGGCGCGGATCCGGGACAAAGAGAATCTGGAACCATTGCAAAACCTCTCCTGGGTGGAGTTCTATGCGTTTTTGCGGACGGACGAACAGATGGCGGGCTTTTGTTCGGATGTGGTCTATGAGGGGGGATTGGCCGGGGAAATGGTCTCCGGCGATACGTTGCGGATGGATGTGGTGGTGGATGACAAAGACACGACCTTGATGGTGGTGGAGGGCCGTTGCATGACCTACCTGGAATTGGCGGCGCTGAAGTTGACGGTGATGCGGAGCCGCTTCCACTATACGTTCCAGGAGCGTTATGCGGGTGATTTCCGCTTTGTCTACGAGGGTAGCTACATCGATCCCTTTGATCCTGACAACCGTCCGCCGATCCGCTGCAAGAAGCCGCGGATTGTGACGAACCACCCGCATATGCAGGTGTTCCAAACGAATTACATCGACATGAAGTTTCGGCGCTACGAGAAGTACCTGGAGGCGGGCAATGGCCAGTGGACGCCACGGGTGCCGAAGGAACTTCGGGAAGCGCAAATCGACCGCCGGGTCTCCGGCGAAGAATAAAGGTTAGTCAATATTGTTTTTAGTCCAGCCCGCCGGGAGACCGGTGGGTTTTTTTGTTGAGATTTTGAGGGTTGTTTCTGAAACAATGTCCGTTAACAATATGGGGCAATTTGTTCTGGTAAAAGTTTGATTCAGCAGTTAAGGGATTGGTTAGTGGCAATAAATAGGTGAGTATTTCTGTTAACAATGTCCAAATAACGTTATGTGGATTCCAGTTGAAAAGTGGGACCATTGGGCATTGTTAATTATCTAAACCAAGACAGCATTATGGACATTAGCTCGTTTAGAGTTGTAGGTATCTACTGTGACTTAAATACATCTGGTCTCGGTATCACAACTCACCTAACAATGAAAGGCGTACTTGAGAAGGTACAAAGCCATTTTCATGAATTCACATTCTCTCAAAGGGATAGTCATATAAAACTTGGATATCGGTTTAATCACAACTCAAGAAAACCTGTATTTGCTTCCCATCGCCCCTCCGAAGGAAATAGGGAAATTAACGCCTATTTGCAGGTCCCTCAAAAGACCCCGGCTCCAATTTGGGATTTTGCGATTACCCTATGTTATCGGCTTGGGGGCCGTGACACCTTTACCGAACTCACGGTATATCCTCCCCAGTTTGACTCTGAGAAGTTGCAGGATATTATTGATAGGGATAGCCGCCCCTGGGCAAGTCAGATTAAAATTACTCAGGTAAAAATCGATATTCGGCCTGTGGCAAAGGTTTTGAATTACAATGGTTTAGCTTCTCTTGTAGAAGGATTTAAATCTAATTCCCCAGCTAATTAAACCCCATAAAAAACACTCAGTATGTCAGCATTTGATTACTTCCTGTCTGTAGACGGTTTAAGATTTTATTCTAGGATTTTTTCCGATAAGAAACCTCATTTCACAGTGAGGGAGCTTATTGATGACTTCAAACAGCAAGGTTTAAGTTACACCACGACTCGTAGCGGAGATCTCAAAAGAATAGAGTTTAATGGGCATGCCCTGGATGCCGGAACTCCCTTTGGAAGCCTGACCAACGTCTGGCAGTTTTATCGTTACGGCAATGTAAGAGGTTATAACGAGCCTTTTTTTCGACTCTATACAGATCGTGTTAATTATAGGAACTGTTATTTAAACAGAAATGACCCGGTACGTCCTGTGAGCCCCGGGCTTATTCGTCAAGCCGACCAATTTGGCGTCCTGTTTCGACTCGTTCCGATTCGAATTTCTCCTCAGGCTTACCATCTCCGCTTCGGAGAGTATCCTGAAGGATACGAACCTGAATAAGAAAAAATAACCCAACCGTTCTTTCCCGAAAAACCCTTTTCCTCCGGCGCGGCATTCACCGCGCCGGTGGCATTTCTCCCCATTCCATCGACAAACACCCCGAAGCCAGCGACATAACCCTCCGATCTGTCTGTTTTTTCCTAGCTTTTCCTTTTTAGGATCAAAAGGAGACTAGGATATGGAAGACAGCAAACTCGTCTACTTCCTCCGGCGGCTCAGCCGGAAGGAACGGCAAGAATTCAACCACTATGTCGCCTCGCCCCTGTTCAACGAGCGGGATACACTGCGCAGATTGTTGGAGGTGATCGAGGCTGAATTTGTCAGGGGGAAGGGGAAAATGACCCGGGAAGAGGTCTACCGGGCGGTTCACGGCGACAAGCCGTTCAAGGACGGCAGCCTGCGCACCCAGCTGAGCCACCTGTTCCGCCTGCTGCGGGACTTCCTGGCGTTTACCCGTTTTCGGGAGGAAACGACCCTGAAGGAACGGCTGCTCTTGCAGCGCCTCAACGACCTCAACGACCACCGCTATTTCCCCAGCTTGTACCAAAAGGCGGTCAAATCACTCCACAAGGAACAGCTCAATGCTTCCGATCACTTCTTCGAGTTGACGGTGTTGGAGGAGGAAATGGACCGGCACCTTTTCCTGCGGGGCAAGCGGCAGGACCGCGGGCTCATGTTGGAAGCCGTCACCCACGTGGGGTACAGCTTTTTGGTCCGCGCCTTTCGCTACCAGCTCCGGCTGCTCAACCTGGTGGACAATGTGGAGGAGGTTCCCCGGCCCGAGTTCATCGAGGTGGCCATTGACTTTCTGCGCCAAAACCAGCTCAGTTTCCCCCTCGTCCTGCAATTGTACTACCGTTTCCTCAAAGCCTTCTCCCACCCCGAGCAGCTTACCTTGTTCAATGAGGCCCGGGAAGCCCTGGACGCCTGCCATGCCGAACTGCCGGCCTTAAATGTTCGGGAATTGTACCTGAATGCACTCAACTTCGGGGCCCGCCGCCTCAATGGGGGCGATTCAGACTTTCTCCCCCAGGTATTTGAGCTGTACCGGCAAATGCTGGACCTGGAAATCCTCCAGGTGGAAGGACGCTTGTCCCCTTACCACTGCAAGAACATCGTGACGGTCGCTCTTCGCATGAAGAAATTCACCTGGGTCGAGACCTTTTTGAAGACCTGGGAAAACAAAATCTATCCCGATCACATGGGGAATTGCTACCATTACAACCGGGGCATGGTACATTTTTTTCAAGGACAATGGGAGCGGGGGGAAAAGCACTTTAACCAGGTTTTGCAGAATTACCAGGACATCTACTACGGCCTCAATTCCCGGGGATATTTGCTCCAGATCTACTACGAGACCGGCCAAATTGAGAGCCTGGAGTCCCAGATGAATGCGTTTCGGATGTTTCTTCAGCGGACCGAAGAACTGACGGTGCGGCGGAGACGTCAGTACATCTCCTTCATCAACCACCTCCGTCGCCTGATCAACTGCGGGCCGGGGGACCGGGAGCGGATAGAGAAATTGCGGGAGGACATTGTGGGAAAGAAAACGGCGGGAATGGGAAAAGGATGGTTATTGGCCAAGCTGGGTGAATTGTAGAGGGAAAATGGCGGGAAACCAAAGACCTTGGAGCTGCTTTTGGGAATCCCCCATCTACCCGATTCATGGGGGACCGTAAGGAGGATCGCGGCTGAAACCCATTTGGACGAAGCTGAAGCCATTTAAAGGAGGAATTCCTGACCACCAGCAACTTAGTGTCGATATGACAAATAATGAGGGCAAAAGAAAATGCTCCCTAACGGTCCTTCGTTTGGGTTAAATCCTTATCTTTGCGGCAAATTTGTAGCTTATGATCGAGACCCAACTTTCACCTACCCTGACCCGCCTCAAGGCATTTGAGAGCAAAGCTCCCGAAATCGTTTTTGAATGGCACGACCCCGAAACCGAAGCCGTCGGTTGGGTTGTTATCAACTCCCTGCGCGGTGGCGCAGCGGGAGGTGGAACCAGGATGCGAAAAGGTCTCAATCAGCACGAAGTGGTCTCCCTGGCGAAGACCATGGAAGTCAAATTCACCGTCTGCGGTCCCCAAATCGGTGGCGCCAAGTCCGGCATCAACTTCGATCCTGAGGATCCCCGCAAACACGGCGTCCTCGAACGCTGGTACAAGGCGGTCCTCCCCCTGCTCCAGAATTACTACGGCACCGGCGGCGACCTCAATGTCGATGAGATCAAAGAAGCGTTGCCCATCACCAAGAAGCTCGGCTTGCTCCACGTGCAGGAAGGCGTGGCGGTGGGCCATTTCCAGCCCCAGGGCTACGCCAAGGAAACCTTGATCGACCGCCTGCAAAAAGGCGTGAGCAAAGACCTGGACGACCCGCGCTACGACCCCAATTCCGGTCAGGAATGGGTGGTCGCCGACATGATCACTGGTTGGGGCGTCGTGGAAGCCGTGCGCCACTACTACGGGATTTGGGGCAAGGATTGGCAGAACAAACGGGTCATCGTCCAGGGCTTCGGCAATGTCGGGGGCGCTGCGGCCTATTATATCAGCCAGTACGGCCTGCCCGTCGTCGGGATCATCGACCGCGATGGCGGTCTCCTGAAGCCGGAGGGTTTCACCCACGAAGAAATCAAGGAATTGTTCCTCACCCGCAAGGGCAATGCCCTGCACGCACCCGATATGATTCCTTTCGAGGAACTCAACGAGAAAATTTGGTCCGTCGACGCAGAGATTTTCCTGCCCTGCGCCCGCAGCCGCATCATCACCCGCGAGCAGGTGGACGAACTGGCCGCGACCGGCATGGAGGTCGTTTCCTGTGGCGCGAACGTTCCGTTCGCCGACGAGGAAATCTTCCTCGGCCCGACCGCCATTCACGCTGACGAGCGCCTCGCCGTCATCCCGGACTTCGTCGCGAACTGCGGCATGGCCCGGGCCTTTGCCTACTTCATGGGCGGCCAGGGACCCCTCACCGACCACGAAATCTTCACCGACGTCTCCGATACCATCGAGAACGCCCTGCGTGACATCCATACCCGCAGTGATTCCGATACCGGACTCTGGCAGACCGGCCTCGAAATCGCCCTCGACAAGGTCCGCTTCTAATTTCTCACCGATGATTTGGTGAGCCGCGCCGCCGGGAAACGATCTCCGCTCCGCATTCGGACGACCAGAATATAGGTTCCGGTTCGGTAGCGGGAGAAGTAGATCGAAGCCGTTTGGACTTCATTGCTCCAGCGTTCCAGGACGGGCCCATTGGCGTATCCACACCTCAACTCCAGTGATCTCCAATCCGGCTGCATGTCGCAGCGGACAATGGATCCGTGGGACTGTTCTTCCACGGTGATGAACCGATGGGTTCGGACGTCGAGGGAATCCATTTTCAGGTGAAAACGGGGAACTGTGGGGCCAACGGAGCGGGCTTCCAGGGGGCGGATTTTGCTGGGACCAGCGGGGGAAGCGAGGGCAGCAGGGGTGACAACCGCCAATTGGGCTGTCAGGGAGCCGTATCCAAGGGTCAATAAGATCAGGAGTTGCAGAGTGGTTTTCATGGCGAATAAGTCAAATTGAGAAAATGGGGACTTCGCGGCGGCGAAGTCCCGTTGACAATAGTTATTCCATTCCTGCCGGAGTGATCCGCTTGATATTTCCCAGTTCGATCTGGCCGCCGGCGGAGCGGGTAACCGAGATGATGGCCGGGAAGGGGACGTTGTTGGGAGGAGGCAAAACCGGATCTCCTTTGGCAAAGAAGGCGTAGTTGGCGCCGGCAACGACCTGAGAAGTCGCACCGAGGCTGTCATATTCAACGCCGATCAGATCGTCGAGGGCTTCTTCCAGGATTTTGTTTTCATCTTCGGTAGCGGGGAACCGCCAGCTACTCCAACCACCGGGAATATTCGTGGCCTGCGGAGGAATGAATTCAATCTGAAAGACCTGGCTGTTTCCGCTCAGGGAGCTGATGTTTACCCGGGCGAGGTTGGTGGTCCCGGCTTCATCCGCCGTGACAGCTTTGCACAAGAAGGAAAAGTTGTCTTCGGCCGAGGAGCGCTGGGCGTAGCAGAAGGGGTTGCTGTACGTGACCCCGATAATGGATTCAACTGCATCTTCGAAAACTTTGCGCGCAGAGTCGCTGATTTCAAAATTCCAGGGGGACCATGCACCTTCAAGTGTTTTGGACATAATGATTTAGATTGGGTTTGGGTTCCTACTCTATTGGTTGGCTTTTCGGATTCCGCCAGTTCGTTTTGACAGTGTAAAGGTGGTGGGAATCGATGCGGGTTCCCATTACGATTTTCGGCGCTTGTTAACGGGGTTTGGGAGCGAAATCGTCACTGAGAGACTCTAATGGCCGATTGAGGGGGAGAGTTGTTAATGGGAATAGGTGAAAAATGGTAAAATGGGTGAGCGGGTAAGAACTATTTTGGCAAAGTATGGTCAAGGTGCATTTTCCTAGCTCCTAACAATCAGCTGCTTTCACGTTTTGAGGGACAAAGGCCAAAAAATGTACATGGAATTGAAATAATTGACCTCTACCTTTTAGGGGTAAATTAATGCTTTACCCGGGGAATTAGTCCTCAAAGTTTTTATATTGAGTAGAAGTCAACTCGAATCCTATGGGGGTCATCAAGCAACAAAACGGTGACGTACATGTATTGTTGAATTCGGAACATTTACTGGGCCGGAATGCCTATGCCGTGAACACATTCATTCCCGGAACCGAAGTTTCCCGAATTCATGCCCGATTGGTCTGGCAGAACCAGCGATGGTACCTCCATGACCACAGCATGAATGGAACCCTGGTCAACAAGCAACATATCAACAATGCTGCATTGCCCCTTCGAAAAGGCGACCTCCTTAAATTGGGGGTAGGGGAGTCGACCGAATGGGTCCTCCTCAACGACGATCCGCCTTCCAGTTACTTCAAAGCCATTCAGAAGCCCGAAGAAATCCGGGCCCTTTTTCCCCGTCCCGGCATCCCTTTCCTCGACCACCCCGATTTGTCCATCTACTTTTCTTCCCAAAACTGCTGGCAGCTGGAGCGGGCGGGGACAGTGATTGACCTGGACGATGGAGCCAGGCTGCATTTTGAAGAGATGGATTGGAATTTCTATGGGAACGGAGTTCAGCTACGGACGCCTCCCTCTAAGAAAACAACGCTTTCCACCTCTTTCTTTGTCTTCAACATCAGCGAAGACGAAGAGCGCATCCACCTCACCCTTCAGAACGAAAAATGGGAGTTGGACCTGGGGGAAAGGGTTCACCATTATATGCTGCTGGCTTTGGCGCGGGGAATGGAGGCTGATTTGCAGGCCAATATCAGTGAGGAAAACCGGGGATGGATAGAGGTGGCCGACCTGACGTATGACATGAGCCGCGAATTCCGCAAGGATGTCGACGAGTACCAGCTCAATGTCCAATTGCACCGCTTTCGCAGACAACTCAAGGAAGGCGAGCCCTACGGCTACCTCTTCACCAATTGTATCGAACGGCGAAAAGGAAGGATCCGATTCGCTTATCCATATTTTAAGATTATCAAAGAGTCCCAGACTCTGTTCGAAGTGCTCCCCGAGACCGTGGCCCCTCCGTTGTGGGACCATTTGGGGACAACATCAGCCAAATAAGAAATATGCTTGACCAACTGAATCAAGCCCCAGTTCAGGCCTTTCCTGAACTGAACGGGTACCGTATTGTCGAAATGATCGGTGAAGGTGGCTACGGCTTCGTCTACGCGGCGGAGCAGGTGAGTACTGGTCAGCGGGTGGCCGTGAAGATGCTGAAGCTCGATCCCGAGTTGGATGAGCAGAAGCGGAACTACCAGATAGCCCGCTTTGAGCGGGAGTCCAAATTGTGTGCGGAACTGAATCATCCCCATATAGTTGGCCTGTTGGACAAGGGGATCACCAAAGGAAATATTCCATTTGCCATATTTGAGTTCATTGAAGGCGATACGTTGAAGGATGTGATCGTCCAAAAAGGAGGATTGTCGGCAGTGGAAACAGGAGAATTGATGGGGCAAGTTTTGGATGCCCTTGCGGCAGCGCACAAGCGAGGAATCGTCCACCGGGACTTGAAGCCGCACAATATCATGGTGACCCAGTCCGGGTCCCAATCCCATATCAAAATCCTGGACTTTGGCATTGGGGCATTCACCCGCGAATTCCAGACCAACGACTACAAAAGCCTCACCCTCACCCGGGAGGTCATGGGTACCCCCGCGTACAGTGCGCCCGAACAATTGCGGGGCGAACCGGCCACGGTCAAGTCGGACCTCTACGCCTGGGGGCTCGTGGCGATAGAATGCCTGACCGGCACGCCGGTCATGAAGGGCGAAAGCGTCGCCGAGGTCTTCCAGCAGCAACTCAACCAAGCCAATGTGCCCCTGCCGCCCGCGATTGCGGGCCATTCGTTGGCGGAACTCCTGCGGAGGACCCTCCACAAAAACGCCCGTCTGCGGACGGGCGACGCGGCCGAATTGTACCGGGACTTCAAAAACATCAATTTTAGCACCCTCGTCGGCCAAATTCAGCCCCAGGCGAGGATCCTGGAAGCCCCGAACGACGTCACCGCCGCCAATCCGTTGGCCTGGCAGGATGCGCGGAGTGAGCGGCGGCAGATTACCGTGTTGACGGTCAAGCTCAGCCCGGATATTTCCGAGTCCCGGGAGCTGGATTTGGAGACGCTCGACGCGATCCTCAAAGACCAGTTGAACCAACTGAAGGACACGGCGGTCCGCTTTGGCGGGCACGTCGCCGAGGCTTGGGGGGAACACCTGGTGGTCCATTTTGGGTATCCGACAGTCAGCGACAACGACGCCCGGCGGGCCGGGCGAACGGCGCTGGAAATGCTCAGCGGTGCCCGGAAACGGAGTGCGCTTCTCCAGGCCCAGTACGGATTGCAATTGCAAATCCGGGCAGCGATCCACTCGGGAACCGTTTTGTCCAAGCCCAACCAAACCCCCACGGGAACCGTCCCCAACATTGCCTTTGACCTGCTGTACCGCACTCCTTCCGGCAGCATTTTGGTCACGGAACCCACCAAAAAGCTCCTCGATCCCTACCTCGAGTTCGAATCCAGCCGCGAACAGCATTTCTCCAACCATCCCGAGCCGATTCCTTCCCATTTCATCACCGGCGAACGCCAGACAGAGGCGCTTTCGTTCCTGCGTCCGTGGAGTGCGAACCGCGAAATGGTGGGCCGGGACAAGGAAAAAGACCAGCTGCTGCAAGAATGGGCGGAGGTGAAAAATGGCCGGCAAAAGGCGGCGGTGGTCCACGGGCAGGCGGGAATCGGGAAGTCGAAAATGATCTACGAGCTCAAGAAGCAGATTCGGAGCGATGGCCATTTGTTCCGCGAAGCCCGTTGCCTGACTGAGCACCAAAACAACGCCCTGTTTCCCTTCCTCGACCTGCTCCGCAACCATTGGGGAATTACCGGGATGCAGGACGAAGGGGAGATATTTAAGGTGCTGGAAAATGAAATGCGGGGGGCCGGGGTGGAATTGGAGCAAGGGTTGCCGATCCTGTGTTTCTGGCTCAATGTCCCCTTGACCGGCGATTATCAATTGCCCCAGGTCACGCCCGACGTCCAAAAACAAATCCTGTTTGCCCTCCTCCACAAGTCGCTGGAAGCCCTCGGGCAGGGAAATCCGTTCATGCTGGTCCTCGAAGATCTGCACTGGCTCGATCCGACGGGCCAGGAATTCGTCGAATACCTGCTCCAAACGCCGTTCGAAACGCCCTGTTTGCTGCTGATGACGACCCGCCCGGTTTTCATCCCCGATTGGCAACACGCCCATTTGTCCTACCTCGAACTGCACCCGCTTACCGAAGCCAGCACCGAGGCCCTCGTCCAGAACGTCCTCGACGGCAAAGGCATTGAGGCGAAGGCCCTTCAATACATCGAAGAACGCGCCGACGGCATCCCACTCTACCTCGAAGAACTGACGCGGATGCTGGTCGAGGAAGGCTACCTGGTCGAAGACAGCGACCAGTACCAATTCGCCGACGAGACGGACATCCAGGCGATCCCCGGCACGCTCCAGGACCTGCTCAACGCGCGTCTCGACCGCCTCGGCCTCGCCAAGGAAAGCGCCCAGATCGCCGCGACCATCGGCCGCGAATTCGACTACGAATTGTTGGTGCGGGCCAGTCTTCGCGACGAAGCCAGCGTCCAACACGACCTCGACGCGTTGATGGACGCGGACCTGATTTTCCGCCAGCGGAAGGTGGGCGGGGACAGTTACCTGTTCCGCCACGCGCTGATCCGCGACGCGGCGTACGACGGGATGCTGGGCGGGGCGCGGAAGGAGCATCATTTGCGGATTGCGGGGACGCTGAAGGCGCATTTCTCCGAGAGCATCGAGGAGAATCCGTTTGAGGTGGCCCGCCATTTGGCGGGTGGGGGGGAATATGCGGAGGGGAGTGAGTATGGGATCAAGGCGGTAGAGAAGCAGGTGGGAAACTCGGCGAATGAGGAGGCTTTGGGGATAGGGGATGTGGTAGGGAAATGGATAGAAGGAATTACTAATCTTAATACTTCCGACACATTAAAGCTAAAGCTTAATGAACAATTCAGGGCGATCTATTTCATGGTAGACGGTTCTGGAAGCTCGATAATGAAAGATATAGCTGCTTCAGACAGGAAACTTTTGGACTCTATTCTTTCTCGTGAGGGGTTTTCGGAGGATCAAGAGTTTCAAAGAAAGCGGCTCCGGAACGAGTTTACTATGTTATCTTTTTTACATACAGCATCTCGAAATATGGAGGCCCAAAAGTTAGGAAATGAAATTCTTAAACAGGCTAAGGAGAACAACTTTAGAAGAATATCATATGCAACAGCTACTTTTTTAGGGCAGTCATACTATACAACTGGGAATATCAAGGAAGCAGAGAACCTATTTTTATTTGTTATTAATGAATTTGATAAGGAAGAAGATCATTTGATAGTCCAAGAAATGGGGATTCCTGTTCTGCCTTTTGCCTACAGCTTGTTAGGGATGATTTACTATTTCCAGGGGAAATATTCTAAGGCGTATGAACTGTATCAAGAAATGGAGTCTTATTCCAGAAAAGCTGGGAATGACACAAGGATGCTTTTTATGTACACATTTACTGGATCCTTTTTGGGTTTCTCTGGACAGAAAAGGGAATGTAAAAAATACGTTGATGAAATGGTACAAGAGTATCCCAACGTTGCAGAAACAGCTGTTGTTGCCAAATTTTTTCACATGGTAAGAGGTTGGGTGTACTCCGAGACTGAAAGGGCAGAGAGAGAGCGTGAGTATATGAAGGACCAATCGGTTGCCTTGGCAATGTATGCCTACTTTCTGGTCCTTACTTATATCGAACAGGGCAACTATTCTCGGGCATTAGAAATCGTTCAAGAATCTATAGAGAGGCAGTTAAGAAATGGGGAAAGAAATCATTTAGCACAATACATAGGATTAAAAGCACAGCTATCTCATCGCTTACAACTCGTCTCCATTGAGGAATTAATCCAAATCTATGAAGAAGCTACTGAAAGAGCCCTAGAGTTAGGGTTTTTGGTTCAGGCAATTGAGATCTTAATCGCCTTCATTGAAGATCTTCGTGGATCTGATAATCTCGAAATTGCCAGCGCAAAGCTAGAACAAGCCAAAGCCCTTTCAGAGCGAATTGATGAGGCCGCAAGATTCGCCTTTTCAACAAGGATCATTAACCTCCAAAACCAAATAAAAAATGTCTGAACAAAATGTGAACACACCCCACGAGGGAATCGCGGAAATCTTTACTGAAGATCGCTTTTTTGACTATTGGTATCCGTATCCGGGGTATTCCAAGTACTTTGAAAAGACCAGTAGGTTTGGTCTTTTGGTCACATTGTTTGATATCCTTTCAAAAACTACAGAGAAAAAAATTGACGATCATGAATTTAAACCTTGGTGGTTTCTGCGGCATTTGGTGAAGGAAATTCTGGATAAACATTCGGACCACAAAATGCTTTGCATCTTTCTCACTAAAGTGTTGGCTGCTCTTGAACACGGATTCAAAAAGGAGAAAAAGGGAAAAGAATTGAGGCCAATTTTTACAACTTGGTTCACGACAAATAACAGTATTACTGAGGATTCTGTCCGTGTGGCTTCAAACTATAATGATGGGTATGGATCTGACAGCTTAAAAGGAAAAACGAGAATTGTAAGAATTAATGCATTTTTTTTGAGGCTAAATACTTTGCTAGGGACTGATAAGGCTCTACGAGAAAAATACATTATGGAAGATAAGACTCGAAGGGCGCTTTTGACAACTGGAGCAATACTGTTTTATAAGAAAGATTCAAATAACCTAAATATAACCTTGGATAGGGTTTTGAACTTTCAAGAATTTATCGATTGTTCGGATGCTGAGTATTTCAAAATCTTAAGGGATATATTTGAAAGCCATCGATCCGAAAATAAGTTTGTGGATTTTTGGGGGGGATGTAAGATGGAGATTCCAGACCATGTCCTAACAGGAGTTGATCAGAACATCTATATGCTAAAATTAGAAGTTTTTAGCAGAAAAGAAATCCAAGGGCAAGAAAACAATCCTCAAATGAACGATTACTTTTTAGTTCAGGAACATCCGCTTCACCTGAACTATACCCGGATAGGGAATGTTGTAGCAAAGTATGCCTCTGATCCTGATCCTGATCCTGATCCTGAGCAGAAATTTCAAATGATCCCCAAGGGATTTAGTGTAAATACTCCTAGTATTGGAAACCAGTACTATGGGGAATACTATACCAGAATAATTGAGTCGAGGGATATTGAATATATCTACTTGGTGAAATGCCCATTGTTCAATCCTGAGTTGGATTTGCTGACTTCAGTGCAGCTTTTCGACAACATTCATGAAAAGGACCATTTCCATGAGATTTGTCTGTCTAGCACTTGATATATCAGTTTGATGAAGATGAGCAGTATAAGGAACGCCTTCGGAATTAACTTATTATCTAATGTCGAGTATTCTCGAGTTGGTCCAGGACAACTGCTGATAAACCTGGGTAGAAAGAGTCTTTTGATTAAATCAGAAGCGGCTATAGTCGTACTTTCTTGTTTGGAAAAAGGGCCAGCTACGCTTGAACAGCTACTGTTAGAGCTGATTAGCGTGCCACCTTTAGAATTGTTAGCAGTGCTGGAAAAACTGATCTCTTATAATGTTATTTCAAATGAAGGCATATCAACTGGAAAAGAGAGCATGTATGAGGACAGTTTTAAAACCTTTTTAAGAGAGGTCCAAACGAATGGGAACAAAAGTCTGAGATTAGCTGTTATTCAAAATGAATTACCCTTCACAGATGAGTTTTGGCAAACTTTAAACCTAGGTGGAATCAACGTTTCCCTAGACAGTAAAGTCTCTGTGTTTTTTTATAGGAGTTTTGATGATTTTGGATTTCTGACGGAGTATGAAAGAACCAGAGACTGTTATATGTTTGGCGCAAGCGAAGGGAAATTCTTGTTAGGCCCCATCTTGAAGTCTTCCTCGGCTGATTTCTGTTGGAGTTGTGTCTCGCACAAAGCCATGAAAAACAGTACAAGAACTCAGCTATTGGCTAATTCAGAAGCTACAATAAGGTCCTCAGTAAGTTCAAATGTTCTTCATCCTTGGCTACAAAACCATTTAGCTGTCAATCTTGGGATTGAGTATGCACGGTTCATCTACCAAGGCCAAAACCCCAATATAGAAAACGCTATCCTCGAAATAGACCCTCTCAACGGCACCCGCACTGTCCACAAAATCACCAAACGCCCCCAATGTCCAGTCTGCGGCGATCCCTCTATCATGACCAGGCCGCCCAAGCCAATCACCATCAATCCCCAAACCCGAAAATCAGATGACGCCGGGGGCTACCGAACGGTAAGTCCGGAAGAGACCCTGGCCAAATACGAACACCACGTCAGTCCGCTCACCGGGATTGTGCCCTATCTCAAACCCTATCAAACCGGGAAAGCACCCCTGATCCACAATTATTCCTCCGGCCGAAACATCGCCCTCCAGAGCAAATCCATGTTCTGGCTGAACATGCACCTTAGGAGCGGGAATGGAGGAAAGGGCAAAACGGAGTTGCAGGCCAAGGTCGGAGCATTGTGTGAGGCAATCGAAAGGTATTGCATCATGTACCACGGGGAAACCTATACTGTAAAAGGTTCCTTGGAGACTTTACCCGAGGCCATTCACCCCAATGCCTGCATGAATTACAGCGATGAACAACTCGCTCACCGTGACATCGCCAACCAGGATGCCACGAAGTTCTATGCCTTGGTTCCCATTCCATTTGACGAGAAAGAGGAAATGGAATGGACTCCGGTCTATAGCTTGACCCAGGAGAAATTCAAGTATCTTCCCGCATGCTACTGCTACGCCCAGTACCCGGCTGAGGATGAAATGCGCATGTATTCTTATCCCGACTCAAATGGCTGTGCCTCGGGGAATACCTTGGAAGAGGCGATTTTGCAAGGATTTCTGGAGTTGGTAGAGCGGGATGGAGCAGCGATTTGGTGGTATAACCGTCTTCAACGGCCCCAAGTCGACCTGGCCTCCGCGCAAAATGAGTACATCGACAAAGTGGTCGCCTACTACGAAGAGATCGGACGGGAATTGTATGTACTCGATCTGACGACTGATCTTGGGATTCCAGTATTTGCCTCTATCAGTTACCGAAAAGATCCCGCAGTGAAGGATGAAGTCCTCTACGCTTTTGGTGCGCATGTAGAAGCAGGTATCGCCTTGGAAAGGGCCATCATCGAAATGAATCAATTGCTGCCCTTGGCGGAGATCACCGATGGGAAATACCTGATCGATGATCCGGTTTTTGTCCGCTGGTTGCAGTTTATCAGGGTTGAGGACCACGCATGGTTGCGCCCAGCACCGGTGCCTTCCCGCAATATTCAAACGGATTATCCCCCACTTTGTCCGCCTACGATTCACGGTGCCATCCATTGCTGTGTGGACGCCGCCCGTGAAGTGGGGTTGGAAACCCTGGTCTTGGATATGACCCAGCCCGATGTGGGCATGCCGGTTGCCAAAGTGATGGTGCCTGGGCTCCGCCATATGTGGAAGCGCCTTGCTCCGGGAAGGTTGTACGATGTGCCCGTGAAAATGGGTTGGCTGGAGAAGGCGTTGGAAGAGGAAGAGTTGAATCCGATCGGCATTTTTATTTGAAATCAACAATGGAAGAATTAAAATCAGTGTTTTCGAAATGGGCTAAAGAAGGGCAGTTGCCTTTGACGAGCTTGTTCATGTCGTGGTTGGTAAAAGAAGCGAGTACTGCGAATTCCCAGAAGTCGTTAGTTGAAAAGATTCATACCCATTACAATGACCTTATACTCAATATGGAGTTGAACCTGTCTCTGGGAGAGGTATTTAAAAAAGATGCGGATTTCCGAAGGGCGATGGTCACAAATGGAGTTCTAATGGGTTGGACAAAGGATTCGGAGCAATTGGGAGGATATAGAAAGGCAAAAATCAATAGTTCTGGAATTATCCTTTACTATTGGGTTGAAGAGGATATTAATAAGGAGGAATTTGTAAGGAATGGGGATTGGAAACTATTGATAAGGAATGGTTTGGGAAGTGGGAAATGGGACTATTATGGGGGATGTGGAATGATAATCCCAAGGGAAGTCGGGATTGAATTGGATGAAAATGTAGGTACTTCTATTACCCAAACAAAGGGGGATTCTACCTTCGTTGTCTTACCGTTTAAGCTTTTTGAACGTGAAGGGCCCAATTTTAAATTCACCGGAGACTCCGACCATGTAATTTTAACCTGTAGCTGCTGTTGAACTCATGGCAATTTCTTTGTTTTCTAACCTAACGTTTCCGAAATCGACCTATTTCAGTCAATTATCAATTGCGGAACAGGAAACATTCTCCATCCTATCCAAAGTCTTCCACTTCAAAGTCAACCAATACGTCCTGGACCACCTAATTGACTGGGAAAAAGTCCCCGGAGACCCCATCTATCGATACACCTTTCCCCGTAAGGAAATGCTGTCCGAGACTGACTTTGAATATTTAAAGAGCTTCATGGAATTGGGGTTGCCTGAGGAAATGCGTCTGCATTTTTTAACGAGGGTGCGAAATTCAATGCTCCCGAAATCGGTCTACTCCTCCGAGAGTCTCCCCCGGAATCCCAATGGCGATCCCATCCAAGGCATGTATTCCAACTTCCCCACCATCGTCAGCCTTTTTCCCGCGCCGATGGTCCTGACCTGTCACAGTTACTGCAACTACTGCTTCCGCTGGATTTTGTTTGGGAACAAAAATGTCCAGACGAATTCCTCTTATACCGATCCCCAAACTCCGATTCCGTGGCTCAAAGCCAATCCTCAAGTAAGCGATGCCCTCTTCACCGGGGCCGATCCACTCATTTGCAATTCCAAAACCCTCTGGAAATATATTGAGCCAGTGTTGGAAGTCGATTCCATTCAGGTAATTCGGCTCAGCTCGAAGTCGTTGGCGTATTGGCCCTTCCGCTTTACCACAGACAAAGATGCCGATGACTTACTACGACTCTTCGAGCGGATCATCGCCCGAGGCAAACACCTCAATTTCTGCGCCCACTTCACCCACCCCCGCGAACTCGAACACCCCGAAGTCGCCAAGGCCGTTCAACGCATCCGCAATACAGGAGCCGTCATACGCACCCAAGGCCCGCTCATCCGCGGGGTCAACGACTCAGCCCAGGTCTGGGCGGATATGTGGGCGAAGCAAATCAATATGGGCATGGTGCCCTATTATATGTTCATCGAGGCGGATCACCACCCCCAACAATGCTTCCGCGTCCCCCTCGCCGAAGCCCTCCAAATTTTCCAGGAGGCCCAAAAGATCACCACGGGCCTCGCCCGTACCGTCCGAGGCCCCGTCTTCATGTACGACCTCAACCGCGTCCTCCTCGACGGCACCACCACCCTCAACGGCCAGAAATACTTTGTCCTCAAAACCCTCCAAGCTCCCCCCGGCTGCGACTCCGAAGGCGACATCAAGCTCGTCCCCTACGATCCCCACACCAAAGACCTCGGCAACCTCTACGAACTCTTCAACGGCCAGCCCGCCAACGCTTAGCCTGGCCGTTCCCCCAAATACCCCCTAGCCGCCCACCCGGGCGGCTTTTTGCGTATAGAACGGCACCCTGCACCGCCCGGTGCAATAGCGTGTAATATTTTTCATGACCACCCCTCCCTACTTTTGAAATGTCGGCAAGGGAATACGCAAAGCGCTCACTACCAGTGAGCTTCGGCGAACTCCCCCAACGACACCAACCTTAAACCAAATTTCAAATTCCGGCCCGGCCGGGACCTGAATCCGCTGCCCAACAGCAGCCCAGGACCGCCGTGCCCACAACAAAAAAATCGTCATGAAAAACACGTTCAACATGAACGTGGCCACCCAAGGTTCGGTGGCCCGTCTGGGAGAAGTATGTCCTGTCCTCAACCTTCGCAAATTCACCGTTTGTGCGCTCTTTTTCCTCCTCTCTTCCCTGCAACTCCTTCAAGCCCAGTCCGCTGGCATCACCTGGGTTGACCGCGACTCCTTCAAGATCGGTTACCTCGTTGACACCGAATCCAGTACCCTCAACGCGAACAGTAACTATTCTGTCAAATTGCACCTGGAGATGGTCGACGAACAAACCTGCATCGGGGGCCATTTTGACCTCACCTGGCCGTCCTCCGTTTTCCTGGACACCGCCAACAGCACCTATAGCGTCCCGGGGACCAGTTGGTTGGGGGAGAGTCACCAAATCATTGGGGGTCAGAGCGATGGGGCGACGGCCTACGAAGCGACCTTTGACCTGTCCCGGGAGGATGCCATTGCGCAGACCGGCTCCGGCTGGGTCATGACCGCCCACTTCGTCGTCGGGCCCAACAATATCTCCACCAGCGAGGCCATCGTGTACATGGATGGCGGCATCACGCCCATCGAAAACATCGACCTGAAACAGGCGGCTCCCCAGCAACCTTCCTTGCCCGCTCCGTCCACCCGCGTTTTCCCGAATCCCTTTACCGAATCCATCCAGGTCGAAAGTGCCTCCGGCAATCCGGTCCAGGTCCGACTCATCGGGTCCACCGGCACGACTTTGGCCCGCCGCGAGCTGCTCCCGGGGACCCAATGGGACTTGAGTCACCTGCCCGCCGGCGCCTATTTCCTCGAAATCCACGAAGAAGGCCACGTTCCCCAGGTCCAACGGATCTTGAAACGGTAGCCGCCGCCTCGGTAAAAAAACTTGAAAGCAGGTCGTTCAGGCCTGCTTTTCGTGTGGAAGAATTTCGCCCAGCTTGTCCAAAAACCAATCCCGGCCCGCATGGTATTCCGATTGTTCGATCTCAGCTTTCAATTTCTCGGCCCGCTTGGGCTTGTCGGGGGGGAGGGAAACGAGTCGGCGGAAAAAGCGAATGAATTCCTGGTAGTTTTTCAGGCGTTGCGGACGGAGATGCTTGTGGCGGCGGAGGAAAATGCGGAACGAAGTCAACAGGGATTCGAGGGCGCGGTCGTCCTGGTTTTCGTAGTAAATCCGCAACAGGTAGGAACGGGCATCCAGGACCACAAACGGATCTTTGGAAGCGGACAAGACCCGGTGCATATAGGATTCGGCCTTTTCAAACCGTCGTTCCGCAAATGCCAGCCGCCCTTTCAAATACGTCCCAATGGTTTCGGAATAGCTCGGCGGAAGTTGGTCCGAATACTCCTCCATAAAGTTGCGGGCCCAATTGTAGTTGTGGGTCAGGATCGCCGCCGTCACCACCGATTTGAAGTGCCAGGGCTCAATTCCATCCTCCTGAATCAGAATGTCCCGCTCCAACATTTCCTTGTAGAGATGGAATACCTCCGCCCGATATGCTTGTTCGCCCTGGTTCAATTGCCGGATGCAGTGGTTGAGGACATTGGTATAAATTTCCTTGGCTTCCCGCTTCACCAATTCCCGGCTGAACTCGGTCAGCGTTTCTTTCACCTTGACATAGCGGTGGTGGAGTTCCGGAGCGGTCACCATTTGGTAGAGGCTATAATAGATTTGAACCAATTGCGAATCCGCCCAGGCGCCTTCCTCCAACTGCTTCACAATGGCCGGCCACAATCGGATGGGAGGGACCTCGTCCAATTCGGGAAACATTTTGTGGGCGGAATGGTAGACGACGGCCTGGTAAACGACCCGCGCCACAAAAGCCGTTTCGGTTCCCACCAACAATTCGTTCATCTCAAAATTTTTCCGCCCCTCCACCTTGGCCTGGTAGAGCAGAATCTCGGCCCGGAGGCGGTTGTTGAAGTCAGCCTGGTCCAGACTGAGCGATTTGTCGGCCTCTTGTTTGAGGTATTTGTCGAGGAGGGCAGGAAAATGACGGGTGGCGTGGAGTTGATTCATGGCGCGGGCCACAAACAGGGTCATCTCGGAGGAGTCGAGGAACAGGCGGTAAGCGAGGAAATCGGTCAGCTTACGGAACAGTTCGGAACGGAGATTTCGGATTTGTTTGTCCGAAAACGCCTTGCCGGGATAGAGAACCGCATACAATTCTTCGTGGGTCAGATCCGTTTCCTGCAATACATCCCAAACCTGAAGCAAGACTTCGTCCCGCTTCCGGCGGCTATTCGCGAGCTGGCCCCTGAATTCGTCTTTTTCCCACTGCGATACATGCTCAATGAAATATTCGAGCTTAGAACTTGGCATAATCCTTTGGTTTCGTCGGTCGTGAACGCGGGTGCAGAGGGTGACGAATCGATGGTACGCAAAAAATAGGCCGAAGAATAGGGATTTATTCTGGCACCACCAAGTGAAAAAGAGGCTTTGTGGCCTTGGGAAGGGGGAAAGGGAGGGAAAAGGGACAATCTCAGAAACGCGTACATTTTTTTGCGGAGGGAGAAGGGCAAATTGAAAATGTAATCGAAAATGCTCCCGGCCAGGAGAGGACGTTGGCCGGGGAGGGAAGTAAAAAAGGATCAGATTTCCCGCTTCAATTCAGTCCTCAAACGATCAACCAACTCCTGAGCGTTTAGCTCCCCGCGGCTCAATTGACACCAATTGTTCGCGTGATGTAACTGGGTGTATGGGCTGGTTACCAGCCACTTTTTGGCCTTGCTCCATGGAATCGCGCAACCAAGGCCACTCCTGATTCATTCATTCCGCACCAGTGTTTTTCCCCGGATGGGGCCGGATGAAGTATGCCTTCACCGGATTGAAATCAACTCTTTAATCGTAGAAAAATGGAAAACAAACTGTTTGATGCCGCCGGCCCAGGTGCCGGTGCGGCCAAGGAATCTTTCGCCTCCTCTTTTCAGCTGCCGACTGCTTTTGTCACCTGCAAAGCCTTCATTCGACAAATTGTCCTGTTACTCCTGTGTGGCGCTGCCATTTTCTCGCCGCTTCTGGCCCAGGACACGCTTCAATACGACCTCGCCGACCTCGGTTTTGAGATCGTCGCCCCCAACGTCCGGCTGGACTCCGGGGAGACAGCGACCTTTTCCGTCCGGACGACGGAAGCCGTCAAGGATGCCATCGCTTACCGCGTGGCACTGGGCCTGGGTGCCTCGACAGCCGAGCCCGCCAGGGGCGATTTTGACTTCGCCGATGCCTGGTTCCCCGCGGGCACTCCCCAGCTGAGCTGGGGTGGGGGAGAGGTGGTGGTCGACGCGACCACCGCTGTCCCGACCACAGGCAGCGGCCCCCTGTTCCAGCTCACGCTGGAATCCAACGCCGACAACGTTCCCGCCGCCCAACTCATCGCCGGAGGCGGCGGGCACGTCCTGATCGTCATCGAAGACATCGGCTTCAAGCAGGCCCCCGCACCCAAGACGGACACGGATGGCCCGGTCTTTTTCCCGAATCCCTGCACCACCCAGCTCCAATTCAATTGGCACGGCGAGGTACCAACCCGGGCCACCTTCTACAACCTCCAGGGCCAGGCTGTCCTGCAATTGGACCCAAGTCAATTGGAGCTTGGTCGCATCGAAGGCCTGAATTTACCCACCGGTCGCTACCAGATCGTGTTGGAAAGTGCCGAGCACTTGGAACGTGTCCACACGCTCATCGTCCGATAACCATCGACGAGTTGAATCCCCCCGCCGAATCCGGATCGGCGGGGGGATTTTGTATTGCCTCATTCTCCCCCAATTTGCCCATTTTCTAAATTTTCCCATTCTCACCCCGCCCACTTTCCCCGTTAACAATCCCCGAAATCCGTTATACGATTCCTCCGCCCCCCCAACTACTTTGCTTTCGTAATCCAACATGACCCATCTACGGGCGGTACGAACCACATACATCACACTTACACCTTTGATTTTTCCCCGAACCGCCCGTCCCTAACCAAATTCTTTTACCGATTCATTTAAGATCCTTAGCAACGCGCCCCTCCCCGGGGCGCTTTTTTTCGGTGCTTGGCAGGCCCATTCCCGTTAACAAGTCCCGAAAATCGTTATCGCAATCCTGCGGCGTTCCCGGCACCTTGGAGGAAAAATTCAGCTATGCACAACCCCAAAACCCGTATCCAAGCCCCGGCCCAAGCCCAACAAGAGGGCGCCAGCCACGATTCCCCGATGTTCGACGCCCCCGTCCAGGGGAAGATGGTCGCCCCGCCGCCTTTCTTAGGCTCCAGCGCCCCCCTCAATACCGCCCAACTCCAAATCGCAGCGAACAATACGCCAGGAGCATTGCAACGCAAGGCCTTGGTGGAAAGTGGCCTGAACCGTCCTGCCCAGTTGATGGCAGGCCCGGGATTTGAAGCGGATGAAGCCGTCCAGATGGTTCCTCTGGCAGTGGACGGCGAGGAAGCACCCGCCCAAATGATGGAGATGGATGAGGAAGAGGAGTCGATTCAGATGATGGAGATGGACGAGGAAGACGAGTCGCTGCAAATGATGGAGATGGACGAGGAGGACGAGTCGATTCAGATGATGGAAATGGACGAGGAGGACGAGTCGATGCAAATGAAATCCGATTCCGCTCCTGTCCAACGTGCCGAAGCGCCCGCTCCCCAGCCCAACAATACGGGCTTGCCCGACAACCTGAAAAACGGCATCGAGCAGCTCGGCGGCTACTCGATGGACGATGTGAAGGTCCACTACAACAGCGACAAGCCGGCGCAGTTGCACGCGCACGCCTATGCGCAAGGGACGGATATTCATGTCGGTCCCGGTCAGGAAAAGCACCTGCCGCACGAGGCTTGGCACGTCGTCCAGCAGAAGCAGGGTCGGGTCCGTCCGACGATGCAGATGAAGGGTGGCGTGGCCGTGAACGATGATGCGGGCCTGGAAAATGAGGCGGACGTGATGGGGGTGAAGGCGTTGCAGATGAAGGGGGGAGATGGGGCTTTGGTGAATTCAAGAGTATTTAGATCGAGTTCAGCACCCGTCCAGCGGGCTGAAGATCCCATTGAATCTGTAATTATGCAAGGCGACTTGGAAACGGTAAAAAGAGATGTAAATAATGCAATGGAAAGAATAATAGTGAAGTTACAAACCTTAGCGAAAGTCGATAATAATATTCATGCTGCTCTGCAAGGACAAGGTAGGGATGCTTGGGTTTACGCCGGTTTTTTTAATAGGAATAAATCTCTTTTAAGTCATTTGGATCAATGGTCCGAGAATTGGGGTCTGAAAAAAACTTGTGGACTTTTGCTGGACTTAGGCCTCGCAGTAAGGAGAAGCTTTAGCGATATTTCTGGAATGACTCCTGAAATGAGGGGATCTAGAGGGGGAGACCACAAGGTCAATAAAAATGGAGTTTGGGCTCAAGGTTTACCTAAAGGCACCCAAGTACAAGCCGGAGTCTCTGCAACCACCCACAACCTGTTAAGGACTTTGATAGGTCTAAAAGTCGTAGAATGGGGAGAAATTGAGGCTATAATGATAGGTGTAATTAAATATTGGAAGAGTGGGTCTAAAATAAAACGTTTAAGGGGGGAATTTCATACGGCAGCTGAAGTTTGGGCTGCATATCAGAGCCAGTTAACCAGTTGGTATAATGAGAGAAATGCACCGAATGCTCAGGCAATAATAGGCCCAAAGGCAAAAATCGAACATGATAAAGTTCCTAGGTAATCAAACCTCTGTTCCATTGCTTTTGTAGAAAGTAAACTAACGATTGCGATGGGCGGTAGATCAAATATAAAGATGGCCTTATTGAATTCCTTTCAATAAACTATTGTTGTTCCCAGGATAAAAGGTGACGAAGCCCCAGCTCCGTCACCTTTTCACTTCCCGCTCACGCGGCAACAAACCGGTCTGCTTTCGTGGAACTTAGTTCCACGAAAACGCCACACTGGCTCCGCCTTACTCCTCAGTAGCTTCCCCACCTTCCTCCTCCGCCGTCAGCTCCGCCAACCGCTGCTCCAGCCGCTCAATGCGGCGGTCCAGCCCGGCCACTTCCGCTTCCAGCGCGGCCTTTTTCTCTGCGTCCATCCGTTTGCCGCTCATCTTCAGCGAGAGCTGCTTCTTCTTGCGGCTGCTCTTCAGGTCGAGCAGGCGCGCGCGTACATCCACTTTGCTCATCGAATCGATGTTTTCCTCCTCCTTCATCGCCTTTTCATCGCGCTTCAGCTTTTTGTCTTCGTCCTTGAGGCGATCGAGATCCGTTTCAATTTGGGCCTGGCGGTCCTGAATCTCATTGCGGCGGGTCTTGTTCAGGCGGTTGCCGGCGAGTTTGGCATTCACCTGCTCCAGTTCCAATTCCTTGTCTTCCAGCTTCAGGCGGTCCATTTCCAGGTCGATTTCCGTCCTACGGATGGTCACTTCCGGCTCCCCGCCATCGCGAAGCGCATTCAGGTGGGCCTTGGTCTTGACGATCCGGTCATTCAACCGGTCAATATCGTTTTCCAGCGTACTCCGCTGAAAATCCAGCTTGTCCTGCCGCATTTGCTCCCAATCAATCGTCTCCGAACTGCTGCTGGACGATGTCGTGCTCCCCGAACCCGCGTCCGACGTGCCCGAATCTGTTTTTCCACTGCTGCCACTCCCCGAATCATTGCAACCCGACGCCGACAGGCCCCACGCCGAGACCAACATGCCTTCCGACATGCCCATGCTCGTCATTTCCTTGACCACATCGTCCATGTTCAGGTGCGCAAAATTGTCGTCATCGAGCGTCACCCAGCCCTTCACATCCCAATTTTTGGTCGTGCCGCCGCAAGTCTTTTGCCCGTAGACATCGATGGATCGGCTGATCAGGTTCGACGCATTGATCGAGACATAGCCGCCGCTATCCGTCCGACCGCTCCCGAGGGCCACATCGCCGTGCTTGATCGTGATGTCGCTGTTGGCCACGCCGTTGCCCTTGTAGGTGATTTTGAGCTTGACCGTGGTGGCCGGGAGGGTGAAGGCCGAGAGAAAGAGAAAAGCAATGAAAAAGAGAGAGTAACGCTTCATGTGGTGGTGTTTTCAGTTGAGGTAGAACAAAAATCGGGGAACTCAGCGAGTAAACCAAGCCGCCCCATTCCGCGAATGAATAACAAACACCGTACCAGTTTTTTCATTTTCCGCTCCTCCAATCACCGCATCCCCCCCCTCCATTCCCCAAATTGGCACATTCGCACGTTTGAAAATTTGCACATTCCTCCCCCCTTTCATTTACCATTCCCCAAATTGGCACATTCGCACATTAAAAAATTTGCCCATTAAAACCCCCTCCGCCCTTTTCCCCCGTTAACAATCGCCCAAAATCGTTATACAATTTTCCCTGTCTGCGGCTGACCTTAGCGCCATACCAAATATTCATGTCAATGAAACCTTTCCTCCTATTCTGGGGACTGGCCGGCCTATGCCTGGTCCCTCCCAAACTGTCGGCCCAGGTCCAAACACCAGAAGTCTTTGCCAGCGGCGGGACCGCCGCCGCCCATGCCTTTACGATCGGCGAAGCGATCGCCGAAACCCTCGACAATGGCACGGTCCTTCTTTCCCAAGGCTTTCACCAGCCCCAAATGAGCCTGGTGGCCACCTCCGAGCCGCAGTCGGTCGTTTCTGCCGTGGCCTATCCCAACCCGACCGCCGGTCCGGTCCGCATCAAGCGGAGCGAAGGGGACTGGATGTCCGGCCGTGTCGATGTCGTCAGCATGGCCGGTCAGCGGGTGCTGACCCATGCCGTGGAAGCGGGCACCCCGACCATTGAGATGGACCTCGCCGCCCTCGCCAATGGCCTCTACCTCCTCGTCATGCGGGATGACCGGGAAGAAATTCTCCACCGATTCCGCATTGAAAAAATCGATTACTGAACCCTGTATCCATTCACCAAGACCATGAAAAAGTATCTATTTCTCTGCCTCTTCGCCCTGACCGCCTACTTGGTCCAGGCCCAGGCGCCCCAAAGCATCAACTACCAGGCCGTCGCCCGCGATGCCAATGGCGTGGCCGTCCCCAACCAATCCATTTCCCTGCAAATCAGCTTCTTTCAGGGGACAGTGGGCGGTACGCCCGTTTACCAGGAACAATTTTTTACCACCACCAATGCCCTCGGGCTCTACAACCTGCGGCTTGGGGAAGGCATGCCGGTGAGCGGGACCTTTGCGGGGATTGATTGGGCAAATGGACCCTACGAGGTACAGGTGGAAGCCGATCTGAGCGGTGGCACCAACTATACGCCCGTTGGAGTGACGGAACTGTCCTCGGTGCCCTACGCCCTGATGGCCACGGAAGTTGTCAACAAGGACGATGCCGACGCCGATCCCACCAACGAAATCCAACAATTGAGCATTTCCAACGATACCGTCACGATCAGCGATGGGAATTTCATTGTGCTGCCTCCGGGAACCATGGACACCGACGATCAGAATCTGTTGTTGAGCAATGACAGCCTGTTGATCCAAGACGGCAATGGGGTGGATCTGAGCGGGTTTCGGGACAATACCGACACGCAAATCCTCACCCTCAACGGCCAGGACCTGAGCATTTCCAATGGCAATACGATCACCCTTCCCGACCAGGTCAATGATGCCGATGCCGATCCTGCCAATGAATTGCAACAACTATCTCTGACAGGGCAAACCCTGAGCCTTTCCGGTGGCAATTCGGTTACCTTACCCGACCAAGTCAACGACGCCGATCCCGATCCCATCAATGAGCTCCAGCAATTGAGCATTTCCGGTGATACCATTCTCATCAGCAGTGGCAATTCCATCGTCTTGCCGCCGGGGACAGTGGACACGGACGAGCAAAGTCTGTCCCTGAGCAATGACAGCCTGTTGATCGACGATGGCAATGGCGTGGATTTGAGTATATTTCGGGACAATACCGACGCGCAGACCCTCACCTGGGACAGTACCACCCAGGAATTGACCCTGTCGAATGGCAATACGGTCAGCTTGGGCAGCCTGGTTCCCGCGGGTGGCGGCGGAAACAGTGGCGGCAGTGGCATCTATGAGCCCGAAGACTTCATGGCGAAGGACTTCCCGGTGGATTGGAGCGGCGTTCAAAGCAATACCGATGTCATCCTCGCCAATGGAGAAACCCGGGCCTGGGGGTTCAATTCCAGTAGCCGTTTTGGGGTTGGGCAGGCGACGGTACCGTTTTTAGATCCTACCTGGTCTCCCTTGCCCGACTCCGTGGCGGCCATTGTCCAGGAATTGAGGGTCACGTTTTGGTTGCTGGAAAATGGCCAGCTGTGGTCAGCCGGGGCCAATAGCAGTGGGTTGACCGGAGTGGGTACTTTTTCCGGGACCAGCTTTTATCCCCGCCGGGTGGCCAACCTCTCCAATATTACCAAAGTCGTTGTTTCCCAGTACAATGGCTCCACATCAATCACCGGAGCCGCCTGTGCGCTGCGGGACAATGGGAAGGTGTTTTGCTGGGGAAATGATGAACAAGGGGTCTTGGGAAATGGATCGAATACCGCTGATCAAAGTATTCCCCTGGAGGTCCCCGGAATCTCGAATATCACGGACCTTTTCATGTCGGGGGGCGGCAATGCTTCCAGTGTATTGGCGGTGCAGAATGATACCATGGTTTGGAGCTGGGGAAATAACAATTCGGGGGAGTTGGGAAATGGCAACAATGTGGACCAGAACAGTCCGGTATTGGCTTTTACCACTGCTTCTCCGATTGAAAAGATCATTTCCGCCCATTTTACAGCCTCCCACCATACCCGTCTGATGCTCCTGGAAGATGGAACCGTTTGGGCTTGGGGGAGAAATACTTTCGGCCAATTGGGAAATGGAACCACGACCGACTCCAGGATACCGGTTCAAATCAATTTTCCGGGCGGGGCGTTGATTGAGGACATCTTCGTGGGTGGTGGCTACCGGGCGAGTGCCTTCGCCATTGATTCGACCGGGCAATTGTACGCCTGGGGCGATAACCAGTCCGGCCAATTGGGCCTGGGCAATACCACCAATTCCTCCTCTCCCCAGTTGGTCAACTCTATGTCGGGCATCCCGGTTCAGCGGGTAGTCGTCAGTAAAGGCGGAGCGACCGGTCCCGGGGGCGCGGGCGTCAGCACCCACGCCCTGACCCGCGATGGGCGGGTTTTCAGCACCGGCTACAATGGCAATGGCAATCTGGGCCAGGGGACAAATACCCCGCTCAATTCCTTCCAACAGATCTTGACAGTTCGCAATGCGGTTCGGCTTTACTCCGGAGGAGTGTCGACGTTCAACCATACCTGTGTCATCCTGGAAGATGGCCGGGTGCGGTGCTGGGGCGAAGGTGCCAGCGGCCAACTTGGCAATGGCCAAACCCAGGACTCCTGGGTCCCGGCTGCCGTCCAGGGCCTCGAAGACTGATTCAAGCCCCTTCCAATGCTGCACCGCCCCGAGGGAACCCCATGCCCTCGGGGCGCTTGCGTTCAGGCGGAATGCTTCCGTGCTCCGGTCGGCTCTCCCGACTGCCTGCCCCGGGCCGTCTGGCCCGGAGGTCCGTTGGGGTGGCTCCCAGGTGGGCGCGTCCAACCCGGGGGT
>CAWUKT010000022.1:0-86339 GCA_963923035.1 uncultured bacterium
AGGGTCTGAGCCGAATGAATTAAGGTCCAAGGCGAATTGTATTTGGGTTGGAGGCCCCCCTCCCCACCTCAAAGGTAAATACCCCCCACCTCCAACCCGAATTAACCCCCCAAGAGAGGTACCCCATTGACCCTTCCGGTCCATTGACTCACTTCCCCATCTGTCCAATTTCCGTTTTCCCTCCTCGACCTCGTTTCCCCATCCACTTCATTTGCACATCTGCCCATTGAATCCATCTACCCATTTCCCTCATTGGCACATTGACCCGACTTCATTCCCCTCCCAAACGCTTGATTTGGCCGCTCCGATGGAAAAATTTCCCCGCGTCCTTATTTCTTGTTTCCGAATCCCGTATTTTCATCCCATGCAAGTATCCCGATTGTTGTCCCTGCTCGCCCTGTCTTTCGCGCTGTTGTTCACGGCCTGTGATTCCAATTCCGGTCCGACCCCCGAGGATATTCTCGTCGGCAGCTGGAAGCTCCAGGAATTCAACATGCAGGGCGGGGAACCTATGCCGATCCAGGTAATGGCCACTTCGTCCTTCAATTTCAGTGCCGATGGCCGTTATGAAATCCTGATGGGGCAGTTGGAGCGGGGGACGTGGAAATTGAGTGAAGACAAAAAGGTCCTGATTACCATTCCGGACGGGATGGTCCAGGAGCAACACATCGACTTGTCCAAGGTGACCGAGGAAGAGGTGATCCTGACCAACAATACCGGCCAGAACCCGGTGACGATGACCCTGCGCCCCGATACAGATGGCGGCGGAGAGGAAACAGCTCCCCACTAGGCGTCCCGGCTGCGACCGTCCCCTAATTTTTCCCTCCTTTTCCGTCAGATTTTCCCTTATTTTCGAAGCTGTGAAACATTTACTGATAGGACTTGCGGCCTTGTTTCCCTTTGTGTTGAGCGCGCAGATCGCCGGACAGAATGTCTATGACTTCGTGAATCTGACGCCAGCACCACGGGCAGCGGCTTTGGGGGGATATAACATCACCACCTACGACCACGATGCCAGCTTTGCGTATCAGAATCCGGCTTTGGTCAACGATTCGGCCCACCAGCAGATCGGAATGGCCTTTGTCAATTTCCTGGGCGGCATCAACTATGGCTACGCGTCCTATGCCCACAGCTTTGAAGGCATCGGGGATTTCCACGCGGGGGTGCAGTATGTTGGGTACGGGGAAATGATCCAGGCGGACGTCCTGGGCAATCAAATCGGGACCTTCGGCGCCAATGACATTGCGTTGGTGGTCGGCGGGAGCCGCATGATCGACCGTTTCCGGGTCGGCGCGAACCTCAAATTCCTCAACTCGTCGATTTCAGGCTTCCAGAGCAATTCCGCGCTCGCCATGGACCTCGGCGGTTTGTATGTTTCCGAAAATGGTCTCTTCACGGCCGGATTGACGTTCAATCACCTGGGCTTCAATCTTTCCTCCTGGAATACCAGTGCCCGCACCAACCTTCCTTTGGACATCCGACTCGGGCTTTCCCAGCGCCTCGCCCATATGCCGCTGAGATTCTCGGTCACCGTTCACAATATCAACCGTCCCCGACTCGTCTTCTACGATGCCAATGCGCCCGTGGAGTTTGACCTGAGTGGGGAACCCATCGAAAACAATTTCCCTTTCTTCGACAACCTCTTCCGCCACGTGATCTTTGGCGCCGAATTCCTCATCTCGAAGGGCTTCAACCTCCGCGCGGGCTATAACCACATGCGGCGGCAGGAGCTCCGGGCCGAGAACCGGGCCGGCTTGAGTGGCTTCTCTTTCGGAGCCGGGCTCAAGATCAGCCATTTCCGTTTGGATTATTCCCTCGCGTCCTACCACGCCGTCGGACCGACCCATTTCTTTGGCGTCGGCACCAACCTCGGCGACTGGAAGAAATAATTCACACTTACATCAGGATATTTCCGTGGGGTTCTTCGGCGGGCGGCAGGTCTGTCTCGTCCAGCATTTCGCGCAGGTCGATTTCGATGGTCCGGGACAGGGCCGTGATCGGGATGTCGTTCCAAAGTCCTTCGAAGGGATTCTCAGAATAGTCGCCGATTTTGTCCATGACGAAGAAAATCCAGCCCACGAGTCCGGAGAAGGGGACCACCAACCAAATCCAGTAGTCCGCCAATTTGATGTCGGTGATGAGATCGCCGAAGGCCGTGATCATGCCGAGCGGC
The DNA here is from genome assembly GCA_963923035.1 of uncultured bacterium. Taxonomy (GTDB): domain Bacteria; phylum Bacteroidota; class Bacteroidia; order J057; family JADKCL01; genus CAWUKT01. Next base: position 2,174 of record CAWUKT010000022.1, read on the forward strand.
ATCAACAGGACAAAGATGAAGACGGCGATGAGGTTGATGGTGGCGTACTGGCGGGGAAAAGGAAAATTCTTGATCCGTTCGCTCTTGCCCTGAAGCGTAAAGAACTCCACGAGCAATTTTTCCAGCTCCACATGGCGGAAATTGTCGGTCAAGCCTTGCTGATGCAATTCCTTGAGGTGCCGGCCCTGCATGTTCAGGAGATGGGTGGCCCGGTTCTTTTTTGACAGGACGTATTTCCTTTCTTCCTCGTCCAGCAGCGGCGTCAATTCTTCCTCCAACGTGACCTTGTATTCCCGCACCTGAAGGAAATCACGCGACCAGGCGGCCCGTTTGTCCTTGTGCTCCCACGATTTCAAGGCCCGCAATTGGTGGCGCAGTGCAGCCATCCACGCGATGTGGCGGTAAATCAATTTGCGGTGGTGGTCCCGAAGGGTTTCGGCATCGACGTCTCCTTCGGCAAAATGGTCGGTGACATAGTCCAGGCTCATCATGCCCCAGCTCCGGCTGGCATTCACGATGGCCCCCCAAATCTTCCGCGCTTCCCAGAGGCGGTCGTAAGAAGAGTTGTTTTTGAAGCCGAGGAAAAAGGCCACGGCGACCCCGACGAGGGAAATGGGGAGCCAGGGGAGGCGCATCCAATTCAGGTCGAGGAAATAGTAGAGCGAGACCCAGACGGCGGCGACGAGGCTGGGGTAAATGAATTGGGTCCGGGACCAACGGAGGGTTTGGCGCAGGGGGTAGACGCGGAGTACTTGCATCGCAGGTGGGCTTAGGCGGTCGCTTGGAAAAGGAAATCGAGGTGGACGCGGGCGTCGACCTTTTGGAGGTAAGACAGTTCTTCCGCGCCGCCCAGGGCCAGGGCGGGGACGAAAGTGAAGATTTCGCCCGGCTCCAATGCGCCCATCTCCGCCAATGCTTCTTTGAACAGCGGGCCGCGTAGGGTTCCGTTGACGACTGCTTCGTCGAGGAGGTAGCTCTTGAAGAACTTGTCGACCTCCCAGGTACAGACCTCGGTGCGCCGGTAGTGGGGATCGAGGCGGCAAATGTCTTCGACTTTCATGACCGTGCCGCCGATGTCGTGTTGTCCGCGGTCGCGGTAGTAGAACAGGTCGCCGAAGGCACCGAGTGCAAAGGGGACCCGGGTAGGATCGGGCCGGCCGAGCCATTGGTCGAGGACCGGTTCGTAGTCGGCGGGGTCGATGAGTTGGAGGCGGCCGCCGCCGAGCACGCCGATGCCGGGGCGCTTCCAGCGGTCGAGGAGGATGGCCGGGACACGGTCTTGAAATTGGGCGAGGGTGTCCGCCGACATAGGGGCCACGTCGCCGGACGGGGCGTAGAGATCGTCAAATGAGGGCATGTAAAGTATCTTTGCTGTAAAATGTGGATTATTTGGGGGAATGACAACCGCTGCCCATCCAGCGCTGAAGGAGGCCGGGGGATAAATAGAGTGGGGGCGTGGGGAATTGTTTTTCAGATTCGGTCCTGACTTTTGTATTTTTGGGCACTGAATTAAAGTCAAACAAATAAATCCTATGAAAAAAATTGCATTCCGCCTTTTCCTCGTTGTCGCGATTGCGGGAATGGGCCTGACCGGCTACCTCATGGCCAACCGTTCGGCGAAGAAAGCGCCGGTCGGCAACCTCGCCTGTGAGATCTACGGCAAGATCAAGATTGTCGACTACGGCGAAGACTACAAGGTCAAGAAAGTCGACTACGGCCAGGACGTGAAGATCAAGTGGGTCGACTACGGTGAAGACAAGAAAGGCCGCTGGAAGGAAGTCGATTACAGCGAAGATTACAAGATCAAGTGGGTGGATTACGGCGAAGACTTCCAGGTGAAGTTTGTTGATTACGGCGAAGGCTGCTGATCGGTCCAACATTTGAAAATTTAGAGTTGTCCCTCTGAGAGGGACATGTCGACCGAAACTGGACAGCGTCGCGCTGTCCAGTTTTTGTTTTGTGCCCGGTCGGAGATCGGGCTATGGGAATCTTCGGCCCCCCTTTCCCAAACTGGTCCCCCTCTTTACTCCTTTTGAAATCAGCGGCCCCATTTGCCTTCCTCCACGGATAAGGCGGCTCGGATTTACCGGTTTACGTTTTCCCATGCCCCTCACCCTCGACCTATGGGGACCTCGTGGCTCTGTTTTTCCGCCCCAAACTGGATGTTGCGACTGGCCTTCTAAGGGAAGGTCCCCTCATTGGCAATTGGATGGCCGGTCTTCTGTCAATCGGGCCGCAGCAATGTCGCCATTGTGGAGGGCCGCAGCCGGAATTGGGCGGTAAAACCATTTGGTTTTCAGTTGCTTTGGTCGCTCGGGCTAGGGAAATGATGGCAAGCCAGGGATTGCAAATCCTCCCTGGGAGCCAATGGGGTGTGTTTTGCCAAAAGCGCGCCATTGTTGTGTGGGTTTGGCTTGGCTTTGTGGGGAAATTGTTGAATTTTAATGGGATAAAGGCTTTACAAAGGAGCCGCTTGGGTCCTTTTCTTTCATCTATAATTACTTAATGTTATGGCTATTACAGTCAATGTCCGTGTGGTGGGCATTTACCTGGGGAATTCTGTTACCCCAGTCCGGGTCACTGTGAACGACAATCCCACAGTGGCAGAAATTATGACGGAAGTCGCATTTGCGGCGAGTCGGGGACAAATCCCTAATGTATTTGGGTTTACGTACAGTCCTTTTAATCCTCCCCGGAATTCCAACGTGGATATGGACTCGGCAACTGTGGGCTTCAACAATTCCTTTCGGTCTCCGTCGGGAACGCCCTTGCCCGGTGGGGTTTACCAGTTGCGGGATGCCGATGGCAACCCTTCCACGGTCCTTCAGTACTACCTCTTCGATACCAATTTCGTGCAGGTGAACCGGAACAACCAGTTTATTCCCTTCTCGAATGTGCTGCCGCCTGAGCTCCAGATTCAGGACGGCTGGACCGTCATTTGGCGGCAGGTATCTATTGCGACCGGACCAATCCAGTCGGCCAAGCTCGCGGCCCGCGCCAAGCGTTCCTTCAAGAACCAGGCCGAAGCCGAAAAAGCCTAAGTGCTTTTACACCCGGTTCCGGGAGGCCTGGTCTCCGGGAATCCATTTGATACGAAAAGAAAAAGCGCCCTGTATCAACGGGGCGCTTCCTTATTTTAGTACGGGGTAGTCCGAAGGGACGTTATACCCGGGTGAAGAAGACCGATCCCTTGCGGGGCGGCTCGGCCGGCGTCAGCCGGTCGACTCTCCATTGCTGGTCTCCGATGTCCAGCACGTCGCCCTGACGGGCATTGACGTAGAGCTCCTCTCCAACATAGATGTTCAGGCCGAGAAACTCGCCGTTCTCATCCTCGCGCGGTCCCATGGTGGCCAGGGCGACCTGGACGCCGTTGATCTGGCCCGCGGCCGTCTCCATGAATGCAATGGGTTCTGCCATCAATCGCGGGTGGTAAATTCTTTGAAATAGGTCTTGAACTGGGCCCAGGTCATGACGACTTCCTCGCTGTTGCCGCCCCAGGGGTTGCGGACCCGGACATTGTTGGCATCGCCGTTCAGGACGGTGTACACGTGGCGGGCCACGATGCGGTTGTTTTGGGCAAAGGTCTTGTCTTCCTGGCTCATGCTGTTGAACGAGCCGTCGCCGCCGGTTTGGGCGGTTACGGGCTTGCCGGCCCGCAGGGCCGCCAGCACATCAGCGGCGATGTCGCCGGAAGAAGGCCCGCCCAGCAAGCCCCGGTTGCTGTGGGAGCTGAACTCTTGCCCGGTCAGGGCCTCAAATGCGTCCTGGGAGAAGCCCCACGCGAGGTTCTCGTAGCTGCCCAACATCTGGGCGTAGGCTTTTTGGATCAGCGAGACCCAAATTTCTCTCTCCCCGGCGGCGTTGGTGTCTTCGCCCTGGGAATACATGCGGTGGCCGGTAGCATCTGCGGGGAACTCCGACGTGACATTGTAGATGACCGAGTCGAATCCGCCGAACATTTTCTTCCGGTAGAGGCGGACATTGTAGGTCCCGTCGCTTTTGGGGCCGTCGATGTTGTTGGCGAGGAGTTCCGGATTGGTCTTGGCGACTCCGGCGAGGGAGGAGAGGAAATAACAGTCGGCGATGGCTCCCTGGCGGACATCGTTGTAGGCGATGGCATGGGAATCACCGGCTCCCTGGATGGAGACAGGGCCAGGTTGGTCCTGGTACGTGACGTGCCCGTGGTCGGGCATGATTTTGGGATTTTTATCGTTGCCAGCGCTGCGCTGGACGGTGGATGCTCCCGGTGCGAACTGGGGAGGCATGGCTTTCCGTTGGATGGGGGACCCGGGCATAGACTTGGCCTGCACGGGCTGCGGAGTATTCTGGCGCTTTTTCATAGTCGGAGCAGAAAATGGATGAATCGAAAATGGTCTTGGCTGACCTTAAGTGCAATATACTGTCAAATAACCTTTTTGTCCATAAAAAGTTTACGGTTTTTAACAGAATATTTGAGCGGGAGGGAGCAGGGAAATTCGATGCGGAGAGAAGCGGGACAAGGGCAAATGAAAAAAGAACCAAAGAGTCGCAAGATCAATTGGCTGACATCCGTCTTGAGCATTGATTCCCCACCAAAACAAGTGTATCTTCGCCGGTAATTCGAATTCGCTAATTTATTTGCATTCAAAAACATACAATTACTATGAGCAAAGTGACAGTGATCGGAGCCGGAGCCGTAGGAGCAACCTGCGCCGACGCCGTGGCCCAAAAGGGCATCTGCAAGGAAGTTTATCTGGTAGACATCAAAGAAGGTGTAGCTGAAGGCAAAGCCCTCGACCTGTGGGAGACCTCTCCCGTCCAGTTGTTCGATACCCGCGTCAAGGGAAGCACCAATGACTACGCCCCCACCGCGGGATCCGACGTCATTGTGATCACTTCCGGGGTGCCCCGGAAGCCCGGCATGAGCCGTGACGACCTCATCTCCATCAACGCCAAGATTGTCAAGACGGTCACCGAGCAGGCCATTGCCCACTCTCCCGACGCGATCATCATCGTCGTCGCCAACCCGCTGGACGTCATGACTTACCAGGCCTGGAAGGCTTCCGGTGTCGATTCCAACCGGGTCATGGGTATGGCAGGTATCCTCGATACCGCCCGCTACCGCTCCTTCCTCGCTGAAGCCCTCGATTGTTCTCCCAAGGACATCCAGGCCCTCCTCCTCGGCGGTCACGGCGATACCATGGTGCCGCTTCCCCGCTACACCACCGTTTCCGGTATCCCTGTCACCGACATGATCGACAGCGACAAGCTCGACGCCATCGTCCAGCGCACCAAAAAAGGTGGCGGCGAGATCGTCAAGCTCCTCGGTACCTCCGCTTGGTACGCTCCGGGTGTTGCTGCTGCTCAGATGGTCGAAGCCATCCTCCTCGACCAAAACCGCATCTTCCCGGTTTGCTCCCGCCTGACCGGCCAGTACGGCATCGACGACCTGTACCTCGGTGTTCCCGTGAAGCTCGGTACCGGTGGTATCAAGGAGATCATCGAACTCAACCTGAACGAAGACGAGCAAAAGCTCCTCCAGGAGTCCGCTACTGCTGTTCGCGGCGTCGTAGACGTACTCGAAGGCATGAACCTCTAAGCTGGGCTTCTGCCAAGATATTGAAATGGGCCGCCCGTCGGGTGGCCCATTCTATTTGTCTGCTCTTTTACCCCCATCGGAGAACACCTGATTGTAAGGTCGCGGCCCCAACCGACTCCCGATCCCTTCTTTCGTTTTTCCCAATCCCCCCTCAGACCTCCCAATCGGCTTTTTCCCCATTATTCTCTTCCTCTTCCCGCTTAACTTCCCTGAATGAATTCGGCCTGATTTGAATTGGAATTGCGAAATCAATCCAAGAAATTTCTGTCAGTTGAAACGTGGTCCGGCAGACCTCCTCTCCGGACTTTAGAAAGTATACATAGAACAACATCCAGCTAACGCTAATACTTTGAAGCGTCTGTTCATCATTTTCGCTCTGATGGGAGGGTGGTGCTGGGCTTTGGCACAGCAATTCAGCTTCTTCCCGGTTGGCCTCAAAGAGGGCCTGCCCGGTTCCTACGTGACGTCCATGTTGGAAGATGAGCGCGGCTACCTCTGGGTGACGTTCTACGGAGCGGGGGCGGGCTATTACGATGGCCACCAATTTCACGTGCCGGATGGGGGAGAGGGCTTCGAAAATGGGATGATGACCTATATGATCCAGGATTCGCGGGGCACGCTTTGGTTTGCGCAGCGGGGATTGGGGTTGCAGACCTATGATGGCCGGGAGGTGCGGGTGATCGGTTCGGAAGCCAATGTCCCGAACGGCCTGGTCCGGACCATGGCCGAGGCGCCCGATGGAAGCATTTGGTTGGGCATGGCCGATGGTGGCCTCTACCACATGGTGGACAGCCTGTTTGAGCCCGTACCCAATACGGGAGAATTGAAGGGGAAACTCATCTACAAGCTGTTTTGGGAGGACGAAGAAAAATTGCTGATCGGGACCTCCGAAGGGGCCTATTCCTACCAAAACCGCAGTCTCCAACTGATGGATTTCCTGAAGGGGCCCACTTCGAACCTGGTCAAAGACATTCACCGGGACCGTCAGGGCCGGATTTGGGTCGCCACTTCCGCCGAAGGATTGTTCCGCTTCACCGGCGACACCTATACCCAATTTACCACTGCTGAAGGATTGCCCGAAAATCACCTCCATGCCATTACTGAGGATGGCCGGGGCCGGATTTGGATTGGCACGCGGCAGGGCATCGCTTCCATTGTGAACGATGAAGTTCAGGTCTTTCGGGCGGAGAATGGATTGTGCTTTGAGAATGTGGTGAACCTGATGGTGGACCACGAGGACAATCTTTGGATGGGCAGCCCGGCGTACGGGCTGTGTCGCTTTTCCAACAGCTCCTTTGTGCGCTACGGACGTAAGGAGGGCTTGGTGGACCCGGTGGTCTGGGGAGTGGACCGGGACGACAATGGAGACCTGTTGGTGGGAACGGAACGTGGCATTTACCAAATGACCGATGATGGCCCGGTGCCCCTGCCGGGTGTCTCACCCGATTACAAGGACTTCCGGTATTCAGACATGATGCGGGATTCGAAAGACCGCCTGTGGATTGGGACCAACCAGGGACCGGTCATGCGGACCGGCCAAACCATGAGTCTGATCCCCTGGGACGCCAAACGCAACGTATACATCTTCTGCTTTTTCGAAGATTCCCAAGGCCGCCTTTTCCTCGGCACCCACAGCGAACTGTATGAATTTGACGAAACCCGCCGCCGCTTTGTCCTGAGCACTTTGCTCCCGGAGGATGGACCGCGCGGCATTTACGATATGGTCGAAACCCCCGATGGCAGCCTGTATTTGGCGTCGACGGAGCGGGGGCTGATGCGGGTCAAGGACGGAAAGGTCGAGGAGTTGGGGCAACAGTATCCGCAGTTGCAGATGATTGGGATCACCTTGGCGGTCAGTCGGACCGGCCATGTGTGGATGGGCGGTTTTGAAGGCCTCGTGCGCTTTGATGGAGAATCGGCCTGCTATCTAGACCAGGGAGATGGCCTGAACTCGGCAGGCGTTTATTCATTGCTGTTCGACGAGTATGGCTATATGTGGGTCGGAACGGACCGGGGCCTGGCCCGGGTCACCCTGGACCCGGATGAAGCGCCGGTCCAGGTGGAGAACTTCGGCTTTGACGAAGGTTTTTCCGCGATTGAGTGCAACCAGAAATCCATCCTGGCCGATCCGGATGGCACTTTGTGGGTTGGGACGGTGGGAGGACTCTTCCACTGCGATGCCCGCTTGCTGCGGACATCGGTCCCGCCGGAATCGACCTTCATTACGGGGCTCCGCCTTGACCGTCAGCCGGTCCCGTGGACCGCTCTGGTGGACAGCGCGCCGGGCTGGAACCAGGCGCCGACTGAGATTTCATTGGACTACGACCAAAATAACCTGACCCTGGATTTCCAGGGCGTCCATTATTCCGCTCCCTCCAAAGTACAATACAGCTACCGCCTGGAAGGCCTGGACAAAGATTGGTCGCCCGTTTCCCGGGAGAATTCGGCCGTCTACACCAACCTTCCTTCGGGGCATTATACCTTCGAGGTGCGCTCCTTCGTTGGAAACCGTTCAGTTCCCGGTCCGACCAGCTCGCTGGCCATCAACATCCGCGGGCCCATTTGGTCCCACTGGTGGTTCTGGCCGATTGCCTTGTTACTGGCCGGCACAGCATTTTATCTGATCGTCAAGCTCCGCCTCCGTCAGCTCCGACGGCGCTCGCTCCGCCTCCAGGAAGAAGTCGACCTAAGAACCGCGGAACTCAAGGCCGAGAAGGAGAAGGTGGAAGCGGCCAACCTCGAAATCCTTTCCCAAAAAGAACAAACAGAGGCCGCCAACCGCGCAAAATCGGACTTCCTGGCCACGATGAGCCACGAAATCCGCACCCCGATGAACGGGGTGATTGGGATGACGGACTTGATCATGCGGACGGACCTCGACGAGGAGCAACGGAAATTTGTGCGGAATATTCGCCTGAGTGGGGAGAGTCTCCTCACCCTGATCAATGATATATTAGACTTCTCCCGCATCGAAAGCGGGAAACTGGAACTGGAACGGGAAGAATTTGATGTGCGGGAAGTCATCAGTGAAGTCTTGCAAATCCTGGCCTTCACGGCCCATGCCAAGGACCTGGACCTCATCGGTGACGTCCATCCCAAAGTGCCCCAAATGATCATGGGAGATGCCGGTCGCATCCGCCAAATCCTGATCAACCTCGTGGGCAATGCGGTCAAATTTACTTCCAAGGGCCATATCCGGGTGGATTTGCGGTCCATGACGTCGGCTTCCGGCCAGGTCCGCTTGAAGTTTGCGGTGACGGATACCGGGATCGGGATTCCCGCGCCGAAACAGGCGAGCCTGTTTGATGCCTTCGAGCAGGTGGACGCTTCCACCCAACGGAAATACGGCGGAACCGGCCTGGGATTGACCATTTGCAAGCAGCTCGTCCAGTTGATGGGAGGAGAAATCTGGGTGGAAAGCGAAGTCGGGCAAGGATCGACTTTCTATTTTACCCTCCCCCTGACCAACGAATCGGCTCCCCCCGTCCGTCCCCCGGCGATGCCCGAATTGCGCCTCTTCATCGGCTCTTTCAAGCAGGCCGAAGAAGAATTGCTGCGGAAGTGGTCGACCCAATTGGGGATCAAGCCAACGTGTACGCAGCAGCCCGAAACGGCGATTCTCGCCCTGGAACGGGCCGATACCTACGACCATTTCGTCCTGGACCTGCGGCTCGTGGACCAGCATCCCGCCCTGTCGGAGTTGGTCCAGGATGTGCTGGAGCGCCACAATTTGCCCGTGACGCTGATCAGCCGTCCCGATTGGATGTCCCGGAAATACCAACGAAAATTCCCCGGAGCCCAATTCATGTTCCGTCCCCTCGATCACCGCTCGTGGTTCGATGCGCTGTTCCTGCGTTTGGGCAAGGGCGCCGACCTGCGGGTCGACGACGACGACGAGCAACCGCTGGCGGCCCGCCATCCCCTGCGCATCCTGATTGCGGAGGACAATCCGATCAACCAGGAGGTCGCGAAAGGGCTGATGTTGCGGTTGGGGTATCAGCCCGAGATCGCGGAAAATGGCCTGGAAGCCTTACAGCGGGTGCAGGAAAAGAAATTCGATCTGGTATTCATGGATGTTCAGATGCCGGAAATGGATGGCTACCAGGCCACGAAGGGCATCATCTCGGCCCTGGGCGAGGACCGGCCCCGGATCGTGGCCATGACCGCCAATGCGATGCAGGGCGACCGGGAGAAGTGCCTGGATGCCGGCATGGATGGCTATGTGTCGAAGCCCATCATGGTGAGTGAGATTGCGGCGGCGATCCAGGAGACGCCCACTTCATTGCCGGCGAAGCCGGTGGTGCCGAAGGGAAGCGTCATCGACCTGGAGGCGCTGGTGCAGATTTCGGGGGGCGACCGGGACTTCATGCAGGCGATTTTGGAGAAAATTGTCCTGAAGATGGAGCCCACGTTCGAGGCGATGGAAGGATTGGTGGAAGACGGGCAATGGAAGGAGCTGAAGGGGCTGGCACACAGCCTCAAGTCCTCGAGTGGCTACGCGGGGTCTCGTCGCCTGACGAGCCTGCTCCAGCAGATCGAGACGGTCGCGGAGGAAGAGCCGGAGGAGGTTCGGATTCAGGAGTTGATCGCCGATGCCCGGGAAATGGGCTGGCTGGTGGTACAGGCGTTGCGGAAGGAAATGCAGGCCGACGGAGACAATGTTCAGGTCTTTTGAGAAAACCATTCCAAAGACGACCTAATCATTCAATAATTTTTCTTGTAAGCGGTTGAAGCCTTTGATGACATCGGGTTCGATGACGGCATAGGGTTCGATTCGACGGGCCTGGTAAATGATCAGAATGGCCGCATTGCGGTTGCGGTCGCGGAGCTGCTGGATCAGGGGAGCTTTGTGGAGGCGGGTGGCTTCACGAAGTCGACGCTTGAGGAGGTTGCGGTCGACTGCCTTCTTAAAGGCGCGCTTGGGGACGGAGAAGGCCACCATGAGGTGGAAAGTCACCAGGTCTGGAGGAAGGTCAAAGGCATAAACGATGCGGATTCGACCGGCCCGGACCTGTTGACGGTGCTCAAATAAAATATCAAAGCTGCGCCGGTAGCACAGCTTTTCATATTTTTTGAACGTATATCGTACTTCCGGTTGTTCGCCGGAGGACATGAGTTCTTATTGCTTGCGGCGCTTCTCGTCGCTCACGCTGAGCTTCTTGCGGCCTTTGCGACGACGGGCATTCAGTACTTTTTGGCCGTCTTTGCTGGCCATGCGGGAACGAAATCCGTGCTTGTTGCGCCGCTTTCTCTTACTGGGTTGAAATGTACGTTTCATAATTTAAGACGGTATTCCTTTTTTGCGGAGTGCAAAAATAGAGATTCTTATCCACAACAAAAAGCCTGTGTCTAAATTTATTCTCATTTGCCTCCGGGCTTCTTTCAAAGATGCCATTCCCTTCCCATTTCCCCAACAATCCTCATGTGTTTTTCCCCGGGAGAATCTTTTATCTTTGTCCCACTCAGCATTGAATTATGGAAACAAGTCCGACGCATCCCTACGAAGTCCTGCTGTATTACAACTTCACTCCGGTTCCCGATCCCGAAGCGGTTCGGCTGGAGATGGAGGCCTTCTGTCAGGCCAACGGTTTGTTGGGGAGGATTCTGATTGGGAAAGAAGGGTTGAATGGAACGGTCTCGGGGTTGAAGAAAGATACCGCATCTTACATGGCCTGGATTGGGGCGCATCCCATTTTTAACGATACAGAATTCAAAATCGATGCTGTGCCCGGGCACACTTTTCTCAAATTGCATGTAAGAGTCAAGGAGGAAATTGTCCACTTGGGGGTGTCCGATCTGGATCCCAGCTCCGAATTGGAGAATTATGTGGAGCCGGAAGAGTTCCGGGAAGTCCTCCGTTCCAATCGTGAGGATGTGATTATTCTGGATGCCCGGTCGAATTATGAGCACCGGGTGGGCAAGTTTCGGGGAGCGGTGACCCTGGATATCGACAATTTCCGGGAGCTGCCCGAGAAGTTGGAGGAGCTGGATCATTTGAAAGACAAGAAGATATATACCTATTGTACCGGAGGCATCAAATGTGAAAAGGTCTCCCGGCTGATGAAGGAGAAGGGCTTTGACGAGGTGTACCAGCTGCACGGGGGGATCATCCGCTACGGCCATGAGGTGGGCGGAGAGGACTTTGAAGGGAGTTGCTACGTGTTTGATCAACGGGTGGTGGTGCCGGTGAATACGGTCAATCCCACTGTCATCGGACAGTGTCGGGTATGTGGCTCGGAGACCGAGACCATGATCAATTGTGCGAATCCCGACTGCAACGACCATTTTCTCATCTGCGGCAATTGCGCCGAGCGCCTCGAAGGCTGCTGCTCCGAAGGCTGCCTAGAAAGCCCCCGCCGCCGCACCTTTGACGGGCGCGGTTACTACCTCCGCGGCGTCAACTCGAAGTTGTACGTCGACAACCCCGACCCGAATTATATTCGGGAACAAGAGGTTCAGTAACCTTCCCGCCAACTACTTAATTTATCCGCCAAAAGGCACAACAATGCCTTTGCTGCCAGTTGGCTGGCAAGTAGAGAGGAATCCTGAAAACTAAAGCAAAGCAGGTATCGGGTCGTTGACGCAAGCCGATTCCCCGTCCATTTCAGAATTATTGATCATCAATACTCCGACAAGCCGGAAGAGATCGGCGGTGAGGCGGCAACGGATCGTTGCCGCAATCCATCAAATGGCCGCCACCTCCTGGATTGCCAGTGTCTGGAACTAACAACCTTTCCCGGCCCCTCTAAATCGAAACAATCAAATCCGCTCAAAGCATGTAAGATTTTTCGGCTATTTATAGTTAAATTCTTGCGTCCTAGAAATTCTTGTCCTATATTGATCCTCGATAGGTTAAAGCAACATTTTATTCGTTCTTTCTTTTTCAACGGAATCACTGAGACATTTAAGGGTCCTGTGTTTATGGACCCTCGAAGAAAGAAAGGGGTAGATCAAAGCCTTGCTGCTAGATTCTCTGATGATTAGCGCATTTTGATCTGTTCGGTGGCTCAGGCCACTGCGACTGACCTTCAAGACTAAAACTTAAAACTGTCTGTCAATAGAAAATTGCAAAAGTAGCCACTGGTAACGTTTTGCTCCTTTCTTTTCTTCCTGACTTCCCTTCCCCCCGAATTTCTCCCCCCCCCCCTTCAATGTAAGAACAAGATGGAAGCCATCCCGCTGAAGATGAGCGCTTTGAGCAATTGGCTCTGGCGATGAAAGTCTTTGGGGTTGCTTGCCTGTATCAGCAGGTACAGGAAATAAAGCAATGGTAGCTGCACCAGGACCACTGAGGCGATGATATAAGGCCAATTCACCACGTCGTTCAGGATGAGTTCCTGCCAAAACGGGATATAACAGGTCCCAATCATCATCAGCGTCGCCACGTACAGGACTTTTTTGGTGGATTTGATGCCAATGCGGATCGGCAGGGTGTTCAAATGGAAGCGAAGATCGCCCCGGATGTCTTCGATGTCTTTGACGACTTCGCGGAGGAAGGTGATTTCAAAGGCAAATACGATGGTCCAGACGAGCGGGAAGGTCAGCTGGTAAATCACGGCCGCGTAGTAAAGGACGGCGGCGGTGAGGGCGGCGATGACCAGGTTGCCGATGACGGTGGTCCGCTTCAGTTGCCAGGCGTAGAGAAAGAGGAGGGCGGCGGCGCCGACATTGATGAGGAAGACGGGCAAGTCCTGGAGAAAAAAGGAGGCTGCCAATGTAAGGCCCACGGCAGAAAAGTAAGCGGTGAGGACTTTTTTGACGGACAAATGGGCGTTGACGATGACCCGCCGCGGTTTGTTGAGGCGGTCGATTTTGAAGTCGAAGGCGTCGTTGACCCAGTAGCCGGTGGCGGAAATGACCGCCAGCACGCCGAAGCCAATCCAGAATTGGCTGTCCCGGAGAAATTCGAAGGAGTGTTCCAGTCCGAGAAATCCACCCAGGCCGAAGGCCAGCACTGAAATCAGCACATTCAGGGGCCGGGACAGGATGAAAAAATGGCGCAGGTCCTTCATGGGGTAAAGATACGAGATTCTGGGGCGGGAATTGGAAGGAATGGGGGATTGGGGAAAATGGCTCAGGGATTGCGCTGGAGCCATTCGATGATTTCCGCGAGGCCTTTGTCGGCGGCACCTTGGGAGCGGGATGCTTCCAAAGTTTGCTGGAGCTGTTGCTTCAGTTTGCTTTGCTCTTGTTGGGAGGTCGTATTCATCCATTGAGCGACGAAGTTCAAAATATCCTTCACCCAGCCGGGCGCTCCTTTTTCCCATTTGCGCTTGAACCGGTTCAATTTGTTGCTCAAAGCCCCCCAATCTTCTTCCAGCCAAAGGAGTAAGTCATACAACTGAAGGGCCCGGTGCCGATCCGGCTGTTCTTTCCAGCGGGGAGCAGCGGTGATTTCACGTAAGAATTGGCGGTTTTCTTTTCCCGGAGGCGCCAGGAATGCGGCGAGGCTGGCATTGTAGGGCAGGCTGGGGGCAGATTGGTCGGGGGAAAAAACCATGGGAAAGTGATCCTGGGTGACCTGCCAAGCCTGGTCGTACCGTCCTTCCTTGAAGTGCCGGACGATTTTCAGATTGAGGAGGGTGCGCATCAACGCTTTTTCCGAGGCGGGGCTGAGCTGGGGATTGGATTGGATGAGGGCATATTCCCGGTCAAAAGTCGAAAACTCTTCGTTGTTGGTGCAGGCGGAGAGGTAATTGGAAATGGCGGCGATGTAGAGCCGGGAGTGGGCCAGAATTTGGGCCGGATTCATTTCCCAGGTTTCCAGGTGGGCCTTGAAGGCCTCCTGCATGGCCAGGGGCTTGGATTGCATCTTGTAAATGATCCCTCGGGAAGCATGGATCGCCAATTCTCCCCAGAATCCTTTTGGTTGTTGGGCCCGGGTAGCTATTTCATCCAGTTCTGCTTTGCACTGCTCTGGAGATAAGCGTCGTTTTTGTTGTTCCAGTGCAATGAGAGAATCGTAAATCGAGGATAGTTTGTGGTCGTTGGTGATTTGAGCCACAGCCTCTTCTTCCAGTTGGTCCAGGTTGGTGGCAATTTTTCCCCTCAATTCGGGGCGTTGAAAAAGCCTTCGGTTCCAGCGAATCCATTGGAGGGTAATCAGGGGGTCCCCAAAGTTCAATGCCTTTTTCAGGCCGGATTGCGCCTCGTGCCGGGCCAGATCAAACAGGGCGCGGTTGAATAAGATGGTGACACCTTCCAGTTGGCGGTACTGTTGGGAGGAAAATGAACGCTTTTGGTGGTATTGACTGAGGGTTTGGAGAATCTTGTCAATCAGGTCATTGGCCAGGGTGGTGAGGTTTTTAGGGCCACCCAGGGCTCCAATATGGGCCTGGAGGGCTTTACCTTCAATGGGTTGGTCACGAAGTTGCTTGAGCCAATCGTCGACAACCTCAAACAACCAGCGATAGCCGCCCGAGGTCTTGGGGGCAGGGGATTGGCGGCGGAAAAACCTTTTTTCCTGCTGGGTGAGGGATTGAATCAGGAGGCTCAGTTGATGAATCCGCATGGCTGGGTACATAAATTAATTTGCCCATTACCCCAATAAATGCTGAGAATCATTGGTGTCGGATAAACATGACTACATAAAATACCCATTTTCCCGCTTTCATTCAATCCGACGATCCCCTTACCATTGTAAAGTAATTCAACACCTAATTAACAAAGCATACAAGCGTATGAAAAGATTCATTTCTGGTAGCGGGGTGGGGCTGGTTGTCGGAGCGGCAATCGTGTATCTGTTTTTTCTCAATCCACAGGCTTTTCAAGTAAAGTTCAAGTGGACCCCCTCTGGTTACCATATTGTCGACGGTGGAATTGGCGAAGTGGACATCAAGGGATCCCTCAAGCAGGCGAGTCCTCCGCTGGACCAATTCAGGCTTCCGTTTTATTCCACCGCCACCGAATGTCCTTTGAATGCAGCAAATCCCGGGCTCTTCCAGTGTCTCGAGCCCAATCCACAGTCCTTTTTGACCCTGCAATTCAAAGACGGGCAATTCACCCTCTTTGTCGCACCTACGGTGGCTTCCCTGCAATCTCCGGGCTAGGCCCATTTCCAACGTCTCAGCCGTTCTTCCCGACCCGCCCCCTCGCGGGGCCCAATATTCCCATGTCCATACATTTTTAACCTTTATCCATACAACTATGCCACGTATCGCAGATTACAGCATCATCTCGGATGGCGGTGTTTTCCTGAATGAAAACTCCGATGTCCACACCGACGAATTCTCCCTGAACCCCGACGCCCACCTGGGCTCCCACGGAGTCCTGGTCGCCCGGGTCCATTTCACCAAGCCCTCCACCAACTTTGAATTGAAGTTTCGGATCAACGGGAAACAGGTCTTCACCTTTCCCCATGAAGATACCCCCGAGGCAGTTATGACCATCCACGAGGTAGTGCAGCCGGGGATCCTCAAGAAAGGCCGCAACCAGCTCCTCATCGATCCCAAAGGGGGCGACGGGCGGGTCTTCGTTTCGGATATGTACATTATGTTCCAACGCGACATCTGAGCCATGAGACGATTCCTGTTCACACTCATCACCGGGAGCCTGCTGACCGCAGCGGGCTCCTCTCTCCAGGCCCAGTGTTGTCCGCCCGGGCCCCCTTACAATCCGATTTGTCAGGAGAACAACTATTACTTTTTCCACGGCAATACCCTGAGTCCGAGTCCCAGCGCCTCCACCACGGTCGCGAAGAATCCGTGGCGCAAGGTTGGTAATATCATCAAGAGCGCGAATGACCTGGATGGTTCGGGTACGGGGATTTTGATCGGGGAGAAATGGGTTCTGACCGCCGCCCATGTGGTCGACGGTGACAATGACCAGGTCAGCTTTGCCCTCGCGCAGCACGGCCTGAATTGCTTTCCCTACGGCGTCGTGCCGGTCAAGAACATCTACATTCCGAAGGAGTACCTCCAAAACATCGGCGGTTCCTACAACAGCCAGCAGACCCGGGCCTACGATTGGGCGCTGCTGGAATTGGAGACTCGGCCGGTGCTGCTGAGTGGGCAACCAGCGGCGAAGACCTGGTCCGTGGTCGGCGCGCCCTATGTCAGCCAGTTCCGGGGCCAGACCTTGCGGGCCCTTGGCTACGGGTGCAATGCGGGCTGCACGGCGAGCATTGGGGCGGGCAAGCCCCTCAAAACGAAGGACGACGGCACCTTTTTGAATTACAAGGAATGGCCCGCCAGTGTCAACAATGGTGGGCTGATCATTTGTGATGTGGAAGGTGTCGGCGGAATGAGCGGGGGGCCGGTGTGGTATTACGATGCGGGGAAAAAGCGGCGCTACCTGGTCGGAGTCCTGATTGGGAGCCCCCAATCGGCCTGCCTGAATGGCAAGATGTGGGCGGCGGCGCTCAGTCCCGGCACCCAATTGCGGATCGTCGCGACGCTCAACGGCAGTCCTCCGACTTCCATGCAGAAAATCACGCCTTCCCCCGCGAATTATCTGGCGAATGCGCCTTTCTGTACGACGTTGTAAACCGTAACGTGCATTCCTGTTCCCAGCGGGCCTCCTTTGGAGGTCGGCTGGGTTGTTGTTTGTCCCCTCATTTGATTTTTTTTCCCTGCATTTCCCCATCCCCCCCAACCCAATTCCCTCCCATTCAAAATTTGATTTTTTTCCTCCAAAATCCGCTCCCACCGCCATCCAATTTCTACATTCCACTCCCCTATGTTCCATCCTTTTCATAACTTGCAACATTCCGGGTTCACAACCTGTATATAAGTAGTACAGATATATTTTTACGACTTCATGCGCTGTCCCTACTGCCTTACGAGCAACCCTCAACTGCACCGCGACGAACGGAAAGGAACATACCATTGCCCGACTTGCAAAACCTTGATCCCCAAGGCATTTTTGCGGGTCCAGGACCTTTTGCACTCTTCGGTGGGTGTGGTCGGCTTTGCGGGTCATGGAAAAACAGTTTACCTGACCTCCCTCTTTTCTACCCTGGGGCGCTTTTCGGACCACTGGGCCGAGTACTACTACCGGAGCCTGGACGATTATACCCACCGCGTCCTTTACGAGCAGGTGCCGCTCTTCGAATCGGGTGACCTGCCCGAGTCCACCCCCGCCAACTTCCCCAACCCGGCCCTCGTGCAGTACCACAAGCTGCCGGTCTTTGGCGATTCCATTTTTGGCTTCTACGATACGGCGGGTGAGGTATTCAACGAAGTGGCCCAGATTTCCCGGGCCGGTTTCTTCGTTGCCCACTCTGACGTTGTGCTGTTCATTGTCTCCATTCCCGATTGTTCCGCGGAGCAACTCGACGACGACCTGAGTCGTCTCCTCGACACCTATATCCGGGCGGCCATGGACCACCTCGGCGTGGACCTCGCGGACAGCCAGCGGCTCGTGGTGATCTTCACGAAGTCTGACCTTTTGGGCGAACGCCTGACGCCGAAGTTGCGGGAATGGCTTTACGGTGGGGGAAGCTCCTGGTATGCGCTGGACATGCGCCAGAAGCTGACCGACCTGAGCATGGCCTCCTTCATGGTCGAGCAGTGGGTGCGGGAAGACCTCCGGTGCGCCCGCTTTGCGAACATGGCCCGCGACAATTTCAAAGAAGTCCGTTATACCATGGTCAGTGCGTTGGGAGAGGATTTTGACGAAAGTGCCGGAAAGCCGGAACCCCTGCGGGTGCTGGACCCCTTCCTGTGGCTCCTTTCCTTTGCCCGGGACGATATGCCTTCGCCTGAACCCGACAAAATCTCATTCTGGGAGCGTCTTCGTCGGATGTTCTCCCGGAAAAAGGAACCCCTGGCGCTGCCTTCTTCCTCAGCATCCTGAACCTAATTTTTCTCCTGTACCGCCATGCCTCACATCCAACAGTATTTCTATACCCGCCTCCAGAAGGAGCAGTCTCCCCACAACAAATACGGCTTTCAGTCGGTCTTCGTGCCGGAGAAATACCCGGATCGGGGCTTTATCCTGGAGCTGGAATCTCGGATTCACTTTCCGGAGTACGATACATTTGAGGAGAAGAGCGCGGTTTTTTATCGGGAAATAGAAGGAGAGACCCATCTGGTCATCTTTTGGATGCGGCTTTTGCCGGATGCCCGGGACGAACAGGGCCGGGGCGGTATCTTTATGGTGCAGGGCTTCATTGTCCCGCCCGAAATTCACCACCGCGTCCAGCGTCCGCTGAGCCTGCTCTACGGCTTGCTCGACAAATACCTGTTCATTGATCGGGAAGATGCGTTGAACTCGCCTTTGTCGGACCTCAAAACTGGCTTTATCAAGCCGCTGGAGCTTTCGAAGGCGGAGATGGCGAAATTGGACCAAGAGGATGCGGGGGCGGAAATGGAGTTGTGGGAAAAGCAGTTGTTGAGCTTCTGGGTGAAACAAACGCGGGGCGACATGGAGGACTGGACCATGGCGATCAAAGGCGATCCCCGTCCCGTTGAACAGTTGTTGAACCACCTGGCGGGCTTCATGCCCACCGAAATCCGTGAGAAGTCCGGCTGGGATCCGGCCTTTGACGGTGGAAAAATCTTTTTCTCCCCCTTCAAAACCTTTGGCTTCTCGAAGGCCGAACCCGTCACCGGGCGGCCCCTCATCTTCGATTTGGCTTCGAAGTCATTCCTCGACTCCTCCCTCTTCCACGAGATGCTCTCCCCCAACGATCCTTTCGATCGTTTCATCAATTCCCGACTGACCACCGCGAGCCTCCAATCGGAGATCGACGATGTCTACCGCCTGGGCTTCTCGCTCATGAAGGGGAATGGCGTCCCCGAGGGCATGCGCCTCGAAGGCGATTACGCCGAGCTGATCGATGAATTGGCGCGGAATTACCTGGAATCAGCGGTGGTCCCGCTGACGAAAGGTGCCTGGGCCGGCCGCTTGAAGGTGGCCCTGACGCTGGATGAAGTCTGCGAACTGTTGAATGAGCGCCTGCAAGCCGAGAAATTGGCGGCGGGACTGGAAAAGACCATCATCTCCCAGGGCGTGACGCCCAGCATGGTCGAATGGGAATTGCCGAAGGGAATTGTGGCCAAGGGCACGCCCCGCCTGAAATTCCTGAACGTGATGTGGACCCAGGAAGAGCCGGAGCTCCGGATGGTCAAGGCGATCAATCCGCCCCAATTGCTGGAAGCCTTTCAGTTGTGGGCGCGGACGGATTTGAAGAAAAAGAAGTGGTTTTTCCCTCTGCTGGCGAAGTTTCCCGGCGTCTTCCACCGCATGGTGGAGGAAACGGCATTTCGGGAGCTGTCCCTCAAATGGCTCCACAAGCGCGTTCCGCGTTCCCACCGTCCGATGAAGGAAGAGCTGGTCGATTTCATGCTGAATTACCAGCGTTTGAACCACCTCGAAAAAGACGATGCGGATTGGAATGTGTTGCTGGAAGATTTCGTTCGTGAAACCAAATACTCGGACAAAGAGCTCCGCAAGGCCCTCGCCATTGCGGAGAAAACCGGCTTGTCGCCCAGCAAATCACCTTTGTTGGACGCTTTTGCATTTCCCAAGGACGATATTCCCTCCTATATCACCAACAACGAAGAATTCCGGGAGCGTTTGAGCCACGCGCTGATCATCGCCCACGACTATTCCCGCAAGGAATTGAAGAAGATGGGCTTCTCGGCCGGAGAAATTGTCCGGGCGATTCGCTACCGAAAGGGAATTCTGCAAAAGATTCGCACCCTACTCGGGCACTGATCCGCTTTGGGTGGGATGGGCCGGATGCGCCTGGATCCGCTTGAGGATAGAGAGGGTATTGTTTTGCAGGGAAATGGACGGGTCAATTCGAATGTCCAATTGCAGGTCCTGGTTGGGAAACCGGTTGACCATGCCTTCCACCACCGCACTGACCGCCCAATCATAATTGTAGCTTCCGCCGGGCCGCACTTCGATCCAATCCACTTCGGCCGGTCGACTCATTTCATCTTTGTAGTCCCACAATGGCAAGTAGAGGACGCCCGCTTCGCGGTGCTGCTCATTGGACGGTCCAATGACGCCCACCACCTTTTCAACTCCCCGTTCCAGGTCAAAGGGTTCCTTGCAGGTCTTGCAACGTACAAAGCGCCAGTCTTCGTGGGTGATTTCCTCGGCCCGGGTCAGGCATTCCTGGCAGAACAGATCGGGGAATGAAGTCCGCAGGTGCATTTGTGAAGCGATGATCTCTTCGATGCGCTTGCGGATGGCCTCGCGTTGCGCGAGGAAGGTCGTGACCTTCTCCGGGAGGGCGGCATGGGCTTCCGCCTGTTCGGTGAGGTGACTGAACTCTTCGAACAGGGTGAAAATGCCAGCCACTTTGAAGGGACGGGCCGTGTTCAGGCGGTGGGTCACCTGCTGGAAGGTCCGGTCCGCCAATTGGGCAATCTGATCATCCGGATCTTGTTTGCCTTCCGTCAATAGCTTCACCGATTGGGGCGAGCCCCATTGTCCCATTCCCAACACCGCTTCCCGCCGCAATTCCGATTCTTTTTGTTTCCAGACCCCTTCCAAAAACGTGTCGATTTCTTCCCGCTTTCCCTTTCCAATCAACAGCCGAATGATCCGCTTGGCTGCCCCCACCCGGTACGTTTTCATCCATTTCTTTCCCCAAATCCCTCCCAGCAGTCCGGCCATCCCGAAAAAGCCTCCGTAAATGAAGGGGCTCGCGGCCAGGGGAACAAAAGCGCCGAAAATGGGCAGGGTGGGGAGAATGAGAATGCCCCAAGCGGTCAGGACGTCGCGGTAGGTTTTCCGATTGACGACATTGAGGCCGTGGGTCAGCGCTTCAGACCGCTTGTTTTTCTTGAGCAGCCGCTGGACCCGTTGGGTGGAGAGCCATTGGGCGAGGATATCGGTGGAAAACCAATACAGGCCGGCCCAGGCGGCGCCAAATATGGCCATGATGATCGGGGCGGAAACTGCGTCGGGCATAGGAAGCGGGAGGCTGAGGTTAGAAGTCAAATGGACGGGGGGATGTCCCCGCATTCAAATATACTGAAAAGTGGAGGTTCTCCGAGAGGGGAGGCGGAGTGAGAAATGCAGCCGGGATCAGGAGCCTTTGCCCCGCAATCCCCGACTGGTCGCGGTTCGGGAGGGATCAAAGGTAAAGTAGAGGCTCAGCAACAGGCTTTGGAGCTGGTCGTTGCCATCGTTGGGGCCCAATTCGGCGATGTTGTCGAGGTAATCCGAAGTGGTCGGGCGGAAGGTGTATTCCAGTCCCAGCATCACCAGCGGAGACAATTCGACTTCCAGCCCGAGGGAGAGCGGAAATGCGGCGGTGATGGTGCCGTAGGTCTCGTTGGAATTGCGGGTGGAGATATTGTCGAGGAGGTTGTTGCCGTCGGCGTCGCGGGGGGTATAGCCGAGGAGGCCGAGTCCGAGCGAGGCATAGGGATGGACGGTTTTTTCGCGGAGGAAACGGGCCTTCAGGCGGAAATCGGCGAAGAAGAAGCGCGTGTCCACAAAGGTATTGGGTTGTACGCCGTCAACGGCGGCGATGTCCCGGTCCTGGCTCACAAAGCGCCCGAAGCCAAAATTGATCTGGGGGGTGATGAGCGCGTCGGATGCAAATTGGATGGACAATTGAGCGCCGGGGTGAAAGCGCTGGAGGGCGTCGCCATTGGTGGTCAGGTCTCCGGAATAAGCGGTTCCGAGGAAACCCAAGCCGAGCCGCAGGGGCTTCTGCTCCGCCTGCCCGTAGGTCTGGCCCGCCAGTCCCAGCAGCAGCACTACCATGGTCCAAAATCTGTGCATGATCTAAAGATAAGGAATCAGATGGAAAGGCCCGCGCTGGTTTTGAGATCGAAGGGAAAGAGGGGGTAAAAATGGAGAGTTTTCAAAAGACCGAATTTTCTTACATCGGGGAAATGGCAGGCGGGTCCAAAAATAATGCCGGCCCATCGGGCCGGCAGCTATTCTTTGTCAATGTTGCAATAACAATGTTGTCAATTGGATTGAATGGTGAGGCCCGAAAAGAGCAGGTGCTCGTGGGGCGGGAGCTTGACCATCTTACGGGGCGGAATCTTGGATGCGCCAGTTTCTTCAGTGGCAATGGACCGCTGGACAGGTGCTTGCGAATTGCCTGCCAAAATTTTCCGTAATTCAGAACAAAACTCCTTCACCAATGGTGTGGATTCAATGTTGTCGGTCATCATGTGTATCGTTTCAACTAAGCTATGTTTAAAAGTACGAAGTCCGTTCCACACGGCCATACCCTTTTCGGGACCTTTCTTACGTTGACCATGAACCTTCCGTGAACATTCCTTGACGCAGCCGGGCCCTTATTGCTGATTTTCCGGCCCTCCCCAACGGGGAAAAAGGGGGGGGGGTGCGATTTTGGGATTTTCAAACGGCTGATAATTAAGAGGTTGTGATGAAAAAGAGGCTGAATTGAATGTCAAAATGGAAGTTGGAAATTTGGACTTTTGGGAAAAAATTAAGATGAGAGATCGGGGTTGACGGTTTTTTCGGGGAGGTGATTTCTTTAACTTCCTCCCATGGAATCCAATACGATCACGATTGCCCTGATTGCCCATGACAGCAAAAAAGTTGACATGGTGGCATTCCTCCGCGATTACGATGAGGTCTTGCACCGGGATGACATCGCTTTGGTGGCCACCGGCACGACCGGCGGGCACGTAGAGAAAGCTGGCTTTGTGGTTGAGCGCCTGCAAAGTGGGCCGCTGGGCGGGGACGCCCAGATTGCCAGTCGCCTGGTCGAAGGCCAGGTCCAAATGGTCATTTTCTTCCGCGACCCCCTCGGCAAGCACCCCCACGAGGTCGATGTCTCGATGCTACTGCGCCTCTGTGATGTCCACGATGTTCCCCTGGCCACGAATCCTGCGACCGCAAAACTTTTGATGGCCAGTTTATAACCCGATTGACATGCGTTTCTTCATCTGCTGCCTCCTGCTCTTCCCGTTTTGGGTGAACGCCCAGAATGCTCCTTGTTCCGACCTGGCCTATTCCCAGATGGATTTCTGGTTAGGCGAATGGGACGTATTTGATGTGAAGGGGAAAAAGGTCGGGGAAAACCGCATCGAGCGGATGTTGGACGGCTGTATGCTCATGGAAAATTGGGAAGGAGCGAGTGGAAGCAAGGGCCACAGCATGAATGCCTACAATTCAGCGAAAAAGCAATGGGAGCAATTTTGGGTCGACCAAAGTGGCGGGGTCATCCATTTTACCGGGGCCTGGAACCCCGGGACGGAATCGATGGAATTGGAGACCCTGCTGCCGGCCCCGGACGGGACGCCGCTGCGCCAACGATTGGTCTTTACGCCATTGCCCAATGGCGATGTCCACCAGGTCTGGACGATGTATCCCCGCGCATCGGAGGAGCCCAAAGTCCTATTTGATGGACGTTATAAGCGGAAGGAAACGGATTCGGGAAAATAGATCCCCGTAGGATTTCCCGCAAATAGCCTTAATTTACCTCCTCAACCGGATGGCTATCCGACCTACTGAACTATGAAGACTACAAATCCTTCGGCCCCGGCGCCGTTTACATTAGAATATTCACCCAACGTCCCCGAACTCCTCCTCCAATTGCAGTGTACGTTGGCGATCAGCACGTACCAGGCGGGCAAGCTCATCTTCCTGTCTCCCGTGGATGTGGAGCGCCTGATCCAATTGCCGCGGACCTTTGCAAAGCCCATGGGGATTGGCGTGGAGGGCGACCGGATGGTCCTCGCGACCAAGGACGAAGTCATCCTGTTCCGCAATTCGCCGGAATTGGCGACGCATTACCCCCGTTCCCCCGGCACCTACGACTCGTTTTACATGCCCCGCGCCACCTTCTATACCGGGATGGTGGACCTTCACGACATCGATTTCGGCTCCGACGGCATCTACGCCGTCAACACGAGCTTTTCCTCCGTGGTGAAGATCACCCCGGATTACAGCTTCGAACCTGTCTGGACCCCACCCTTTATTTCGGCCCTCGTTTCCGAAGACCGCTGCCACTTGAATGGCCTGGCCCTCGAAAACGGACGCCCCCGATATGTGACGGCCTTTGGAACGGGTGATTCCTTCCAAAGCTGGCGCGAGAAAGTGACCGAAGCGGGCATCCTCATGGACATCACCAACAATGAGATGATCGCGACGGGTTTGAAGATGCCGCATTCCCCGCGGATGTACCAGGGGCATTTGTATGTATTGTTCTCTGCGACGGGCGAACTGGTCCGTTTTGACCTCGATTCCGGTCTGTACGAAGTGGTCTATCAGATCAATGGATTTGTGCGCGGCCTGGCCTTCCACGGGGACTATGCCTTCATCGGCTTGTCCCGGCTGCGGAAGAATTCTTCGACCTTCGCCAAGTTGCCGATTGCGGATTACAGCGATTATGCCGGCGTCGCGATCGTGCACGTCCCCACCGGCGCCTACGTCGGCCGGATCAAGTACAATGCCTCCGTGGATGAAATCTACGACGTCCAGGTCCTGCCCGGCAGCCTCCGCCCCGGCATCGTGAATACCCAGCGGCCGGAGCACAAGATGGGCCTCCACCTGCCCGGCGCGACCTTCTGGGCCAATCCCGAAGGTCCGCCCAAGTCCTGACTTACCCCTAATTTTTGAGATATGAGAAAGAAAATGATTACCCCACAGGTTGCGTTGCGCCAGTTCAAGGCGCAGGCACGCAAGGCCAACCGGCTGATCCAGTCGGGTGAGCTGGCGCAATTGCCGGTCGCGGAACGCTCCCGGCTGATGCAGCGGCTCCGCCAGCTGTACCAGGCGCTCCAGGGGCGCTTCAGCCAGCGTCGCCTCCAGCGGGTCCTGGCGGGTGCAGCCCTGTTCATTGGGATCGGGACGACGGTCCAGGCCCAGAACTTCGCGACCCCGGTCGTCAACCCCTTTGGCCTGACCCCTGCGGGTTCCTATTTCGTCCAGCCGGAAGCCGCCGACCTGGATGGAGATGGCGATTTGGACATCTTCCTGGGAGACGATTACAGTTCCTTCCAGTTCTACGAAAACACCGGTACGGCAACGGCCCCGGCGTTTTCTGCGCCCGCTGACCAGGCCTTCGGGTTGGATTCGGTCCAGTCCTACTACGGCTTCCTGGCCCTCGCGGACATGGACAACGACGGCGACTTGGATGCCTTCGTCGGCGACGATGAACTCGGCGTGTTCTACTACGTCAACATCGGCACGGCCATGGCCCCGAATTTCGACGGCCCCTTCACCGATACCCTCGGCATCACAACTACGCCCTATTTGCAGACCAACCCCGAATTGGTTGACCTGGACGACGATGGCGATTACGACCTGGTGATCGGGAACTACTACGGCCAGATTGTCTACCACGAGAACACGGGTGATTCGGTCAACGCGATGTTTGCGGCTGGGGATACCCTGCCCTTCGGAATCGCAGCACCGGCCTACTACGCACTGTCTTCCTTCGGTGACCTGGACCAGGATGGTGACTACGACCTGTTGTACAGCACCTATCCCTCCGTCTGGACCTACCAGGAGAATACCGGGACGGCGGCGGCTCCGGCCTTCGGCATGGCCCAAACGAATCCCTTTGGTTTGCAACCCGGAGCGCCTTTTGCCCAGCCCATGATGGCGGACTTTGACGGCGACGGGGACCTCGATGTGCTCCATTCTCAATCCACGACCATTTTCTCCTACTATGAAAATGTCCCCGGGGTAGGAGTGGACGATGAGTTGG
Source organism: uncultured bacterium (assembly GCA_963923035.1). Taxonomy (GTDB): domain Bacteria; phylum Bacteroidota; class Bacteroidia; order J057; family JADKCL01; genus CAWUKT01. The sequence goes on from CAWUKT010000022.1 coordinate 28,357, forward strand.
CGGGCTTCGAAATGAGCCTCGCGCCCAATCCAGCCGCGGACTTTGTCCGCTTGCGGGTGGAAGGCGGTCATTTGCCCGACGAAGTCAAGATCGAGGTCTATTCCCTCGAGGGCAAGCGGGTGCTGATGTTAAATGCCACTGCCAACGGGGGCAATTTGGACGAAACGATACCGGTTTCGTTGCTGGCTCCGGGGGCTTATGTGGTTCGGATGCTATCCGGCGACAAAGTCTGGCAAGAGCGCTTTACGCGCCAATAAAGCATAGATCAATCACGTATAGAATGACAGGCTGCCTCTGGGTGGCCTGTTCTATTTTCCCTTGCCCTTAATGGATGAAATTTTTCCATTTTTCCCTTTTCCTCCCCATATTGAAAGCACAAGTAGAGATAAGAATGAAGCTGTATACAAAAATTACGATAGGTCTTGTGGCCGGAATCATCATCGGGTATGTGCTGAATATCATGTACGATGGTGACCCGTTCGAGGCTGCGGACAAGGATCAAAACGGCTTCCTGACCATTCCCGAAGTGCTGGAGTCAGACCTCCAGATGTACAAGGACGATTTTTTGGTTAAAAGCGCGAAAACGGATGGGAAGCCGTCTGCGGACGATATTGCGCAGCACTACCACCAGGATCGGCTGGAATATCTCCAGGTCGCATTTCCCAATGTTGACCTCGACCAGGACAAGGAACTGACCCGGTTCGAGATTCTGGGCAAAGGGGGCTATTACCAGGAAGCGTTTGGGGACATGGGAAAATTCAACCGCGCCGATCAGGACACGTCGGGTTCTTTGACGCTGCGGGAAGTGGAGCAGGCATTCTTCTACCAGGGACCCACCCAGAAGCTCCGCAACTTCAGTGATGCGGATACCGACAAGAACCAGCTGCTGAACCGGAAGGAAATTGTGGCGGCCGGAGCGGCGGCGCGGGACCTGATTGAACGACAAGACTATTATGCAGCGGACCTCAGTGGGGATTCGCTGTTGACGTTTCAGGAGTATATCCTCGCTGGAGTCCCCCTGGACGACTACGTGAATTCCAAGGTCTTTGGCCAGGCCGACCAGAACGGCGACAAGATGATCTCCCGGAATGAAGACCGCTCGGTACGGGGTGCCCAGCGCTTCACGGAGTATACCGATCCCATCGGTGACATCTTCATCCGCCTCGTCAAGATGGTGGTCGTGCCCCTCATTCTGGCCTCGCTCATCCTCGGTGCCGCCAACCTCGGCGACATCCGCAAGCTGGGCTCCATGGGCCTGAAGGCATTCGCCTTTTTCACCCTGACCACCGCCGTCGCGGTGACCATCGGGATCTTCGCCGCCAATATCCTCCGTCCCGGAGATGGCCTGCCCGATGAAAAGAAGAAAGAACTCGTCCAACAATACAGCAAGAGCGCGACCGGCAAGGTCGAATCGGTGACGACGGGTCCGCAACCGTCGGAATTCAAAAAGATCGTCAAACTCTTTGTGAACATGGTCCCGACCAATCCCATCAAGGCCCTGGCCGAGGGGGATATGCTGGCGATCATCTTCTTTGCGCTGTTCGCGGGGCTGTGTATCACGTTGATCCCGCCCGAGAAATCGGGCGCCCTGGTCAAAACCATTGAAGGGGTCAACGAGATTGTGCTAAAAATTGTGATGCTGGCGATGGAGACGGCTCCCTACGGCGTATTCGCCCTGATATTGGGAGTGGTGGCGGAAATGGGCATCGACATCCTGGTGCCGCTCCTGCAATACGGCCTGGTGGTCGTGGGCGCTTTGGTGGCGCACCTGGCGATTACCCACTTCAGCTTCATTTCTTTCTACCTCCGCCTGAACCCCTTCAAGTTCCTTCGGGCCATCAAGGAAGCGTTGCTGTTGGGCTTCAGTACGAGCTCATCGAGTGCGACTCTGCCGATCAGCATGAACGTCACCCAGAAGAACCTGGGCGTCTCCAATGAGGTGAGCAGCTTCGTGCTCCCGCTCGGAGCGACCATCAACATGGACGGGACGGCCCTGTACCAGGGCGTCGCGGCGATCTTCATTGCACAGGTCTACGGCATCGACCTCTCGATCAGCGAGCAGCTGATCATGGTCCTGACGGCCACCTTGGCGTCCGTCGGCGCTGCGGGCGTTCCCGGCGCGGGGATGATCACCCTGGCCGTGGTCCTCGGCACCGCCAATATCCCGATTGAAGGCATCGCGCTGATCTTCGGATTGGACCGGATCCTCGACATGTTCCGGACGGCGGTCAATATTACCGGCGACATCACCTGCTCAGCGGTGATGGCCAAGTCTTCGGGCGAGAAAGTCGAAATCTACGATGACCGGGACATGATCCCCGGCTGATACAACTAAGGAAACCGAATTAAAAGTCAACGAATATGTTAGGAAAAATAATTGGAATCGTCGGCGCGCTGGGAATGACTGCCCCAGCATTGTTGGGAATGCGGGTCCGCCCGGGCCTTCCGGCCCCCGGTGGAGGTACCCGCCCCCCGATCACAGATGGCGGCCTGGATACGCTTCAGGTCCAAATCGTTTTGGGATTGGCCGTACTGGCGCTAGTCCTCATGCTGCTGCGCGCCCGGGCAGCCATCCTCCCCGCCGTATTGGGCCTGGGAGTCCTCGCCTGGTACTATGTCGTGGAGATCATGGGCTCTGATGCCCCGGCCAAACTCGCCCCTTCCGCGGGCAATGGCCTCATCATCGGCGGCGTAGGCTGTGTCCTCGTGGCCATCGGCGCATTCCTCTACAAGCCCAAACGCTAAGTTTGGTGCTTTCCTGAACCGTTTCCCAAGGCCTGTTTGCGGGCTTTCGGAAACGGTTTTTTGCATCCATTCCCATCCTTATGCGCAAAGAAAGCGGTGCGGTTCCGGCGGAAAAGCGGTGGCTCCAGGTGGGGGCCACGGTCTTGTTGGCGGTGGGCTTGCAGGTGGCGGGCCTCTTCGCGGTGGAGATCGTGGAGAAAGGCTTATGGGCCATCCTGACGCTGCCCCTGGCGGTGTTGGGGCAAGTCGTGGGCCTGGCGGGTTTACTGCGGGTCCTGGGGGGCGCCCACGGAGCGGTCTCCCTCGTGGCGGCCCGGGCGGTGGCCGGATTCAGCTTGTTGGGGGCCCTGGCCATGGTGGTGGTGGGCTTGGGATTGGAAGGAAAAAACGAATTGGTGCTGGCGGGAGGTCCCCTTGTGTTCCTGATGATGGCCTACGGTTGGGGCGTCGGGAGCCTCGTACACCACTGGACTTCCCGGACTTCACTCAAGCCCGGACCGTCGATCGCCGCCGCCGTGGTGGGCAGCATGGTCATTTTGGCGGGCGTCTACCTGGTCTGGACCCAACTCTGCGCCGATGACCTTTCCCTGAACCTGCTTTGGGTGGACCTTTGAGGCGAGGGCATTTTCCTACTCCTTTTTCCTAGCAGCAATACCCTCCAATATAACTGGCTGCATGTCCCACCAGCTTGCCCTTCCTGGCGAGCGAACTCAGGAACAAATGCGCGCTGCCCTCGTCGGATTCCAGGACAAAGTCCGGCATGCCATCCCCGTCGAGGTCGCCGGTCCACTTCAGCAGCGGCAGGTATTGCAGGGGCGTGCCAGTTCCGCAGATCAGTTGCTCCCGTTCGCCCTCGGGCTCGGTCACCCAAATCTGGTAGGTCAGCGGTTGCTTTTCATCCTCTCCCCACGTCCAACGGTATTCCAGCACAAATTCTCCCCACAAATCAATGGTCTGCGTTTCCCTGACTTCCTGCCAGGTATTGTCGTTTACGTTGTTGGGGAGGTCGAGCGCAGGGATGCTTTTCCCCGCCGTCCATTTTCCTCCTACCACCATTCCCCTCAATTTCGCTCCTCCCCAATCGAGTTGCAGGAAGGTCCCGTCCAATTCGCCGAGGGGGCGCTGGTAAAAGGAAATGTCGACCGGCTCCACCTTGGACTGGCCGTCCTTGGCGACGGAGATGGCGTAGTAGGTAAAATCGGGATCGTAGCGGAGGTTGCCCTTGCAGGAAATGTCGCTGTTGAACAAAAGGAAGGGCGTTTTGGTGGCTTCGGGCGTATACTCGCGGCTCAAAAAGGCGCTGAACGTATAGCCGTTTTTGTTTTTGTACTGCACCTTCTGCCAGCACCCGACGATGTCCCCGACCTTGAACGGGGCAGAAGCCGAGTCGTCCAGGATGGTCACTTTTTTACCGTAGGGAATGGCGAGCACTTTTCTCCCCTGTAGGTTGGGCCGGGCGCGCATGTTCACGCCGGAAGTCGCGATGACATAGGCCTCGGCGGGGGGAGGGGCGGGATGGCTTTGGGCGAGGAGGGAGAGGGGGAATAGGAGGACGAATACAAATAGGAGGGTACGCATGGTCAACGAATTTTAACGATGTCACTGTCGGAGAAAATGGGTCCCAGGTCCACTCCGATGGGTGGGGCCTGGTACAATACCCGCGGCAGGCCAATGTCGGCCAGAAATATTTCCCCGACCATGGGTCGGGCGGCGGGCGTCAGCAGCCCCTGCTTGGGCAGGGCCAGCGTGAGCGTCGCACTGGCCCGGATGCAGGGACGGGCCGGTTGGCCGGTGTCGCCGTGCAGGCCACTGGGTAAGTCCAGGGCCAGGACCGGGGAAATTTGGCGGTTGGTCCACTCGATGAGCGGGGCGACCGCGGGGCGGGGATCTCCTAGCAGGCTGTATCCGATGAGCCCATCGACGATGAGGTCGGCGGTGCCGCTCACCTTGTCGAGCAGCAACACGCCCATTTGTTGGAGGGTATGGGCTTGGTGGGCAGTGGCGGGCGAGAGCTCGCCAAATGAATGGGCGAGGACGACGCGGACATTGGCGCCCCAGGCGACGAAGCGGCGGGCCGCTGATAGGGCCCCTCCACCGTTGCCGCCCTTGCCGGCCAATACCACGACCGAATGACCGGCCACCCGTCCCTTCAAAAATTCGTGCCGGGCCAGGGTGGCCAGGGCACGGCCCGCATTCTCCATCATCTGCAACAGGGTCACCCCAAATCGCTCCACCGCCAATCGGTCGACTTCGACCATCTGGGCGACGGTGATGCTGGGCACGGCTTTGTAGGGTTTCGGAAACATGGATTCAAATCTACCCATTTTCCCCGCGAGATTCCGGCCATTTACTTGCGATTTTGGGCCACTCCCTTGGAATTCTCTGTCACTGGCTGGGTTTTGACCACCTAATCCAAGGGGCTCCGAACATTTAACCAACACACAAGGTTTTTAGCATTGACGCAGATACAGATTCAGACATACACAACAGGGTTTTTGATTTAACAGGATTTTTTAGGATTGTGAGTTCCCCGCAGCCGCTCGGCGCCGGGGAACTTCTTGTTTGGGGGAGTTTTTTGGGGAGAGTTTCTTTGTTTCGGTCTATTTCCCTTCCTTTTTTCTCACTCCAATGCATAAAAAAAACCCGGTTCTTGGGAGGACACCGGGTGAGGATCAGATAGCTAACAGGACTGGTTGGGATGTGAGTGTTGGTAGGTGGGGCTGCGGTGTTAGGAAGTAATGCTTGGATCGTCAGAGATCCGCAGCCCATCAATTAATATCGATTCGATTCGTAAGCTAGATGGGAAAAGGGGGGGCTTTCCATAAAAATTCCCCATAAAAAAATAAAAAGATTGTAAGAGGTTGATAGCCAAGATGAAAAATGGTGTGAAATCGAATGGGAAAAGATGGGGGAGGAATGCAAGGGGAGGTGAAAGCGCTTTATCCACAGCTGTGGGGCAGATGAATCAAAAAATCCATAGCTTTGTCCATTCGGGTTGAAAAATGCTATCAATGCGCTCTTGGTCCCTGTATCTGGTATGGTTCTTCGCGTTGCTGCTCCCCTTGGGAGGGCAGGCGCAGGGCGTTTTGAATGCCAAGGACCATTTCCTCCTCGGAGCCGCCAAGCTCAAGTGCAATGCCTGCGAGATCGCTGTAGACGATTTTTCGACGGCCATTGAGCTGTCCGTCGATTATCCGGAAGCCTATTACGGCCGGAGTCTCGCCTACGCGTGCCAGGACAAGCTGGACGAGGCCCTGCTCGACATTGCCCAGGCCATCCGCTATTCCCCCAACGAAGTCCTCTACCGCGAGGCCCGCGGTCGGTTCAAGGCGCAAGTCGGCGATACCCTCGGCGCCATCGCCGATTTCAAACTCGCCATCCAGATGGACTCCACCTGCTGGCAGGCGTGGTACGGCCTCGCCGAACAGCAGTTCGGCCGCCGCAACTACGAGGCCGCCCTCACCAATTACAACGAGACCCTCCGGCTCCAGGCCACGTTCACGATGGGATTCATCCGCCGGTCCGAGCTCTATATCCGCATCGAATCCTACGAATCGGCCCTGTCCAGCCTGGACCGCGCCGCCGAATTGGAGCCGGAATACCCGGTCATCTACCAGCTCATGGCCCTCGCCCACATGGAAATGGGCGTCTACAACCTCGCCCTCAAATCCGCCAACAAGGCCATCAAGCTGGATCCTTCCTTCGCGATGGCCTATTATGTGCGCGGAGAGTCCTATTACCGGACCGAAAACTACCGGAAGGCCGACGTTGACTTTGAGGCCTGCCTGAACCTGGAGAAGAATTATGCGCCGGCCTGGTACAAGCGGGGCCTTTGCCACAACATCATGGGCGACCTGAAGGGCGCCAAGAAGTTCCTGACCAAGGCCGTGAAGAAAGACCCCGTGCAGGTGCCCTACTGGGTGTCGCGGGCGGAATTGTACGAGAAGATGGAGAACGGGAAAAAGGCCATTGCGGACATTTCCAAGGCCATTTCGCTGCGGGATTCGGATCCGGTGCTGTACCGGAAGCGGGGCTGGCTCAATTTGGGGGAAGAGAATTTCCAGCAGGCCATCCGGGACTTCGAAGAAACCCTCCGCGAGGACGCGCAGGACGCTGACGCGTGGTTGGGCCTGGGCGATGCCACTCACCTGAGCGGCAATCCCCAGGAAGCCTGTCGGAGCTGGGCCCAGGCCCTGAGTCTTGGCAGCAAAAAAGCCAAGGACCAACTCGGAAAATACTGCCGGGAGTGATTCTTTGCCCGGATTTCCATTCCACTCCTTATATTTGCGCATCTCCTTCCAATAATGGCCCACACCGACGGTCATATACCTCTATTTTCGTCTCCGGAGGAATATTTCTTCGAAGCCGATCGCCTTATATCCGAAAATGATGTCAATGGGGCATTTCGGCTCCTGAATGAGTTGTTGGAACGCTTTCCCGATTTTGGGCGGGCCTACAACCACCTCGGATTTATCTACGAAACCAAGTACCGGGATTTTCAAAAGGCAGAGGAGTGTTACAAAAAGTGCCTGGCCCTCAGCCCGGACTACCCCGCCCTCTACCTGAATTATGCCGTTTTGCTCTCGTCCCAGGAACGCTTTGAGGAATTGGAAGGCTTACTGGGAAAGGCCCTGAATTGCCCTGGGATACGTAAAAACAAGATTTACAACGAATACGCCATCATGTTCGAAGTGCAGGGGCGCTACGAAACCTCGATCGAGCACTACCAACTGGCCATCCGTTACGCCTTCAAAGATTCCGAGATCACGACCTACGAAGCCTCCATTCAACGGGTCCGCCAGAAGCAAGCCCTCCTGAACTGATCATTGGCATTAAAAAAACAAACTTTTAACATCTTCCTCTGTTGTCCTACGTACAAAAAGATAGAACCTTAGCATTGATATTATGAAAGTAAATGTCCCTGATCTCAACCAGCCCCGCGTGGTGATCATTGGCGGGGGCTTTGGAGGCATCACACTGGCCAAGGCCTTGAAAAACACAGCCGTACAGGTCGTGATGTTCGATAAAAACAACTACCATACCTTTCAGCCCCTCCTCTATCAGGTTGCCACCGGCGGCCTCGAACCCGACTCCATCGCATTTCCCATCCGCAAGATGTTCAAGAACCAATCGAACTTCTTTTTTCGAATGGCGGAGGTGCGGAGTGTGAATGCGGAGAAAAAGATGATTTCGACCTCGGTGGGAGAAATCCGCTACGACTTTTTGGTGGTGGCCACGGGTAGCCGGACCAATTTCTTCGGGATTGATGCGATGGAGAAGATGGGGAAAGGCATGAAAAATATCCCCGAGGCGCTCGACCTTCGGCACATCATCCTGAACAACTTTGAAAAGGCGGTCCTCACCACCGATCTCAAGGAGCGTTCTGCCCTGATGAACTTTGTGGTCGTAGGAGCCGGTCCGACCGGCGTGGAAACGGCCGGTGCCCTGGCCGAACTCAAGACCCATATCCTCCCCAAAGACTTCCCCGAATTGGACTTGCGGCAGATGCAGATTCACCTTGTGGAAGCCAGCGACCAGGTACTCCCGGGGATGTCGGCGGAATCCACCAAGAACGCCAAGAAGGCCCTCACCAAGCTCGGCGTGAACATCTGGCTGAATACCCGTGTGCAAGATTACAACGGCTTGAATGTCAGCATGAGCATGCCGGGAGAAATCCAAACCCGGACCCTGATCTGGTCGGCAGGAGTGATCGGCAATATGTTGCCCGGCCTCGAAGGCGCGGCTGGACACGGCGGACGCATCAAAGTTGACCAGTTCAACCGGGTCCGCAAGCACGACCGCGAATTCGCGATTGGGGACGTCGCCCTCATGTCGACGGAGGCCTATCCCGATGGCCACCCGATGGTGGCCCAGCCGGCGATCCAGCAAGGTGAACTCCTCGCCCGCAACATCAAGAACATCATTTTCGGGCGGAGCATGCAGCCCTTCAAGTACCGCGACAAAGGCTCCATGGCCACCATTGGGCGGAACAAAGCCGTCGTGGACATGAAGAAGACCCGGATGAGGGGTGTCTTTGCCTGGCTGACGTGGATGGTCGTCCACCTCTTCTACCTCGCGGGCTTCCGCAACAAGCTGGTGGTCTTCATCAACTGGTTCTGGAGTTACATGACCTACGACAAGGGTACCCGGCTGATCATGCGGAAGGTGGTGGACAAGACGACGGAGGAGTTGAGGGAAGCGGAAAAAGAAGAACTTCCCCTGGAGGAGCCGGAATTGGTCGGAGCCTAGCGGTCCACTTCGCCGAGCACGATGTCGACGGAGCCCAAAATTGCGATCAAATCGGCAATGATGACGCCCTGGCTGATGGCTGGGACGGCACTGAGGTTGGAGAAGCTGGGCGAACGGACCTTGCACCGCAAGGGAATGTCGCTGCGGCCATCGGAGATGATGTAAAAGCCCAATGAACCTTTGGGATTCTCCGCGCGCGCGTAGATTTCGCCGGCCTTCGGCCGGGCTTTCTTCGGGCACAGCGCCCGGGGATCGAAGTCAGGACGACGCGGATGGGCCTTTTGCAGCTTTTCGACGCATTGCTCGATGATCTTCAACGACTCGGCCACCTCGTCTACCCGGACCTTGTAGCGGTCCCATACATCCCCCAACGTCCCCATTTCCCCGGTTCCCACACAGACTTCAAAGTCCAATTCCGGGTAAACCGAATAGCCGTCCATCCGGCGCAGGTCCATTTTCAGGCCGCTGCCGCGCAGCATAGGGCCCGAACAGCCGTAGCTGATGGCCACATCCAGGGGCAAAACGCCCACATTGGCAGTTCGCTCCACAAAGATCTGATTCCCGGTCAGGAGATTGTTCAGTTCATCCATTTTGGGCCGGAAGTACTGGACAAATTCAGCGACCCGCTCCTCAAATCCGACCGGCAGGTCGAAGAACAAGCCGCCGACCCAGATATAATTGTAGAGCATGCGGGCCCCGGAGGCCCATTCCAGCAATTTCAGGATATGCTCGCGGTCCCGGAAGCACCACAAAAAGGGTGTCACCGCGCCAATGTCCAGGCCGAAAGTTCCGATGGCCACGAGATGAGACGCAATCCGGTTCAATTCGCAGACCAGCACCCGGATATATTCGATGCGCTTCGGCAAATTCCCCTCCAGGTCCATCATTTTCTCCACCGCCATGACCAATGCCAGGTTGTTGTTCATGCTGGACAGGTAATCGAGTCGGTCGGTATAGGGGATGATCTGGGGGAAAGGCAGGGCTTCGGCGTGTTTTTCGAAGCAACGGTGGAGGTAGCCTAGATGCGGAATGACTTCCAATACGATTTCCCCGTCGGTGACGAGTTCCATGCGCAATACCCCGTGCGTGGACGGGTGTTGCGGCCCCATATTGAGAATCATTTCCTCCGAATCCAGCTCCGAGAGCTGGGTCTTGTTCGGGGACGAACGCCGCAACAGCTCGGTATAATCCAGTTCGGTGCGCTCGGCATTGGGATGGAGGGGCTGCGACATGGTCAGTAAGCAGTTTGGATACCGTGGTAAAATTCCGGGTTCTCGTAGTCCTTGCGGAGCGGATGGCCCGGCCAATCGGCCGGCATCAGGATCCGGCGCAGGTCCGGATGCCCCTCAAAGTGAATCCCGATCAGGTCATACGCCTCCCGTTCGTGCCAATCGGCCGTTTTCCAGACCTCCACCACCGAGGGGATCACCGGCAATTGTTCCTCAGTCCCCCTGTCCACCGTGCATTTCAGAACGAGGGCGTGTTGGTAGGGGATGGAAAACAAATGGTAGACCGCTCCAATTTTCCCGGGTTTGGGCCCGTAATCGACGCCCGAGAGGCATTCCAGGTAGTCAAAGTAGAGCCCTTCGGTGTCCCGAAGGAAAAATGCCACGTCCCGAAGTTGGTCCGGGGCGATCTGCAACCAAGGCTGGCGCACAGTGGCATCCTCGCCGACAATGGCGGCGGGAAATTGCGCTGCAATGGCCGCTTGGATATCCGCAAAAGATTGGGCAGTGCTCATTTCCGTTCAAATTCTCCTTTTACCAGCAGACTTTCATTCCGAATCTTCTCCTGCAATTTCATGATCCCGCCAATCAGCGCTTCCGGTCGGGGCGGACACCCCGGGATATAGACATCCACCGGGATGACCCGGTCCACGCCCTTGACCACGTGGTAGCCATGCTCCCAGTACGGTCCCCCGCAGTTGGAGCAGGAGCCCATCGAGATGACATAGCGCGGCTCGGCCATTTGTTCGTAGAGGCGGCGGACCCGGTCCGCCATTTTGAAGGTGACGGTCCCGGATACGATCATCACGTCGCTTTGGCGCGGGGAAGGCCGGGGGAAGACGCCCATGCGGTCCAGGTCGTAGTGACTGGCGTTCGTGGCCATCATCTCGATGGCACAGCAAGCCAATCCAAAGCCCATTGGCCACAAGGAAGAGAGCCGCGCCCAATTCATCAGGTGGTTGACCTTGGTGATGACGATCCGGCCCTGGCCGGTTTTGGTATCGGAAAATCCCATGCGGTCAGGACATTTTTTCGTTGAACGCTTCGTAGAGTTGCGAGGGAACTTTGCTGTCCGTGGTCGGGGTGATCGGATCGGGTTTGACCCAGTCCAAGTCACCTTTCACCCACACATACGCCAATCCCAACAGCAAAATCCCGGCAAAGATCAGCACCTCAAACAGGGCAAAATAGCCCCAGGCGTGGGCGGCATTGATCAGGGCTTTTTCCGCAAAGACCGTGGCCCAGGGAAAGAGGAAAATGATCTCGACATCGAAGATGAGGAAGATGAGGGCCGCGACGTAGAAGCGGTTGTTAAGCTGGATGCGGGCGTTTCCGACGGGATCTTCCCCGCATTCGTAGGTGCTGTTTTTTTCTGGATTGGGGCGATTCGGGCTGAGGAGCTGCGAAGTGACCATGCCGCCCAGCACAAAGATGGCCCCGCCGAAGATAAACAACAGCACAGCAGCGTAGCCACTCAGTTGGACGTCTGGGAGCAGTTCCATGGTGCGAAGATAACGAAAAGCGGCGGGAGAATGTTCGGGAAAGAAAAAGGGCTGCCGATGGGCAGCCCGAAGATATTTTGATGGATGGTCAGGGAGGAATTATTCCCCTCCTTCCAATACAAAGGTCACTTTGACGCGTTCGACGCCGGGATCGCCGTCGTACATAAACATGAAATACTTGGTTTTTTCACCAGGTTCCATGTCCTGGGTATCGATGGTGGCTTCCATAGCCCCCTCCTGGCCAGGAGGAATGGGCGAATCGGTCCACTCGAGTTTGGAGCAAGCGCAGGAAGGCTTGACATTCGTCACTTCCAGGGCTTCCGATCCCGTACTCTTGAAGGGAACTTTCAGTTCGACCACATCACCTTGCTGGTAGGTTCCCAACTCGTAGTGGGTTTCCTCGAAAGTGATGACCTGGCCATCGGTACCAGTCGGTTCCGGCTGAAGATTGAGGCCTCCACCGCCGCCGCTGAGGCTTCCGGTGCCCTGGGCTGTTGCACAGCCGTAAAAGAGGCCCATGGTCGCAAATAAGACAAGGCTGAACAGGCGTACTTTTTCCATGTTGCAATTCATTGTTGGGAATTCAACGAAGGGAAATGATTATTTGGTATTGCCGTCGGGATCGGGAGCCGTAGGAGCGGGAACTACGACATTGCCGGTGAAGGCGACGCGTTCCATTTCCGGACTTCCGTTGTAGAAGACGGTGAAATACTTGTACTGCTTGCCGCGCTTACCGCGGGAGTTGAAGCGGGTCTGAATTTCGCCGGTTTCACCGGGCTTGATGGGATCTTTCGGCCAGTCCAGAGCAGTACAGCCACAGGTGGGCTTTACATTTTTCAGGACCAGGTCGTTGTCGCCCGTATTCTTGAAGGTAAAGGTGTGCTCGACGACGTCACCCTGCTTGATTTCTCCGAAATCGTAATTGGTTTCCGAGAATTCAATGGTGGTAAGGGCCACAGGAGCCGGCTCAATGACACCAGTTTCCGAATTTACATTGGTCTTTTGCTCGGGATTGACTTGGGTTTGAGCAAATGTAGAACCGGCGAGGAGCAAGCCGCCGGCGAGTGTCAGCGTAGTAAAGAATTTCTTCATGTTTCGTGTCTGATAACGTTCTCGTGATTCGAATATACAAAGATTAATCCTCAGGTTCGAGGCTTTCATCATTTTTGACCGGGACGATGACCCCGTGAAATGTGACTTTGCGGTACTGTTTTTTCCCCGTCCATACCGTTACTGAATTCCGCTCCTGGCCCAACCGGTTCTTGGTGTCGAAGATCATTGTAAAGGATCCCCATTCGCCCGGCTGCAAGGTATCCGGTTGAAACTCGACTTTGGTGCAACCACAGCCCGGTTTGGCCTTGGAAACGATCAGCGGCATGTCGCCTACGTTGGTGAAGCGGTAGACTTTTTCCACCACCGTCCCCATTTCCACCTCTCCAAAATCATAGTCCGTCGAATCAAATTGAATCTCAGGGCCGGTCTGGGAGAATACGGTCAGGGAAAAACCAATCAGAAGCAGGGTCAATAAGGTGCGCATAGACGTTGAAGTTCAGTGCAAAATTCAACAAAAGTCGTACCAATTCCTGTAACCGAACGAAATTTCCCGGAGAATCTTGTCTTCAAAGGCTCAGAAACCGGCCTGGACCAGGAATTTTTCGGTCCAAACGCCTTTGTTGGTCGAGAGCTTCAGGACATAAACGCCGGTCTCAAATCCCCGATCGCTTTGGAATCCGTCCAGTCCGTCCATTTGCAAGCCGTCCCGCTCCCACACTTTTCTCCCCTGCACATCGAATACCTCCATTTTCACCGGACTCGCATCGCCATGGGCCACGCGCAGCCGCAACGGCTGCCCTGCGACCACCGGATGTGGGGCCACTTCTACGCGGTACGGGAAGGCACCCGGCCCAATTTCAACCGTCTCGGAAGTATAGTCCGTCCCATTCTGGTCCCGGTAGCGCACCCGGTACTGCAAAGTGGCCAGCGGAGGGAACTCATCCTCGAAATGACGGCCTTCCGGACCATCCACGGCCAGCGTATTCCAATTGAGGCCGCCGTCGGCCGACCGCTGGATGCGGAATTCGCGGACGTCTTCATTGCCGGTCATCTGCCAGTCGAGATCGATGGCACCGGCTTGGTCCCGCTCACCCACCAAGGCGATTTCCGCCGAGGAGAGGATGACCGCCGAAGTTAGCGATATGTCATCGATGAAATAGCGGGTATTGGTGCGGGCGCCTCCGTGGAAGGACGTGGTCGTCTGCGCATTGGAGCGGAAATTGCCGATCAGGACATGGTTCCAGTTGGCGGTGGCGGTTACTGTCCCGCTGATCAGTTGCCAGCCGGACGCATTGGTGACCGGCGTCGTATGGTTGAACTGGGCGGGGAGATTGAGCGTGTAACAGGTTCCGTTGTAGTAATTGCCGGTCCGGAAATGGGCCCCGATATTGTTGGTGCCGTAACGGGAATTGTCGCCGAGGGAGACGTAGAATTCGATGTCGTAGCTCTGCCCGGCGATCATCGGCGTATTCAGTTGGGCTTGGATATACTCCCGGTAATTGGGTTGCCAGCCGCAGCCCTCGCCGTACGTGAGGATGGCGAGCATGACATTGCCCGTGCGGGGCATCTGGTTCCCCGGCGAACTGCCGTGGGAAGACATCGGGTGGGCATAGCAGGTGGAGGAGACGTAGGTTGAAAAGACATCGGTGCTTCCACCGGAGGGCTGGGTCCAGCCGTTGACCGTGTTGTTGAAGGCCGCGGCGCTCGTCAACCAGTTACACGGATAGGAATTGGTGCTTTCAAAGCTGGGATTGGGCAGCATATTTTGCCCGGACACAAATAGAGGGACACTGACCATCCAGGCCAGTAACAGGCGTAATGACTTTTCCATGATGTTAAATTATTCAGCGACGTTTCAGTCATGGAAAATACGATTTTTTCCCGAATGTGGAAAATTATGTGGATAACCCTGATAATGATCAGGGCAAAAGGGCTGGGAATGGGCCAATTAAACCCATTTAGGTTGCTGAATAAAATTTAGGACGTTTGCGTCTATTGGCGGGTGATCACAATGTCTTCCGTGGTGAGGCGATTGCTTTCGTTGCCCGCCCGGTCGCGCAGGTAGACGGTATAGGTCGCCACCTGCAAATAGGAATTGTCGGTGATGCCCGTGGACCGCAGGACCACCCGCAGCGTGCCGGTGATCGGGACATCGGCTCCTTCGGGAGCCAGTTCCTGCACCCGAAAAGATTCCGTGACGTCGATGCGGTTGTCCGTCAGGAACAGGTTGGCCGCATTGGGATCGTTTTCCCCCAGGTCCCCATCTCCATCGCGGTACTCCACAAAGAAGACCAGCGAGTCCTGAAACTCCCGGATGCTATTCGAATTGGTGGTGACACTGAGGATTTCCGGAACGGGATCCCGCAGGTCAATTTCTTCTTTCTTGCAACCCCCCAGGAGCACGATCAGCATCAAGCAACCAAACAGGGAATGGGTGAGATTTAGCCTTTTCATGTCAGGGAGTTATGTAGAATGAAGCGAATGTTTTATAAGGATCTGGCTGGTCGTCCCGGGGAAACTCCGTATTGAACGATTGGTCGCCGTCGTTGATATAATACCGGAAATAAACCGTCTCCCCCACGTTCCAACTGCCGGTATTGATCGGGGCAATCCAGACGCCTCCCGCAATGTTGAAGTAGAAGGCATTGACGTCTTGAGCGTTGGAAAAATCATCCGGATCCAGGGAAAGCCGCATGCGGTTGAACTGCATGTCCGGAATGGCCGTGCTGTCATCGTTGACGAGCCACACCAGGCTGATGTCCGTATTCGCCGGGACCTTGAAGGGGTTGTAGAAAAGCGAATCCAGCCGGTTGGGCGTCTCGTCGTAGCGGATGGTAAAACTCGGATTGTAGGCGACGTAGGCCAGGATGGTGGGTTCGTTGTTGGGGAGAATGGGCAAATTCCCGAACATGTCGCGGGCCCCGTTTTCGATCCAGGTGCGGATATTGTCGAATTCCCCCGGGGTCAGGGTCTGACCGGTGGCGGGCATCTGCTGGAGCTGGGCATTGCCGGTGGAGATGCGCTTCCAGAGCATGGAAGCGCCCGTATCCCCGGGAACTACCCGGAAGGTATAGGCCGAATCGGCGGTATTTTTGACGATCTGATGGTAGACCAGCGTCGACCAGGACGATTGGATCGACCGGTAGTCGGGCTCAAAATGGCCATCGTGGCAGCCGGGATTCGCGCATTTCACGCTGAGGATATTCTCGTAGATCCCCACAATCGAATTGGGGTCACTTTGGTAGGTATCCGGATCTTCCGATCCGTAGTCAATGCCGTCGTACGGATTCGGAGGCAAGACTTCCTCCCGGTCACAAGCACCCAAGCCCACAACGAGGGCCAGGAGCACGATCAGGGGGGCTATTCCAATGGTATTTTTCATGGTGATTCCTCCTTTATCCGACAAATGCATCTTCCAAAAAGTTCCCGGGCGGATTCACCGAAGCGGGAATCTCCGTATCAAAGCCGAGCACCCGTGCAATCGTCGGCACCACATCAATGCTTTCGCCTTTGACCTGATTGACGAGATTGTTTTTCCGAACCACCCCATCCGGCCCCACAACGAGACAGAAAATCTCCCGGGACATCTGGTCCCCTGAGCTGTCAATCGCCGTATGGTCAATCGCATAGCGTCCGTAGGCATCGATCACCGTATTGGGCTCCTGGTTGCGGCCGTGTTCGGGCACCACAATCAGCACCGTATCGTCGGCCATCCCCGGCGTCGACTGAATCGTCTGCCAGAGGCGCGTCACAGCATAATCGGCGCGGTGGAGGAAATCGGCGTAGCGGGTATAATCGAAGTGGCAAACGTCCACATCCTGCATGTTCACCACCATCAATTCCGGCTGGAATTCTCGGATGATTTCTTCGGCGAAGAACATGTTGTACAGGTCATTGTTCATGAACTGCTGCCCGATGCCCCAGGGATCATTGTACTGCCCCGAGGACGCATTTTGCAGCAAACCATCCACAAAAGTGCGCAGGCGGTCACTGTCCACATCTGAATTGGTCACGCCGGAGCCGTTCGGATCGAACTGGCCGGAGAAGTTCTTGTCGAGGAAATCGCGGATTTGGTTGCGGAGGTTGCGTTCGTCGCTGGTGAAGCTCCGCATGTTCCCGAGGGCATTGTAGCCGGATTGGCTGATGAGGGAAGTCGGTTGAATGAAATTCGCGCCGTACATGCTCCCGTAGCCCGGATAGGTACTGTAATTCAGGGCAGGGTAGGGGCCCAGGGTATTCGACACCCACCACGCATTCAGGGCGTTTTTGGTGGGGGAAGAATGCTTGCGGTAGAGCTCAAAAATGGTGGGCCAGCGTGGCGCCTCCCGCAAGTTGATGTTGGTATCGGTATAGCGGCCCGTCAGGGCCACCGTATGCGCCGAATAGTGCCCGGTCGGGCCTTCCTTGAAGCGGAATTCCTTGTACAAGGTCCCGAGGGCCTGCAAGGGCTGGCCCAAAGGCGATGCGGGCATGTTCGCAATGCCCGCCGCGATGTCCGAGGCAATGGCCTCGTTCCCCGACAGGATGCCCGGCATCAGGTTGCCGTCCATCTTCTGGACCGATTCCAGGTTGCGGACCCCGCCCGCAAAGAGGCAGAGAACCACATGGTTGGCCATGCGGGCGCCCGTGGACGCGAAGAGGCGGCCGGAAGTCAAGATATACGGAGCGGCGACCACCCCGGCGGCGGCGGCTCCCAATCGTTTCAGAAAGTCTTTTCTGTTCATGGTAGGTGCTTTGGGGTGATCAATAGTAGCGGTATTCGTTGCTGGTCAGGAACGCGTAGTAGACCAGTTCGGGCGTGATCGAGGCATCCTTGCGGATGACATCGGCGACAAACCACCGTTCGAAGGCGGTGGGTTCGCGCACAAAGAAGCGGACGTAAGCGTCCGTGACGAATTGGTCGACATCGGCCCGCATGTCACCATCGGTGGGAACCTGGACATTGGGCTCGTTCAGGAAATTCAGGATGATCATGTCGATGATCCCCCGCTTGTCTCCGAAGCTCTGGTAGGAGCGGACCATCTCTTCGAGCAGGTCCGGATCGATGGTCGAGCCAAAGAGGTCGGTATGGGCAATGGAGATGAATTCCAGGTCAGCCTTGACATTGGGCTTGACCGCGCCCGGTTGTTCCACGCCTACGTCATTGACCTCGTAGGTATAGATTTTTTCTTTTTTACAGCCACTCAGCCCCACAATCAGGACCATCAGCCAGAAGATGTATCGGGTAGGTTTCATGGGAATGAGGTTACAGTCCTACAAATTCATCGGAAGTCAGCACGGCCCGCATGAGGGCTTCAAAGTCGTTGGATTGTTGGTAGTCTACCGAGAGGGTTTCGAGTTCCTCCACGTCGGGTTCGCGGAAGAGGAAGCGGGAAAATACATCCCGGACCTGGCCCTCGTAGTAGTCGTTGGATTGGAAGAAGATATTGACAAAATCATCCTTGCTGCGTCCCGTGGCCAGGAAGATTTGGGATGGGAACCCGTCGACCATGGTCTCGGAGGCGGCCCGTTCGGCTTCGGTGGGGTAGCGGAAAAGGAAATTTTGAAACATGGAGATCACAAAGTTTTGCGTGCCCATGTTGATCTGGTCGTACACGTAGTTGTAGGCGAGGCGGGCGTGCATGTCGCGGATGCCGATGGTCCCGGCCTTGAGCTCGGTAGGGGAGGCGAGGACGGCTGCGAGCCGGTCAATTTCCGCCTGGTAAATGTCGTGGAAGGCACTCTGGGCGGGATCGCTCAGGCCAATCTGAAAGATGAAGATCTGGTCCCGGATGGTGGTGGTGTCCACCGAATTGAGGTGCAGGGTCCGGGCCACGTCGAACTGGTTGTCGTAGTAAGCATCGGAGCCCAGGATGCCATTGACAAAGGTCGCCCGGTCAGCTTCCGCGAGGTTGTTGGTGCGGAGGAGGGCAAAGGCCTGGTCAAATTCCTGGTTGTCGGCCTTGCGGCCGAGCACCGAGATATACGTCCGGTTGACGTAGCTCTCCACGACAATGTCGCTGATGGTGGCGTCGGGAGGCGCCGTATTGTCCGGCACCAAGACTTCTTCCTGCGAATCGCAGGACCAGACAAACAGCAATACGAACAGGGCGCTGAGGGTAGCAATCGGAGTGCGCATAAGAGGGATACAGGTTTTTTCCGAAAAAGAAATTACGGCATTTGGCGATGCTTTTCAATGCAACGCAGCAAGGACCATGCCAACCCTTGGATTTGCCAGGGTCTAAAAGGTTTAATACTTAGAGGATTTTTTTTCGGGGATTTAACGAATGGCTTTCTAGCCAGTGCGAATTGAATTCAAGCGCAATTTGAAAGGATGATTTTGCTTCCTCTTCATTGAGGCCATATCCAGATAAATCCAACTTGGGGCAATGAGCGATGATTTTACCATCTTGCTCAAAGAATTGTAACACAAGCTCGATTTCTTTTTTTCTGCCCTTGAACCTGACTTTTTCTTTCCGCATTGTCCTACTTCTGAACCTGGCATCAACGATAATCCTGCAACGTAAAGCCCTTGTATTCGGCTTTCAGGGCTCCCTCTCCGTCCAGAATCGCCGCCTTGGCCGAGCCCGGCACCTCTACGCCTTGCTCCATTTCCATGAACTCAAAGCGCGACTTGACATACAGGCTGCGGTCGGTAAACTCGATGTTCAGGAAGACCAGCGTGGTATCCAGCGGATTGGTAATGAACTCCAGATTCTTGACCTGGTACTTTTTCTGACCAGCTTCGTCTACGGTCATGTACGCCCGCTTGTAGCTGAGGGTATCGTGGTGGGGCGACGGCACAAAATGACATTCCCGGACGGTGCAGTGGTCAAAAATACCCGGATCCAATTTCGGCACGACCTGCGCCTTGGACAGGGTGGGGCGGGTTCGGTAGACCACATATTGAAACTTGCGCACATTAAAGGCCTCGCTGGCATCGGAAATCTCCAGGGCATCGGGCGAGTCGTGGAGGAACATTTTGGAACTGTACACCCGCTTCTCCATGGCCGTGACCTCTTTTTTCTCCTTGTCCGCCCGCATCACATACGTATGGCGGTACTCCATCTGCGTTGCCGTATTCTGCTTCATCAATTCCCCCGCGTCAATCTGCTTGAAAGCCGTTCGGACCTCGGTCAGGCAGACTTCAGAGGCGACCTGGGCCATGCCCAGCGCCGGAACGATCACCAAAATCACAAGGGAGAGGATGCGCAATTGTTTCATAATGGAATTTAGTGGGTGGTCGGGAGAAATCAAATTTCCACCCCGACATCCTGGGCGGGGCTGGACTGGGCCCTGGTCACCTGGCGGGCCCGGTGCCACCGGCGGAAGGCCCGCCGGATAGAATTGTGGATCAGGCAGATTCCCTGGGCGGGTGCGATGGGTACCAGGATCAACATGCCGTCTCCCTGGTCAAATTGCGGGTTTTGGGACAGGTAAAATTGGGAGGCGGGATCGGTCCGCTGCCGCACCCGCTCGATTTCGAAGGGCGTCAGCTTGACCCGCCAGCCGACCTGGCGCCGGTAGGGATGGGCATCCACCGCCTTGAGGTCCAGTGCCTGCGACAGCTGATTCATGATCCGGCGAACCGGAGCCGGCGTTTTTTTCTCGGGCCGCGGCCAGATCCGCAACCCTTGGTTGACAATCACACAATAGGGATTGGGGTGGATGGGCGTGGCGAGGAACCACGACCGTCGGAAGCCGGACCGGAAATACTGAAGGGTGATTTCCCGGGAGAGCACTCGCATCGCCGTATTTTTCCCGCGGTACGCGGGAAGCATCCCCACTTCGGTCCGAAAGACCGTGTGCTTGCGGCGGGAAGGCTGGACGTCAAATTGCTGAAAGGTCAGGTAGCCCACATCCTGACCTGCACCATTGGTCAGGAGGTAGATCTTGGTCCGGCGGGTCGCCGGTTCGACCACATAGCGGTGGAACGCATCGGGAGAGACGCCATCGAAGATTTGGGAGTGGATCGCAAAGAGGCGTTGGGACAGGGCCTGGCGGGCTTCAGGGGACATTCGGGCCGGAAAACAGGGGCGTTGGACTTTGAGTTGGTTCATCTTGAGATCGTTTTGAATGGACATACTTCATCCACCCGACGGAGTCGGTACTGAGGGGCAGGTGAAATGATTGGGTTTGATTCAAAGATGAAGAATGCCACTCCCCGGGCCAATCCCAATATTTAAATTTTTTGCAAGTCTGAATGAAGGGTTGGGAGTGGAAATGCCTCTCAGGAGCCCTGGTTGCCTAAAATCTCCCCGCCACTTTTGAAGGTCTTATCCGGGTCAAGCGCTTTTGCCACATTGTCAATTCTTTCTTGAACCCGTTGGCGATAGGTGGTGGAAATGGGTTGCTGTTTGATTTTACTCTCCAACCAAAAAATCAGCTCGTACATGCCCGCCGGCTCCCGGACTTCCCGCTTCTCGGCGAGTTTCCAAAGGGCCAGATAAAGCGCCTGAATGGCCTCGGATCCTTTTTCAGCGGAGGAAGGAAACAGGATGTCTTTCAAATGGGAAAACACCACCCGCTCAAAGGATTGCATCTTTTTCTTGCCCTGGTAATGCCGGAGGGCCGACCAGTGGAGGTATTCGACGAGGTCGTGGTTGCCGAGTTCGAAGTGGATCACAATTTGGAAGACGCGGGAGAAGTCCTGGATATGTTGGCGGACGTCGATGCGGGGCAAATTGCGGATCTGGTTGAGCCAATGGAGCGCATCGGAATAATTGCCCTGGAGGAAATGAAAAATGGTCAGGTTGTAGTAGAAGGTGATTTGGCGGGAGGCGGGAACCTTGGCCGCGTAGCGCGCCAGGAGGTCGCGGATTTGGTCGACGAGCACTGCCCCAGCCTCAAATTTGCCGGTATTGAGGTAGTAGAGGAGCTGGATATAGCAGGATTGGTTGATGAGATTGATCTCATCCTCAGCACTTTGCGGCTGGACGCCCGCCAGCCGCTCAATGACCGTCTCGGCAATGCCGTAGCGCTTGTACACAATGCTGGCCGACAGCAGTTCCGTGAGCGCTCGGACGTAGCCGCGCGGCTGCTGGCGGATGTGATCGGGGTGCGCCTCCCACAATTGCACCTGGGCCTGAAAATGGTCCAGGGCCCGCGGATAATCGCGTTGGAGCAGCGCGTGGCTGCCCAGGACATGGTGGCGGTCCCGCTGGGCCCGCAACGACGTCAATTCCTGCGCGCCGCGCAGAATCGGGTGGTCCACGATCTCCTGAAAGGCCTCGAGCTGGGTCGGAGACAGGGACTGGGCGCGCAGGGTGCGCAGCGTTTTGTGCTTGTCCTTCATCGACGCCATCACCACCTGTTCCTCCAGCAGACCGATCACCTCTTGCACCCGGTTGAGTTGGGCGTCAATGCGTTCGTCCAGGCGCTTGGATTCGGTCTTGAACAGGAGTTCTTGTTCCAGTTCCAGGATTTCCAGCGACACCAAGGGAGCTTCCAGCGCCTTGGCCTTCTTCGCCGCCCGCCCCAGCCATTTCAGGGCGCTTTTGTATTACCCTTTTTCAAACAGAATCCGCGCTCCCCCCACCAGTTCCCGCAATTTCCCCGCCTCGCTGCGGTTGGTTTGGAGCGACTGAAGGGAGCGGATCAGCAGTCCCATCAGGTGGTACAGGGTGGATTGGTAGTGAGCCGCGTAGGTTTGGGCCTGGAGGAACGCTAAAAATGCCGCTTCCTCATATTTCTCCCGCGCATTCAGATAATCAAACAGTTCGGTATAGTTGTTGGATTGTTTTTTCCCCGTGAAGGTCGCAAACAGCTTGAAATAACGCTTTTCGTGGGGCGTCATGGAATGGATCAGCTGGTGGACTTCGAAGAGAGATTGAGAGCGCATGGCAGAGGTTGGGTGAAATAGAAAATACAAATTCTACCCCAGCCCTTCAAAAATGATTCGCCCAAACCGTTGTTGAGGGATGTTTTCAAGCAAAAGCAGTGCTTTCAGAGATTCAAATATTGAGATAATAGTGTTTCGTTCCTTGGAGGGAGAACTGCATCTTCGAATTGTTCAACGGAATCAACCACTAACAATTTCGAAATTATGGAACCCATCAAAATCAGCCGCATCAAGAGCAATTTGACGACCCCTTGCACCCTCCAAAACGACAACAACGAACCCGTGATGGTTCAGCCCGGCGAAACCATCAATGAACTGAACGATTTCAACCTGGCCATCGTGGGCCATGTATCCGAAGTGGACAGCGGCAATTTCCGTTGCCTCAACGTGGAGGGGGATCCCCACGCAAACGCCTTCGCCGTCGTCGACGGCACGGGCCTCATCAGCGCCCTGGGCACCCAATTGCAGGATTTTTCCCCCAATGAGCCGGAGCGCGTGAAAATTTCGATTCCCGAAGCTGCTCCGGGGCATTCCGTTTCCCTCGTCCTCATGGAAGACGACACCGAAAATGGCCGCGTGGTATGGGTCGTAGGAGATATTGACGATGTGTTATAGGGCCAACCCTTTTTCATCTTAGGATGGTGGCCCCTTCGCCCGGAGGGGTCACCGTTGTTGTACCGGCATGGGTTTTTCGACCTCTTCTTCCACTTTTACCTGATCCTTCAGCAACCACCGAATCAGAACGGGAATCAGCAAGAAATCCGCCACCAGGGCCACAATCAGGGTCAGGGAGAGGAGCAGGCCGATGATGAGGGTGGGGGGGAATGCCGAACCGAGCAGGGTGCCAAATCCCGCAAACAGAATCAAAGTAGTGATGATAATGGCCCGCCCGGTCTCGTCAAAGGTCGCAGAAATGGCCTCCGCATTCGTTTGTCCTTTGTCCCGCTCCAACTTGAACCGGCTCAGGAAATGAATGCTGTCGTCCACGGCAATCCCGAAGGCGACGGTGAAGACAATGGCGATTTTGGGATCCAATTCCAGGCCCAAAGCGCCAATCAGGGCCGCGGTGGCGAGGAGGGGGATGATATTCGGGATCAGGGAAATGATCACTACGCGGAAATTGCGGAAGATCAGTCCCATGAAGATGCTCACCAGCAAGAAGGCCAGCCCCAGACTCTTCAGCAGGCTGATGACGAGGAGTTCCTGGTGTTTGTCGAAGATATGCCGCGCCCCGGTATGTGTCAGGCGGAACAGGCCCGGCTCCAACTCGGCCTCCGCAAATTCGCTCACCTCCTCCTTGATGTCCATCACCGGTCCCGACCCGATGTCCGGGATTTTGGTATACATCCAGGCCGACCGTCCATCTTCACTCAGGACAAACCCGAGTTCATTGCGCATGAAATCACCCGCCATTTCCTGCTCCTGATCAAATACCACTTGGTTCTCTACAATGGCCAGGGAATCGGGATTGAGGTAATTCAACGAATAGTGGAGGATGCGGAACATGGTCAACGGTGAGGTCACCGGCCCCGTTTCGGGAAGGTCCAGCAGGTAATTCTCGAGGCGCCTCAGCTCTCGCTGAGTTTCCACTTCGAAGAGGCTCCGCCCTTCGGGCAGCACCTGAAGGGCCATGTCCAGCGTATTGACGCCGCCCAGCGCTTCGTCAATGGCCAAAAAGTCGGCCTTGACCTGCGAGCGGAGGGGGAAATCCCGCACATTGGTCAGGCTGAGGCTGCTCTGGGAAGCGGCCAGGCTCGTGACCACAATAAAGACCAGGGTGCCCCAGGCAATGGCCCGGGGAAAGCGGTGGGTCGTGCGCTTGAACAGGCCCAGCGTGCGGGAAAAGGGCTTGACCTTTCGGGGCCGCATCAGCTGGTCCGCGGAAAACCAGCTCACCAGCGCCGTAGTCAGCAGAATCACCGTGCCGAAGGCCATGAAGACGCCCACCGCCGCAAACAGACCAAAATTGCGGATGGGCGGCATATTGGAAGTCAGCAGGGACAAAAATCCGATGGCCGTCGTCAGCGAAGTCATGAAAGTCGCCAATCCGATTTCACGAATCGTGACCCGCAGCGCATCGGCCTTGGCCATCCCCCGGTGCAATTCCTCGACATACTTCGTCATGATATGCACCACGTCCGAGGTCCCCACAATCACCATCAGCACTGGATACAGGGTCGCCATCAGGTCAATGGGCCGTCCGATCCAACCCAGGAATCCGAAGAAAATGATCAGCCCCAGCATCACCGAAAAGAAGGCCACCACCGTTCCCCAGAACCGCCGGAACAGCAGCGCCATGCAGGTGAGCATGACCAGCGTCGCGATCAGCGTATAGGTCCCAAACTCGGTGGTCTGGTAATTCAGCATGGTATAGTGGAAGATCGGATAGCCCACCACGTGGGTTTGGTTTTCCCATCCAAATTCGGCGATCAGGGCCGTCAGCGATTCATTGAACCAGTTTTCCTCCGTTTGAGTGCGCTCAGAGGGCGTGGAGATGTGGACGATGAGCATGTCTCCGTTGCGGGAGATAAAATTGCCCGGCCAGCGCTGGTCGCCCATGATGCGGGCACTGTCCGCCTCAAGGTCTTCCGAGCCCCGAAAATCGAGCACCGGCAGCATCATGGGGGCGCTGGGATCGTAGAGGTAGTCGCGGATATTGGTCAGGGAATAGGCCTCTGTGGCCAGGGGCAGGCGGCGAGCACAACGGGTGAACTTTGCCACCTCCTCCAAAAACTCTTTTTCGAAGACCCCTCCTTCATTTTTGACTCCCACCAAGACCGAGTTACTCCCCGACTGAAATTGGGATTTGAACTCGTTATAGAATACAATGTCGGGATCGTCTTCGGGGAGAAAGGCCTCGAAATTGAAGGCAAAGGACAGTTTGCTCAGTCCAATGGCGCTGACAATGGTCAGCCCCACGAAAATCAACAATAGAAAGCTGCGTCCGCGCCGATTGAGCATGGCCACAAAGATAGCGGCTCTGCGGAAAAATGGAACGTGAATTTTGGGGAAGCGACGGGTCCGTTACCCGCGGAATTTATCGAGGATGCGGTTGAGCTCCTCGGCCTCCTCTTCGGTGATGTTTCCGATGAAATTTTTCTCCATGTGCTGGATCTCCACATCGATGTCGCTGAGGAGGTGGAGCCCTTTGTCGGTGATGGACACATTGACCTGGCGGCGGTCGTGGTCACAGATGACCCGCTCGACGAGGTCTTTTTGGCGGAGTTTTTCAACGAGGCGGGAGGCATTGGACATTTTGTCCAGCATCCGTTCGGTGAGGAGGCGAATGGTGGCCGGCTTGGGATGTTGGCCGCGGAGAATCCGGAGGATATTGAATTGCTGAATGGTAATGCCGTAGCCTTTCATCAGGCCATTGTGGGTTGTATTCAGCCAGTTGCTTGTATATAAAATATTGATGACAGCCTTTTGCTGCTCGCTACGGAATTTCTTTTGAACAATTTCCTCTTCCAGTTTCATAACGCATCAAGTCAATCGTAGATATTGTAGGTACATTCGGTGTAGTAACATGGAAAGTTAAGGAAATGTTTCTGGGGATAAAAAAAAGGGCGGGGAAGGGGGAGAAATTGAGCGAATACTAAGCGAAAGGAAGCCAAATACAGGGGAGATGCGGTTCTGAGGGAGCTGAATGGCCCTTTTGCATTCGGCTGGGGGCCTTTTGCTTCGCCTTTCCCCCTACATGGTGCCCGATTTTCTCTTTGGGACGGGCTGCTCTCCTGAATTTCTGCGGTTTTCCGCTCCGGAATTGGGCCGATCCACTTGATCACTCCGGGTTTCCGCCTCCAGGGGCCGGTGTTCCGTCTCTGAGCCCCAACCTTCGGGCTCAGAACTCGAAACTTCCAGCAGTGGAGCCCTAGCTTGGAGTGCTGAGGTCCAAGGGCCGAGCTATTTGCTCCGAGTTTCTACAAAAAAGGTCCATCCGTCCAGTTATTGTGTCCAACCGGCCAGTTATTGGATCCGTTTTCGGAGCTTTTTGATATAAATGCTGGCCCCTTGCCATCGCCGGGAGCAATGGGGAAGGTCTGGGAATCCATTGAAGGGAGAACTGGCGGGAACCGATGGGAAAGGTTAATTTTGCCCCATGCGAACTCCCTCCATCGGTCAGTTTGTGCGGCGTCCCCACCCTTTCATCTTCGGGCCCTTGAGCCTTTTGGTGCCGGGCGGAGCAACCTTTCTGCTGATCGCCTTGCTCGCTCCCTTTGGGTTCAAGGAGTTGGCCTGGGAAGGGCGCATGTTGTGGGCAGCGGGCCTCGGCATGGTGGTGGCGGGCTGTGTCGGAGGCGTGGTAAAAGGGTTGCAGTGGAGTGTGCCCGGGTGGATGGAGCCGGAAAAATGGACCCTGGGACGGGAAATAGTATTGGTAGGCATTGTTTTGTTGGCGATTGCGGTGGCCGTGGGGCTATTGTTGTGGATGCTCGGAATGGGCGGGGAAAGTTTCGGAGAATGGACCCTGGTGATTTTGTTGCGGACCCTCAGCATTGCCTTTTTCCCCCTCACCCTCCTCGTCCTGATCGAACAATTCTCCCACCAACGCCAGCGCCTCCGGGAAGCCAAAGCCCTCAGCGAGCAACTGGAATCGGCCGCCCTGAAGGAGGAAGAGATGCCCCTGGTATTGAGAGGGGAAAATGGGAAACCGGCCCTGCAAGTCCGCGCGGACGACCTCTTGTTTCTACAATCTGCCGGGAACTACGTAGAAGTCCACCACCGGGACGGCTCCGGCCAATTCCACAAGGACCTGGTCCGAAACCGCCTCAAATTGCTACTCGAAACATTGCCCCCCGACCGTTTCTTCCAATGCCACAAAAGCTACGTGGTGAATGTCCGACACATCCGAAAAGTCAAGGGCAACGCCCGCAACTATACCCTGCAACTCCAATTTGATGGCCTCGAAATCCCAGTGGCCCGTTCCCGCTCCGCGGCCCTTTCCGCATTTCTCAATGCCCCCAAATCCGATGCCTGACCAGTCATCCCGCATGGCTCCCACTCATCCCAAAATCCCTTTTTTGACCTTTCAAGCCACTTTTCTTTCCCATCATTGCGCCGCGAATCAATTTGTCGACCATGATCAAAATTCCTTTGAGCGCCTTTTTTCTGCTCCCCTTCCTCCTCCTGTTTCTTTCCCTCCAGGGCCAGGATGCTGACCGGTCCCTTTCCCTCTCCGTGGGCTGGGCCCAAGCGGCCGCCCGTGAGTGGGCCTACTCCCCGCTGGGATATGCCGGAGGAGGGCCATCAATGGAATGGGGGTACGGGGTGGAAAAGGCGGGCGGAAAAACGGACTTCTTGCGGGTCCGGGCTTTCCGGGGCGAACTCGCCAATTCATTTGGAGCGTCGGCGGAGTTGCAGGCGTACGGATTGGAGCATGGGACCTTGTATGCATGGAAAAGAGAGGCGGCCCACCCCTTCCAATGGGGCTGGATCCATCGAAATCACCTGCAAATATTGGATTTTGCGGACGCTGCCAATTACAGCCCGCGCTTTTCCTTTCACAGTACCTTGGGTGTGGCCGGCGCCTATTGCGTTCCTTTGGGCGACAGCCGATTCCAGGCTTTGGTCAGGGGCCAAATTCAGGTATTGGGCATTGTCGTGCAGTCGGGGTATGTCTCGAATGCGCCCATTGGGCAGGAGGCCGACCCGAATGCTGGGGCCGCGGGCTGGCTTCAATCCATTCGCTTGTTTCGTCCCGGCAATGGTTGGGACTTTTCCCTGAACCCCCAATTGTCCTGCCGTTTGTCTCCCCTCAGTGCCTGTTCCTTGTCCTACCGCTACGACGGATTCCTGGTCCGGGGCCTCCACGCGAGCCGGCACAGCCAGGGCCAATACCTTCTCACCTTGACCACTCATTTGTAATGAAATCACGCACGCTCACCTTCGGATGGCTGGCCCTCTTCTTGTTGTTGGCCAGCGCCTGTGAAAAGCAATTTTTGGGTCCTGACCCGGATGTCGATCCCTTTGCGGTCCACGACCATCTGTGGGAAGATCTGCGGGATCGGTACAGTTTCTTTGCCGAGAAAAACATCCATTGGGATTCACTGGGGACCGTCAGCCGGGGACAATTGACAGCATTCATGTCGGACCGGGAGTTGTTCGCCGTAATTGACGAACTCCTCGACCATTTAGAAGATGGCCATGTCAACCTGGTCGCGCCCTTCGACGTTGCCCGCAACTGGGATTGGTTCGAACAATTCCCGTCGAACTACGACGACGAGTTGATTGAGGCGGAATACCTGGGCCCGACGGCGCGCCATTTGGGTTCACTGAGACTCCAAGCCCATGACAGCATTCTCTATGTGAAGGTGCCCGATTTTGGCTCGTCCTGGACCTCCTCGGAACTGGATGCTTTGGTGGACGAAGCGAATGGACAGGAAGGTGTGGTGCTGGATTTGCGGAACAATGGAGGCGGCAGTTTGCAGGCGGCCTTTCACCTGATGTCTTGCTTTGTGGAGGAACCGCTGTTGTATGCCCGTCGGCGCACCAAAGTTGGCCCTGGTTCCAATGATTTTTCTGCCTGGGAGGCCTTGGAGGTGCAGCCCCGGAGCGGGGCCCGCTACGGCGGCAAGGTGGCCGTCCTGACGAACCGGCGGTCGTACAGCACTGCGACCCATTTCGCGGAAATGGCTGGTGTGGCGCCCCGCATGCGTCGGTTGGGGGACGTCACGGGTGGTGGCGGCGGCACCCCCGTCTACGGCGAACTGCCGAATGGCTGGACCTATCGGTTTTCGGCTACCCAAGCCGTGGCGCTGGACGGTCGCCAACTGGAAGCGGGCGTGGAGCCCGATTTCCTGGTGCCATTGGACCGCGTAGCGGTGGCAGCCGGAGTGGACAATATTGTTGAAGCGGCGGTGGCGTGGCTGCGCGAGTGAAAAAGCCGGTGTTGGATTTGTACTTTTTTTGCCCCCAAAACCCTTCCAAAATCAGATATTTCATCCCTTGAAATATCCTCCCTTTTTACTAACTTCCATTAACCCTCATTTCTCCCACCCGGCTTCTCCTTCCACTGCGGAGCCGATCGTATCGGGATGCGTCGTACAGGATCTGAACTGATTTCCATCCCCTCAGGAGGGCCATTCTTTTGTTTCACTTCAAATCCTTTCTGCATGAAGTACTTTGATACCAATCACATCAAAAACATTGTGTTGCTGGGGGCTACCAAGTCTGGTAAGACCACCCTGGCAGAAACCATGATGTTCGAAGGCGGGGTGATCGCCCGCCGCGGCTCCGTTGAAGAAGGCAATACCCACTCTGACTACACCGATCTGGAAAAGGACAAAGGCTATTCCGTGTACGCTTCCCTCCTGCACACCATCTGGCGCGATCACAAAATCAACATCATCGACACCCCCGGAAACGACAATTTCCTGGGCGAAATCCTGTCCGGTCTCCAGGCGGCCGATACCTGCATCATGGTCCTCAATGCCCAGCACGGCGTCGAAATCGGTTCTGAAGTCCTTTGGCGCTACATCAAGAAACAAAACAAGCCGGTCATCCTCGTCGCCAACCAGGTCGACCACGAAAAATCTGACTTTGACCGGACCCTCGAGCAGGCCCAAAAACGGTTTGGAGCCTCAGTGGTCCCCATGCAATTCCCCTACAACCAAGGAGATGGCTTCAATTGCATCGTCGACCTGCTCAAGATGACCATGTACAAATTTCCACCCGACGGCGGCAAGCCCGAAAAATTGCCCATTCCCGATGATGTGAAGGAAAAGGCCGACGAAATGCACAATACCCTGGTGGAGGCGGCGGCAGAAAACGATGAGGATTTGATGGAACTGTATTTTGACAAGGGAGAATTGGATGAAGACGAAATGCGGCAGGGACTGAGAACGGGAATGCTGAATGGTGATGTGATGCCGATGTTTGTGGTGTCGGCGAAGTACAACATGGGCTCCGGTCGGATGATGGGCTTCATCGACAATGTTTGCCCCAGCGCGAGTGACAATCCGCCAGTGGAAACCGTCGATGGCAACGAAATCCCCGGGGACGAATCCCACGATCCGAGCCTGTTCATCTGGAAGAAATCACTGGAAGACCATATTGGCGACGTGAATTATTTCAAGGTGATTTCGGGGGTGATTGAAACGGGAAAAGAATACAAGAATGCCCGTTCCGGCAATTCAGAGCGCTTTGGGAACCTGATGTTGGCGGATGGGAAAAAGAAACATGCAGTGGAAAAGCTGGCGGCGGGAGACCTGGCCATTGCCGTCAAGCTCAAGGATGCGAAAGTGAACGATACCTTTTATCAGGGCGGTTCCAAGATCGAGTTTCCGGCCTTTGAAACGCCCCAGTGGCGCATCCGGACGGCGGTCAAGGCGGCCAGCGACAAGGATGACGACAAGGTCGGGGAAGCGCTCAATGCCATCGCCCAAAACGATCCGACGTTTGAGGTGGGCTACCGCTCCGACCTCGGCCAGACCATCATGTCTGGCCAGGGAGAGCTCCACCTCGCCAATGCGCGGTGGCTGCTCAAGCACAAGCACAAGCTGGAAGTGGAATTTGACAAGCCCCGGATCGCCTACCGCGAAACCATTCGCGGCACCTCCAACGCCACCTACCGCCACAAAAAGCAGAGTGGCGGCGCGGGGCAGTTTGCGGAGGTCCACCTCCGCATCGACCCGTACCGGGAAGGCGCTGATGCCCCCGCCGAATACAAATTGCGGGACCGCCAGATCATCCAGCTCGAACACGGCGGCGTCCTCGAATTCCTCAATTGCATCGTGGGCGGCTCCATCGATACCCGCTTCATTCCATCGGTCCTGAAAGGCGTTCAGGAGACCATGGTCCGGGGCCCGCTGACTGGCTCGCCCGTCCGCGACATCCGCATTTGCCTCTATGATGGCAAGATGCACCCAGTGGATTCCAACGAAATGGCCTTCAAAATTGCCTCGGCTCAGGCCTTCAAACAGGCCTTCACCGAGGCCCAGCCGAAGCTCCTTGAACCTATCATGGACGTCGATGTCCTGACGCCCGACGACGTCATGGGCGACGTGATGACGGACCTCCAGGGCCGCCGCGCGATGATCATGGGCATGGATTCCGAGGACCATTTCCAGCTCATCCGGGCCAAGGTTCCCCTGGCGGAATTGTACAAGTACTCTACGACCCTGCGGTCGATCACCCAGGGACGGGCCATCCACACCCGCGAATTCAGCGACTTTGCGCTCGTCTCCGACAATGTCCGGGACAGCATCGTCAAAGAACTGGCGGAAGCCGTTCCGGGATAATTGTTTACCCCTATTCCCACAAAGGCCGGCTCCTCCTGCGAGGGCCGGCCTTTTATGGAAGGGTGGAATCACAATCAGCGGGTGATGACCAGGGGCAGCGTGGCCGTTTCAGTTCCTTCCTGGAACCTCAGCCAGTGCATCCCCGTCGGCATGTCGTCCAGTTCCAGCGTGATTTGCCGGGAACGCAGACCGTCCTGTTCCCATAGAATCCGTCCCAGGGCATCGACGATCTGGAGGTCGACGGGGCGGTTATGGGGCAGGTCCAGCTGCAATTGGACCTGGTCTTGGGCCGGTTGGGGGAACAAACGGATGGATTGGGCGAGGAGGTTGGGCTCTGTTCGGTTCACGATGAAATCGGTGGTGTCCCGGCCGACGCAGCCATTCGGGCCAACGACCTCGACGATGTAGATCCCCGATCCGTTGTTCGTGATGACGGTCGGGCCGGGGATGGTATCCAACGCGGATCCGCCGAGGTTGTCAAAAAACCACGTGATAGAGGCGTTGGGCCCCGTACCGGTTACCGTTAGGAGGTTTTGAGCGGCATTGATCTGGATTTGGGGGAGGGGGCTGGCCAGAATCTCAATGGTATCCCGGACTTCATTGGCACAGACTCCATCCAGGAAGTAGATGACCTCGTAGGTTCCCGGCGCCATCTGGTCCAGTCGGATGGTCCCCAAAGTATCGTCAAAGACCACCCCTCCGGCACCACCAATGACCACCCCGGAAAAGCTGCCGGGAGAGTTCGGAGCAAAGAGCGTAGGGGTGGGATACGGATCGCTTTGGCAGTAGGTGGACTGAGCGTAATCCAGGAAGAGTTGATTTTCAATGATTTCAATGGTGTCCCGGACTTCGATGGGGCAAATGCCATCGGTGGTGAAAGTGATTTCGTAGACTCCCGGAATGGATTGGTCCAATCGGATAGTGCCCATCGTGTCCGCAAAGACGAGCCCAACTCCCCCTCCGGGAACCATGCTGGCAAAAAAGAAGCCGGCTGTATCTGTCATCAAGGACGGAGTGGGGTAGGTGTCTGTTTGGCAATAAAACTCCTCGGCGTAGTCCATGGTTGTTTGCCCGGCGTCGATGATCTCGACGAACTGGGAAAACGATGCCTGACAGGGGCCATTGGACAGGTCGTACGTGATGGAATAGGTGCCGGGAGTGCTCTGCGAAGGCTGAAAGCTACCGTCCGCCGCAATGTTGAGGCCCAAATTGGGGCTTACAATGAAGATGCCGCCGGGCAAAAACACAGTAGAGTCCACTACCACCAGGTCCTCACTGGTACAAAAGATTGTCTGCCCACCGGAGTATTGAAAGAAGGGGCTTAGGGCCGGTACAATGGTGAGAGAGGTGGTGAAGGAATCGTTGCAGGTTGAGTCCTGGACCACATAGGTGATGGCATAGGTTCCAGCTTGGGACTGGACGGGGGAAATGGTCCCGGAGGCGGGGTTGATGTCGAGCCCTGGCCCGGCCGAATAAGTGCCACCAACCGTGACGAGCGAGTCCACAGGATAGTTGGGCTCGGAACTGCAAACGATGGTGTCGGGATAGGCGAAGAACGCACAATTTTGTCCAAAGGAAGATCCTCCGAACAATCCGAGAAGCAAGAGCAAGCCTCCCGAAAAGAGATTCAGTTTCATGTTTTAATACGTTAATGGTTCAGCAATAAGGACTTGTTGGCAGTGTCTCAAGAAGCATTTTTCTTCCGATTTGACCACTCGATTCCCACCTCATTCTGATAATTAGCAACGAAGTCAAGGCCCTCTCCCATCGGCTTTCCAAAATGGAAATCAAGCTCTTCCAATGGCGGAGAGGTAACAAACAATTCTATTCTCGTTAAGGAGGGATTTATCCAGCCATTTCTCCTACCAACCGTTCTCCAAATCCTTCTTCGTATAGGTATGGTCCCGGACCTGCAGGAGCGAGTCGTCCTGGTCCTTGAGGTAGAAGGGGTTCTTGCGGGTCAATTGGTAGATCGTGGCAAAGGGAACGAGGAAAATGAAATAGACAACGGAAAGAATGACCTTGGAATTGACCCAACCGAGTGCGAGCGACAATTTGGTCCAGCCCCAGGCGATGTAGGTGGCCGTGACCGGGAGGACCATCACGAGGCCGCCGATGCCCAGGCCGATGTACAGCAGGATCGGCTCGTCAAAGACGAGGCTCAAGGCACCAAAGCCCACGACCATGGCCAGGATCAGAAAGAATGGATTGTCAACGACCCGTTTCATGGCTCAAAACAAGGCGTAAATGAAGGGCATGGTCCCGGTCACCCCACCGACCACCAAAATGATCGCAATCACCAACAATACTACCAGCACCGGCACCAGAATGAACTTTTTGCGTTCCATGATGAAACGGAAGATGTCTTTCATGGGGGCAATATAGGGAAAAAAGTCCCCAAAAATCGCTATCTTTAGGGATGGATTTGAACCGTGAAAGAAAGGAATTGGTGGAATTGATCAACCAAATCCAAAGTCAGCAACTATTGAGTGAACTCCGGTCTGTCGTGGAGGATTTGATGTCTGCCTCCGATGACTTTGAGCTATCCCCATCCCACCGGGAGGTGCTGGATCAGCGAATCAATAAGTACAAGGCTGGAGAGGGGAAGCTGTACAGTTGGGAAGAAGTGGTGGATAAAGTGAAGGGATAGTGGAGAGAACATATCAATTGGAATTTACTGAGGAAGCCCTTCAGGAAATCCGGAATAGCTATAACTGGTACGAAGAAAGAGTTCCTAAGTTGGGAGGTCGATTTTTGAGTGACTTGTCTAAGGTTCTTGAACGGATTCAAACAAATCCAAGGTTGTTCCGAGTGGTATATCGGAATCAACGGAAGATATCCCTTCGTCGCTTCCCCTTTGTTGTCATTTATGAAGTGCTGGATTCAACCCTTCGGATTCACGCTGTTTTTCATACGAGTCGAGATCCAAAGAAAAGGTTCTGAAGACTACAACCTCATTCCCTAAGAATCGCTAGGGGAGTAGGCTATTCTTTTTGCAAAGCCCACGACCCCCTCCATGACCCAGATCATTGTATTTCACCAGCAAAATGACCATATTGGGATATACTTAAAGGCTTTCAGACTGCAATAGAGCGTATACCGTTTATCATTTAAGACAATCTTATGGCTAAATTTTACCCATTCAAAGGGTGGTTGGTGGCATTTGCATTGGCCACCTGGCTACCCCTAAACGCCCAGCAATTCATCAATCCGATTCCCATCCCGCCGGAAATCAATTCCGACACCGTGGAGCTCCAGATCGACATCCTGGACCACGTGTTCAACCCCAACGGCGCTGACTCGCTCAGCCAGCCCATCCAGTGCTACGCCTTCAACGTCCTCGGCGACACTTCCCTCACCTGCCTCGGGCCCACCATCGCCTGGCAGTACCTCCACAATGTCCACACCGAGGTCACCAACAACCTCCCCCACGGGGCGACCGTCCACTGGCATGGCGCGCACATCCCCGTCTACACCGATGGAGGACCCCACCAGGTCATTCCCCCGAATCCCCCGAACAATGGTGCGGCTGGCAATCCCTGGTGCATCGATTTCCCCATCCTCGACAAATCCGCCACCATGTGGTACCACCCCCACGTCATGGACCACACCTACGAGCAGGTGCAAATGGGCATGTCCGGGATGATTTACGTGGAAGATCCCGTGGACGGCGACGACGATCCGATCCTCAGCCAAATCCACGACACCCTCCCCAATGAGTACGGAGTCAACGATTTCCCCGTCATTGTTCAGACCAAAAAGTTCATTCCCGACCCCAACAACCCCGGGGGCCACGTCATCGATACCGCCAACGGCTACAAAGGCAGCGATTTTCGCTACGTGATCAACGGGGTCGTCAACGCCTACATGGAGGTGCCCGCCAATGTGGTCCGCCTCCGCATCCTCAACGGAGATGCCAAATGGAGCTTCAACCTGGGCGTTTTTGAGAATGCCGACGGCACCAGTCCCTACGGGTTCCAGTACATCGCCGGAGACGCCGGCTATACCGATTCGACCTACGCGATGGACAGCGTCATCATCCCGCCGGGGAGCCGCTTCGAGTGGCTGGTCGATTTCAGGGGGCAGGAAAACAAGACCTTTTACCTCGCCAATGGAGTGAGCACCATTCCCGATGCCATTGTTGGAAGTGGAGTGAGCGGCGGCTTGTCAGACTCGACGATCCTGGAAATTCGGGTGACCGCAGTGGACACCCCGAACAGTCCGATCTCGGCCTTTCCCATTGCCCTGCACCCCAAAGAAATTCCCGATACCACCGACCAGGACCGGCACCGGGTCAAGAGCTTTACCGGGGCTGGCAACATGGGCGATCCGTTCCTCATCGACAATACCCCCATGAACATGGGCTTTGTCAACGATACCGTGCCGCTGGACAGCACCGAGATCTGGACCATCTTCAATGAGACCCGGGTCGCCCACCCCTGGCACATCCACGATATCCACTTCTGGGTGACCGAGATTTTTGATACCGTGAGCAACTCCTACATCGATCCGGCCCTGTACCCCGAACTGTTCTGCGGTCCGCGGGACAATGTCCTGATCATGCCGGGTTGGAAAATGAAGTGGGTTGGAACCTTTCAGGATTATGGAACCGCGATTGCCCCGGACAGCACCTACATGTACCACTGCCACATCTTGCCGCACGAAGATGGCGGGATGATGGGACAATTTGTGGTGTGGAATGGCCTCGGGGTCGGTGTAGAGGAATACTTCGAAGACCATTTGGATGCCGTGATCTACCCGAATCCCGCCCAGGAGGAATTGTTCCTGAAGGGCAAATCCCGCCACCCCAGCGACGTGCGGATATTCGATTTGCAGGGACAGCTCCTCGCGCGATTCGCCTATACGCCCTTCGACGGACAGATCAAGATTCCCACGGAGCGTTTGCCGAGAGGGATGGTGATGGTGGAATGGAGAACGGAGGAAGGAAAATTCGTACGGAGAGTGCGGTTGGATTGACGGGAAATGAAATGCGATCAAAGCGGCCTGGGCTTCGGTTCAGGCCGCTTTTTTAGTCCAGCTTGAACTCTTCCTGCCAGGCGTCCTTCTCCGCCCAGTCCGGCTGTTCGGTTTTCTCAAAGACCCAATCGTTGACCACGAGGACATCCATCTCCGTGCGCATGAAGCAGCGGTAGGCATCGTCGGGCGTGCAGACAATCGGTTCTCCGCGGACGTTGAAGCTGGTATTCACGAGGGCGGGGCTGCCGGTGAGGTCCCGGAAGGTCGTGAGGAGGCTGTGAAAATGCGGATTGGTATCGGAATGAACGGTCTGGATGCGGGCGGAAAAATCAATGTGGGTGATGGCGGGAAAGCTCGACCGTTTAAAGTAGAGCTTTTCGCGGAGCGGCAAATCGTGGTAGCCCTCGGGGAGGGCATTGCGGAGGGCAGCCTGCACCGGCTGCACCAACAACATATAGGGCGAATCGCCCTCCAGCTCGAACAATTCCGTCGCGCGGTCCGCCAGCACAGCAGGCGCAAACGGACGGAAAGACTCCCGGTACTTGATCTTCAGATTCAATTTCCGCTGCATCTCCGGGTTCCGCGGATCGCCGAGGATGCTCCGGTTGCCCAAGGCCCGCGGCCCAAATTCCATGCGGCCCTGCATCCAGCCGACCGCCGCGCCGTCGGCCAGGCGCTGCGCGACCAATTGGTTCAGCGCGGCCCGCTCCAGGGGCTTGCCCTTCGCCCCAAAGCGCCGCACCATTCGCTCCACCTCCAACCGCTCAAACTCCGGCCCCAAATAAGCGCCCTGCATCCCATCCCGACCAGAAGCGATCTGGCGCTCCTCCCCATAATAAATATGCCGCGCCGCCAGGGCCGCACCCAAGGCGCCCCCCGCGTCTCCGGCGGCGGGTTGGATCCAAATTTGATCGAAGATGCCCGCCTGCTGCAATTTGCCATTGGCGACGCAGTTCAGGGCGACGCCGCCTGCCAGGCAGAGGTGCTTGCTGCCCGTCAATTCGCGGGCGGTGCGGGCGAGGCGCAGCACCGCTTCTTCCGTCACCTGCTGGGCGGCCAGGGCCAGGTCACAGTGGATCTGTTCCAGGTCGGATTCGGCTTCTCGGCGGGGAAAGCCGAAGAGTTGTTGCCAGCGGGGATCGACCGCCATGCGGAAGCCGGTGGCGTAGCGGAAATATTTTGGATTGAGCCAGATGGAGCCGTCGTCTTTGAGGGACACGAGCTCCGAAAGGATTTTTTCGCGAAAGGACCGGACCCGCTCGCTGTGGGGATTGCCGTAGGGCGCGAGGCCCATCAGCTTGTATTCGCCCGAGTTGACGCGGAAGCCGAGGTAATAGGTGAAGGCCGAGTAGAGGAGGCCGAGGGAATGCGGAAAATGGAGTTCCCGAAGTACACTGATGTCTTTGCCCTGACCTTTACAGATCGAAGCCGTGGCCCATTCTCCCACGCCGTCCACCGTCAGGATCGCCGCATCTTCAAAGGGGGAGGGATAAAAAGCCGAGGCTGCGTGAGAGAGGTGGTGTTCGGGAAACAGCAATTGGAAATCCTTCTTTTTGAATTGCCCCACCGCCTTCAACTCCTTGTACAACAGCCGCTTCATGAACAGCTTTTCCCCCATCCAGATCGGCATAGACTTCAGAAAGGACTGCCAGCCCTTCGGGGAATACGCATAGTAGGTCTCCAACAGCCGCTCGAATTTGAGGAAGGGCTTGTCGTAGAAAACCACCGCGTCGAGGTCGGAAAGGGTGCATCCGGCGTGGTCGAGGCAGTACTGAATGGCGCCCAGGGGAAAGCCGGGATCGTGTTTTTTGCGGGAAAACCGTTCTTCCTGGGCCGCCGCCAGAATGGTGGTGTCCGTGACCAAAGCGGCCGCGGAGTCGTGGTAGAATGCAGAAATGCCCAGGATATTCACGCCGCTAAATTAATCGAATTGGCGGGCTTGAAAAATTTTGGTTTTATTCCCCTCCAACCTGTAAATTCTGGTCCACTTTCACCCGAAAACCCAAACAACATGGCTCAACTGATCCGTCTTACCCGCGCCGACAACAGCACCACTGGCCACGAGAACCAGGAAATCACCGTCAATGTATTCCGCATCCTGATGGTGGAAGACAACCAGGGCCGCGACCAGGGCGAGTCCCGGGTCATCCTTGAAAACGGCAAGACCCTCCTCGTCGAAGAAAGCCAGGACGAAATCCGCGACCTCGCCAATACCTGATTGCTCCTCAAGTAGTTGAATTCCGACCCAATGGATAGTGGGAAGATTTCTGTGTAACCTTGGTTCCACTCATCGGTCTTCCTTGTCATGCTTTGTGCCTATTTTTGGGAAAAGTAGAAAGCGATATGGCCCTAGAAAACACACTGAAGGAGCTGTTTTTCCACCAACTCGAAGACGATTTGATCGCTGAAATGGAGCGGGTGGGGAAACGGATGACGCTGAAGTCAGGGGATATGATTATGGACATCGGCGATGCGATGCCGGGAATGCCGTTGGTCATCAATGGAGCCGTAAAGGTCCTTCGGGAGGATTCCGAAGGAAATGAGCTCCTGCTCTATTTTCTGGAAGCAGGCGATACCTGTGTGATGTCGTTTTCGTGCTGCATGGCCAGCAAAAAGAGCAAGGTCCGGGCCATCACCGAAGGCGCGACGGAATTGCTGATCATTCCGGTCCAGTACATGAACGATTGGGTCCACAAATTCCAGAGTTGGCGGGCCTATGTCTTCGATGCTGTCCGCATTCGGATGGATGAGTTCATCGAAGCCGTCGATTCCCTCGCCTTCATGCGCCTCGACGAGCGCCTGCTAAAGTACCTGCGGGACCGCGCCCGCGTGCTGGGCACCCCCAACCTGGAAATCACCCACCAGGAAATCGCCTACGACCTGAACACTTCCCGCGTGGTCGTCAGTCGACTCCTCAAGCGTTTGGAAAACGACAACGTACTCAATATCAGCCGAAACCACCTGGAGATAATAGAACTCTGAACCGGCGCGTCAGCGCAGGACCACCATTTTTTCAAACCGACTGATACCTTCTCCGGTCGACTCATCCCGTAATTGGACCTGGTAGACATAGACCCCGCGTCCGAGGGCATCCCCGTATTCGTCCAGCCCATCCCATTCCATATCGCAGTACAGGTTGCCGTCTGAGAAGAAGGAGTCTTCAAGCGTCTTGACAAGGCGTCCCGAAACGGTGAAAATCTTCACCTGAACGCGGAGGGGACGGCCATTGAGGTTGTGCTCGATGAAGAATTGGGTGCGGGTGGTAAAGGGATTGGGGTAATTGAGGACGTGGCCCAGAGCGATCTGGGCATTGTCGGCCACCACAAAGGTGGTCACCGCCTCCGCCGAATTGTTGGCGACGTCCCAGACCTTCACCGCCAGTTCATGCGGGCCTTCTTCCAACTCGGAGAAGTCGTAGCGGATTTCGCCTTCCTGATAGCTGTCCTGGCGGGCCTGGTAAAATTCATTCAGGACAATCACTTTGTCCTGCCGCCCGTCGAGGGTCGCAGTCAGGTCGTGCCCGATGCCAGAGCCAGCCGTGTTCAGGCCATTTTCGTCGTAGACCTCCGCGATCAGCAGCGGATCCGGCCCGACCATGCCGCCGTCGACAAACTTGTCGTCGTTCAAATAGATGTCCAGCTCCGGCGGCGTCTCATCGCTGATGGCCAAGGGCGACGCCCCACCCGGATAAATTTCCCCGTAACAGCCGCCTCCATCTTCTTTACCATTCTCCACATACAACGAGATTTTCCCCTTTCCATCCTCATACGACACATCCAACGGCACCACAAATTCCACCTCAAAGCGTCCCTGCCGGACCGAAGTCTTGCCATTGAAGACCCGGTTTTTTTGCCAGGTGAAGGTAAATGGAGAGCGGCGGGTGGTGAAGGTCGACGGCTTGTCGTAAATCACAATGCTCAGGTCCCCATTGAATTGGTCCATGAGCTGGCCGCTGGCGGAGCGGACCTCGCCCCGAAGGCTGGCCCGGGTGAGACTGGGCAGGCTGTCGAGTTGGCTGTCGTCCACCGCCTGGCCGTTGATGTGGGTGATGGAGACATTGAGTTCGGGGTAATTCAGGGGGAGGGCGGGGTCCCCCAACAGGCTGAAGTTACGGTTGTTGATGCCGCCGCCCAGCCAGCTTTTGTTTTTGGTGTTGCGGAAAACTTCTCCCAGGGTCGGCCAACGGTTCTCCGCCGTATTCCACTCGAAAGCCTCCTCGTAGAAGTTATCGTTGATGACGCGGTTGCTGCCGGATTCGACCACGCGGACCGTGGTCAGCATCGCGATGGCCCCGCCTTGGGGATTCAGCACCAATTGCTCGGCGCCCGATCGACGCCCGGGATCGTCCCACCGCCCAAATTCGCAGGTGGCCGTCACGAACGCCGGCAACCGGCTGCCATTTTCCAACTGGTTGATGTCCGAGATCGTCAGGATCGAGGAATTGGACCAGCCCGTTTCCCCGCCGTGTCCGGTATAATTCACGATCAACGCGCCCTGGTCCAACTGCCTGCGGAGGGCAGCCTTGCCCTCGGGGAAGAAATTGGCGGAAGCAGATGCCTCCATCTGGTAATTGTCGAGGTAGAGCTTCTCCACCTGGATGCAGGGATTCGCCCGCGCAATCAGGGGCGCATACGAATTGGCTTGGGACACGTGCAAGGAACCTTCGGCATCGAGGTGATCCGCGACCAGCACGACCTTTTGCCGCCAGGCCCCAAAGCCATCGGGGTCGGTTTTGTAGGCAATGATTTTGTCCACGAGGAGGGTGGCCTCCTCGGTGTTCTCGGCCGGCAATCGCCCAATGGCAATGTCGGATCCGTGCGCTTGCAGGAGGGTATCCCCGGTCATGCGGTACAGGAAATCCGACCGCCCGCTCCAAATGGACTCGCCCCAAAAGCCTTCGCCGTCGTCCAGGAACGTATAGAAATCATCGCTGATATAGGAGTTCAGTGCATGCTGGGAATTGCGGGCCTGGTAGGTCGGGATGAGGTTGGCCGCCTGGGGTTCCACGAGGCTGCGGTGGTCATAGCTGCCGTCGCCGAACAGCAGGACGTATTGGAGCTGGGGACCCGCGGGATTGTCGAGGCTGCGGTCGTAGACCATCTTGAGGAAGTCGCGGATGGCCACGGGAGAGGCCTGGCCGCTCCCAAATTCGGTGGTGATCTCCCGTACATCGACGATCTGAACCGATCGGTTATAGCGCTGGCGGTGGAAATCCGCCAGGCGGTTGGCCTGGCCGAAGAGGCTGCGGGGCGCAATGATGAGGTACTCGACCGGTTCGAGGGCGTGGAGATTTTGGTTGGGGAGACGGGAAATGCGCACTGGTGAGCGGGTGCCCGCGTCCACAAAGGCGACCATCTGCCGGATGGAGTCGGCGGCGATGGTGAAGTTGGGGCCATTGAGTTCCCGGACGTTCATGGGATCGCTCAGGTCCCAATACCGGTGGTTGCGGTCGCCACTGATCGCATAACCGAAGACCTGGCCCGGTCCTGTATTTTCCCGTGCCCGAAAAAACCACAGGTCCCGACTGCCCACAAACAAGGTCTGCTCCCATTCCAATTCCATGAAATCGAGATAGCCCACCGAACTGGTCGTCGGCTTCGAGTAGGCCAGGGACAGATTCGCTGCCCCGTCGCTCAACCACGCGGCCGGCACCGCAAACGTCTCATTCGCCAATCCATACCAATTCCCATACCCCTCAAACCGCACCGCCCCAACATTCGCTTGCCCCACCACATTGTTCCCCTCCCGAATGGTAAAGCTGGAATTTTGTTGGGAGCGGGCCGCCAACCGCAGGCTCAGACGGGCCGTACTGTTCGCACGAATCCCCGGTGACGCTATTTCAAAGTCCAATTCCGGCGTCAAATCAAAGCGTTCCCCCAGCCAGTAGCGGCCCGACTGCAAGGGATTGAGTTCGTCCTTTTCGTAGGCGCGGAATTGGTCGGTATAGGTCGGGGAAAAGGTCGCGGGGCCAGGGTCGGGAGCGGCCTGAATCCGCTTGCCATTGCCCTGGTTATAGGTGAGAAAATAGTAGGTTGTATCGGAATAGGCATTGTTGAGGTGGGTCCAACGGTCGAATCCAGCATCGTACTGCCAGCGGTGGGGCGATTCGCCGTAGAAGAGGAGGAAATCGCCATTGTCAAAGGTCCCGTCGGCTTCCCCGCTGACCCAGATCGCATTCTCCTGGAGGTCATCCGGGGCCAGGCCCGCTTCCTGCGGCAATTCGTGGCCGCCATTTCCGTAGAGGCGGAGGCTCCGCGGATCGACCTGGGCCGGATTGATGCCGTAGTTGGAGAGGTCCGAAGCCGTGAGTTTGTAGATGCCGCCCGAAGTCACAGCGATCTTCAGCCAGGTCCCCGCCGCCAGAATGGAATTGTTGGCGTAGGTCTTGGCGGAGGAAGTGGTCGCTGGTGTGTGGGCCCGGGGAATCCGCTGGAGTTCCCAGCTGAGCTGGGAGTGGGTACGGACGCGGCCGGTTTGCCATTCCACTTGGAGGGGATGCACCCGCACATGCTGGAAATGCTGTCCCCGCCGGATTTCGCGCGTGCCGAGCATCACTGCTTGGGCGGGATACCACCCGGATTTACCGGGCTGCCGGGCCGTGGTCCGAAATTCAGACCGACTCGACTCGGTCACCTCCCCCAATTGAACATTGGCCAGGGACAGTTCCTCGTCGGCCGCGACGGGGATCAGGTAATCCCGGACCGGGAGGTTCCGCAGGACGGGGTCGAGCTCCGCCCCCTCAAACCAGGGCGCTTCGGCGGCAGCAAAGAGGTCGTTGGCATCGCCGACAGGAATATTGTCTTGCCAAACGGGCCGGAAGGACATGGATTGGGCAGGAAGCAGGAGGGAGCTTGCGCAGAGGACCAGCAGAGTCAAGGTGATCCGAACGGGATGGAACATGGGCTTGGAATTGGAAGGAGTTAAAATGGGAAAAACGGGACTGGGGAAACAGGCAAAAAGGGGAGCATGGACAGATTTGTGCACTGTTTTGGGAGCGGAATGAGGCGGGCGATTGACGGATGCTTTTCCCGGCTGCTAACGATTTCAATGGAGTCTTGTTCCTCATCCACAAAGGCCAGGACAACGAAGGAGCGGAGAAGAGGAAAAACTTCCGAGCCAATGCCGGATTTTGTTTAACTTGCCTTCTACTTAACCTATTTGTGTAAACTTATTACGTATGAAAAAGCGCTACGCCTTCCTCTTGGGCCTGTTTTTCTATTGTAACGGGAACCTCATTGCTCAAACGCCCTCGTGGCAATGGACCTGGCAGGTGGGGGGACCCATTGCCGATGTCGGGTATTCGATTGTGACGGATGCCCAGGGAAATATCATCGTGGGCGGACATTTTACCGGGACGATCATCGCGGCGAATATGATCTATACCGCTCAAGGCATTTCTGATTTCTTTATCGCTAAGCTGGACCCCTTGGGGAATCCGATCTGGTTCCAAACCGGCTCGAGCCAATCGGCAGATTATATCTTCAGCCTGGACGTCGATCCCTTTGGAGGGATTGTGGCGTGCGGGCAACTGGACGATGGAATCTCCGCTCCAGGAAATTTGGTGGTGGCTGGAGTCCCTTTGCCCAATGCCCGGAACGGCAGTTTCGTCATGAAGCTGGACAGTTCAGGGAACCTGGAATGGTGCGAATGGCCTACGATTGGAACCATTTTGGACAATAACCAGGCCGTGGCGACCGACCACCAGGGGAATATCTATGTGGCCGGTGAATCGCATGCCCCCGGGAACTTTTTGTGGGATGGCCAGACCCTGAGCAATTCCGATATCTACCTCGCCAAGCTGGACCCGGCGGGCAATGTATTGTGGCTCCGGGGGCCGGAGCAGGCAGTGACGCCGGGCAATTCAAGTGCCAATGCCGTCGCGGTGGATGCCTTGGGAAATGTTTTCTGGGGCGGGCAACATTCGGAGGAGATGGTGCTGGGAAATGATACCCTGGCCGGGGATGGAAGCGTCAGTACCGATGAAATTTTCCTGGCCAAGCTGGATTCATTGGGCAATTATCTCTGGGTCAATAACCTGGTGGGCCCCGGCGATGACAACCTGTGGGACCTGACGGTGGATGACCAGGGCGATTGTTACTTCACCGGCAATTATTTCTCCACCTTGGTCGTGGGCAGC
Organism: uncultured bacterium; assembly: GCA_963923035.1. Lineage (GTDB taxonomy): Bacteria > Bacteroidota > Bacteroidia > J057 > JADKCL01 > CAWUKT01. The sequence continues at coordinate 73,305 of CAWUKT010000022.1, forward strand.
GACACCCTGACGGCTTCCAGCGCCGGAGGTGATTTTATATTGGGGAAGGTCAGTGGAAATGGAAACTTCCGCTGGGCAAGAACCTCTGATTCCGGAAGCAATAAAATTGGGTTGACTGTCGACATGGGACCCGGCGGCGACGTCTGGATGGGCGGATCATTTCGGGGCAGTTCCACCATTGGCAACTTCTCGCTGACGAATGCCGGGAATGCAGACATTCTCCTCGCGCGCTATGACTCCACGGGCCAGATCCAGGAGGTGGGATTCACCGGTGGGATATTGCAGGACCGAATCAACGAACTCACCGTCGACAACGCCGGCAACTTGTATGCAACCGGCACCTTCAGCGAGACCTGTATTTTCGGCGCCGATACCCTCACGGCCATCGGCAGTGTCGACATGTTCGCCGCCAAGTACGGCTTTCCCATTCCCCAGCCCACCCAGGCCGCTTCCAATCTCCAAATCACCAATGTCACCTGTAGTTCCATGGAACTCAGTTGGACCAATGGCGATGGGGACCGTCGCCTTGTCGTCGGCCGGGCGGGAAGTCCCGTCAACCAACAGCCGCAGGACGGCACGGGCTATACCCCCAATGCCAACTGGGCCACTGGCGACGACCTCGGCGGCGGCAATTATGTCCTGTATGACGGGACCGGCAATTCGGTGGCGCTGACGGGATTGCCCAGTGGCACGACGTTCCATTTCGAGATTTTCGAGTTCAACAGCAGCGGGTCAGGCGCCGACTATCTGTTGTCCCCGTCTTTGGCGGGGAGCCAGGCTACCCTCAGCCTCGTCGCCGCCCAAATCAATCCGCCCGGTCCCAGCGAAGTCTGTGATGGCGATTCGCTCCAATTGCAGGGGCCGTCGGGTGCGGTCGGCTACCAATGGCTGGGAAATGGTACGGCCATCAGTGGAGCGACCACCCCGGATCTCACGGTCGGGACCTCGGGCAACTTTGCCCTCGTGACCACCACCCTCGGGGGCTGCCAGGACACCTCGATTGCCAATTTGGTCTCCTTCAATCCCAGCCCCACCGCAGGTTTTACGGCCCAGACGACCGGCACCCAAACCCAGTTCGCCAATACCTCCACCGGCTTCCCCGTTTCCGCGGTTTGGGACTTCGGCGATGGCAATTCCTCCACCCAATCCAATCCGGTCCACAGCTACGCCACGTCGGGCACCTACCTCGTTTGTTTGACCGCCAGCACCGCCCAATCCTGCTCGGACACCTTCTGCGACTCGGTGGCGGTGGTCATCGTTTCCCGCGCGGAACCCTCACCGGAGGGCTTTTCCATTTATCCCAACCCCAGCCCCCACCAATTCTACCTGAATCCCAATCAAGGCCCGACCGGCCCCCTGGACCTTGAAGTCTGGGACGGTTTGGGCCGTCGGATCCTCACCCAAACGGTCCCGGCGGGGCAGCAATGGCCGGTTGTGGTTCCCCTCCATTCGGCGGTCAGCGGCGTGTATTTGCTGAAGGTGACGACGGAGGCGGGCGTTTGGTACGAAAAGCTGGTCCGGGAATGAATGCAAAGAGGGGAGGAGCGTGGTAAAAACAATCCCCATCTCTTTGTACTTTTGCGGGAATGGGACGTAGAAAAAAGCGCAGCTATACCGTCGAGGGTGTGACCATCGTCGACACCTCCGCCAAGGGCCGGGGGATCGGCAAGAAGGATGGCCAGGTCATCTTTGTGGAGAAAACGGTGCCGGGGGATGTCGTGGATGTGTTGGTGACGGGGAAAAAGAAAAAGGTGCCCCACGGACGGGTCCAGCGTTGGGTGGAGCCGTCGCCGGACCGGATCGAGGCGCGCTGCGCCCACTTCGGAGAATGTGGCGGCTGCAAATGGCAAAGCCTCGACTACGCCAAGCAATTGTACTACAAGGAGAAGACCGTGCGGGATGCGATGGAACGCATTGCGCAGATGCAGGTGGAAGATTTCCGTCCGATCCTGGGCTGCGTCGAGCCCTTCAATTACCGAAACAAGGTCGAATTCACCTTCTCCAACAAGCGTTGGATTCCCGCCCATATCCTGGAGCTGGGAGAAAAGGTCGAATGGAAACATGCCCTGGGCTACCACGTCTCCGGTGCCTTCGACAAGGTCTTGCAGATCGATGAATGCCACCTGGCCTGGCCGGTGATCAACGAGATCCGCAATGCCATCCACGCCTTCGCGACCGAGCAGGAATGGGAGTTCTACGACATCCGCAACCACACGGGCTACCTCCGCAATGTGGTCTTCCGAACCTCGGAAGGCACCCGCGAACTGATGGTCCTGCTCATCGTGGCGGAAGACCAACCCGAGCGCATCGACGCCCTGTTTGGCCACCTCGCGGAACATTTTCCCGCCATCACGTCCTTCCTCTATATCCATTCGACCAAACTCAACTCGTCCTATACCGATCTCATTCCCGTCCCGTGGCGGGGGCCCGAATTCATCACCGAACACCTCGGCGAATGGAAATACCGCATTTCCCCGACGTCCTTTTTCCAGACCAACTCCCTCCAGGCCAAGGCCCTCTACAATGTGGTGCGGGATTTTGTGGGGACGGAAAAGGTGGGGACCATCTACGACCTGTACTGTGGGGCGGGCAGCATCGGGATTTATGTCAATGACCTCGCCGAGAAGGTCGTCGGGATTGAGTATGTGGAGTCGGCGGTCCACGATGCCCATGCGAATTGTGCGCTGAACGGGCTGGACCACCTCGAATTCTACGCGGGGGACATGAAGAGATTGCTGACCGATGACTGGACTTCCCGCCACGGAGTGCCGGAGGTGGTCATTACCGACCCGCCCCGGGCCGGCATGGATGAGGCCGTCTGCCGGCAATTGCTGAAGCTGGGCGCTCCCCGCATCGTCTACGTCAGCTGCAACCCGGGTACCCAGGCGCGGGACCTCGCCATCCTGGCAGAACGCTACGAAGTCGTGGCGATTCAGCCGGTCGATATGTTCCCCCAAACCACCCACGTCGAGAATGTGGCCCATTTGGTACTGAAGCAATAGACCAAGCCCGCCAATTCCCCTTCGCGGTTCATCCAATTCCCTTGATTCGGGCCTTCAGCGGCCCTGGACAGCGCTATTGGATACAATCTCGGACAAAGTTTACATCGTGTTGCGTTGACTTTTCAGTAGCGTTTGTGCTTATTGGTCGTGAATACTATTCCCCTCTAAGTCGATTGATGATCAATAAAGAATCATTTTTTCACAGCCCCTTTTGGGCTCATTTTTAAATCACCCTAATAGTTTACATCATGAGATTTTCAGATTTGTTGCGGCTATTCGCCGCCGCAGTGATGGTATGTGCCATGCATACCGGTCACGCCCAGCTCTACAACCGCCTCCATGCGTATGACAATGGCGGCAATTTCAGGGCGGGCGCCTATTTTGACGTGACCAACCTCCCGGCGGCTTCCCGCTGGGGCGATGTGCCGGTGGCGGTCGGCCGGTCCGCGGGCATCGTCACGGAGGGGAGTATCTCCCGTTTCGACCTCACCGGGGTCAATACCCAAACGGATGCGTTCCTGGACGTGGGGACTGCCGAAGTATTGGGCGTGACGATTGACAAGGGCCTGGGGGACGACGTTGTCGCCGCCTTTCGAATTGGGACCGGCACCCCCGCCGTTTCCGAGATCATCCGCTTCAACTTGTTCACCGGGGCCATCGTCTGGGCCCGTCGGATCGACGATTTTGAAGTCAAGGACCTCCAGGTAGCCGCCAACACAACGGGGCCCGGGAACAGCGTCATCATCACCGGCCGTCGGAGCAATGCCAGATTGCCCTTGTTCTCCATTGATTACGCCACCGGGGCCATGAATTGGGGCTTCAACTACACGGCCCAGTCCTTCAATTTTCCCGCCCAGGTCTACAGTCGACTCACTGGATTTGAGTTGGACGTAGAGCCGTCCAACGGCAATATTACAGTGGCCGGGACGGGAGACCGGGGCGTCAACAAGACCGATCTGTTTGTGCTCCGGACCACCAATACCGGGGCATTCGTCTGGGCGCGGAACATTGGCGATCAATTTGGGACGGAGTTTTACCACGGGAAATGCCTGACGCGGGCCACCCTTTCGCCGGGGAGCTATTTCATCGGGGTCGAATGGAGCAATTCAATCTCGCCTCAGTTGCACGCGGCGGCCCTGGAGATCAATTCCTTGGGCGGAGTCAGTTGGGCGAATTACTATCCCGGCAATGGTTTCTTTGCCGGGGACGATTACTTCGTATCCGATATCGATTATATCGGTGACCTCGGGAAAGACCGCATCCTGGTGACCGGCTATTTCCACCAACCCTCCCTGGGCGTGGATGCGGGCTACTCCCTGGTCCTGACCGGCTGGGGCACCGGCCTCATTCATAACGAGTACCAAACCGCAGCCGCCAATTCCCCGATCACGACCCGCATCCACGGCATCGAGCGCAAGCCCGGCCAATTGCGTCACAGCGTGGTCGGAAATTATGAGGTGGTCGGCGGAGCCGGTGGCCTCTTCCCCGGCGGCACGGGCCCCAATACCTTTTGGGCCCTGGGCGTGAGCCATACCGGCAATACGGGAGGCGCAGTGCCCTGCCGGAACTTCGAGTACTGCGACCAATTTGCCTTGGTGCCGGACGAGATGGATGCGGTAGTGAATCAGGTCTTCGACACCACTACGGTCTTCCCTGGATTGGTAGCGACCCGGGCCATTTCTTTGGACGCCAACAACTGTGGGACGCCGAAGACAGCGCCCGAAAGCACTCCCCTGGAAGTCAGCATCCAGCACCAACAACTCACGGTGTTGGCAGCGGAAGAGTTGGCGGCCCCGGGCCGCGTCCAACTCTGGGACCTGAGTGGCCGTTTGTTGTGGGAATCGACCCTGACCCATCGCCACTCCGAGCTGCCTTTGGGGGGGATCAGCGATGGCGTTTACCTGCTCCGCTACGACCTGCCCGGCATCGGAGCCGGAACCGAGAAGATTGCGGTACAGCATTGATCGGGATTTGAATGAATGAAAGGTCCGAATGGCTCCGGTCATTCGGGCCTTGTTTGTGATAGGGCTTGGGGGCGGTCCTTGGTCCCGGCCCTGACCCGAATTGATTCGGGTGTCTACCCAAATGAATTCAACTGGCCCTTGGGCGTATTTACCTCCACAGCGAATTAATTTGGGTCATCCCCCAAATTCATTTACCCCGGCGTTGGAGCAATTTACCTCGCCGTTGGGCCAATTTGGGTCGGCACCCAAATTCATTTACCAAAGAGCCGGGCCAATTCACCTTCGACCCGAATTAATTCGGGTACGCACACAAATTAATTTGGGTCGGCGTAGGGCCAATTTACCTCGCCGTTGGGACCTCCCACCTATATTTGAAGATGTTTCGAAAAATAGCCCGAATCATTGGGTAGAAGAGGGAACTGCAGAAGAATATTTGGTGGGCAAAAATGGGGGAAAAGTGAGTTCAGAAGGGAAATGGGAAAAAGAAGAAGAAACCGAGGGGAATAAAAAAACAAGGGCCGCCCGTTGCCGGGCGACCCCCATCAGTTTGCAGAAGGTGATTATTGAACGATGATCAGTTCGCGTTGGGGGCGGTACCCCTCGCTATTGATTTCAATGAAATAGGGCCCCGGGGCCAATTGGCTCAGGTCCACTTCCTGGCGGACCGTTTCCTGGGACCAGCTACGGACGACCTGTCCGATTTGGTTGTAGAGCTGAACGTCAGCCTGGGCGAGGCCTTCTGGCAATTGCAGGAAGGCGCGTTCGTTGGCCGGATTCGGATACCATTTGGCTTCCAATTCCAACCCGTCTTCCACTCCGACAATGGTCTCCAGCTTGATGACCTCCACGCCGCCAAACTTGCAGACATAGAAGATGCTGTCCTGGGCGGCCATGCCGGTGATGGAGAAGCCGATCGTACCGAGAAAGTCGCCGCCAAAGACAGGCAAGCCACCATTGAACAGGTAGGCGACAACACCTTGCGTGCTGGAGTTGTCCGTATCGCCCTGGAGGACGAATCCGCCGCCGTACTGGAGGATGCCATTGGCACCGGAGCCTCCGGCACTGCCGACAAAGCTGGGGGCATTCGGGGTGCTGATGTCATAGACTTCCATGCCACTGGAATTGCCGGAGAAGAGGCGGTTGTTGGACGCGTCCATGGAGAGGCTGAGGCTGGAAGTCACGCCAGAAACGGCCGTCACAAAGCTGGGGCTGGCCGGGTTGGAGATGTCATAGACCAGCAGGCTGCTGGTATTGGCGACATAGAGGACCGAGCCGTTGGCGAGGAGGCCTGAAACTGTTCCACCGGCCAGGTTGCCATCGGAAAAGGCAGCAGCCAGGGTGGGGCTGTTCTTGTTCGTGGTATTGACGATGAAGATGGAGTCGGAGGACCCTGCAAACCCGTAATTCGGGGCTGCGTACAGGGCACGTACGTTCAGGGCACCCGTGGGAACGGAGCCGATCACCGTCGGGTTGGCCGCCGAGCTGATGTCAAAGACCCGGAAGAGGTTTCCAACGCCGCCGCAGCCATACAGATAGCCGGGGGTATACTCAATAAAGGAGTTGGCGCTGCCCGTATAGTTGATGGTCGGCTGAGAAGCCGGGACCTCGGGGTTGGTCAGGTCATAGGGAATGATCGAGGGGCTGGTCGGCTGGACATAGAGGTAGCCGCCCCCGGCCGCCACGTCGAAGCTGGGCTGACCAATAAAGGATGTCTGGGTAATCGCGGCCGATTGGGCCATGAGCAGAGAGGTAGAAAAGATACCAGCAAGCAGGAGTAGGAGAGTGTGTGGGTAGTTGGGTAGTAAACGGTTCATGAGCAGATTTTTGATGAATTCGAACTGTAAGCAAGGCAAAGGCTAAAAATAGAGGAGCCAGTCTCCCGGCGCAATACAACTCAATCCCGATTTGGGACAGTTGGAACGGAGATACAGCCCTTTAGGTGAGAAATGCTATTGTTCCCGGACGGGCACGGGGCCACCGGAGCTGAGAAAAGCGCCCCCAATTTCGTCGATGTTGACATCGAGTTCGTCATTGGTGGAAATGCGCTTGATGTTGACGGGCAGTTCGTCGGAGGTATTGATGTCTACCAGCTCGACTTCGAGCTCATCATAGGTCCGGATGCCGGTGATGACCACATCCATGTCGGCATCGGGGGCCACGCCGGTCAATTGGACATTGATGGAGCCATCTTCATTGACCGGGACCATGGCGTAGCCGGGACCAGGGCTCGCCTCGGCCGACACCGTGGGAATGAGGTTCAGCTGATTCCCCACCATCAACAACAGGCAGGCCGCAATGATGGTCAGGACTCCTTTTAAATAAGCATCAGTTTTCATGTGGGTCTATTGAAGGTTTGCAAATGAGAAAACACCCAAGAAGATACCATTTATTTTCCATTAACCTTCCATTTACCTAACCACAGACGATACATATTCGTTAAGAAGGTATTGCCCGGTGGGATTGGACGATCTTGCCAGGTGATATCCAATGGAATAGGGGCTGATCGGTAATTTTGATTGGATTATTCCCTATCTTTGGATGCGACAACCTTATCCACTCTCTTTAACCTTTTATTCAATCGATTATGTTCAACCCGTTGGAGCTGATGGGCAAACTAAAGGAGATGCAAGCGGAAATGGAAAAGACCCGTTCCCGGCTTGATGAAATCAGTGTGACATCAGAAGCTGGGGGCGGCTTGGTTCGGGTTACCGCCAATGCTAACCGGAAAATTCTCAAGGTAGAAGTAGATCCAGATATCATGGACCGCGATGACAAGGAAATGATGGAAGACCTGATCGCGGCCGCTGTCAACATCGCTCTGGAACGTGCCGAAGAAGTAGCCCGGGAGGAGATTGGCAAAGCCTCTTCCGGTATCATGCCCAATATTCCGGGCTTTGACCTCAGCAAATTCACAGGAAAATAAGCCGCATGGCCCCACCCGTTACGATTGTCATCCTCAATTGGAATGGCCAATCCCTTCTGGAGCAGTTTCTGCCCTCCGTCCTCGCGACCAACTACCCCGACTTCTCCGTCTTGTTGGTCGACAATGGTTCCACCGACAACTCGCTGGCTTGGCTCGCGGAGCATTATCCCGACGTCCGGACCTTACCCCTGAAGGAGAACCACGGATTCACGACCGGCAATAACCTGGCCCTTCCCCACGTCGACACGCCCTATTTCGTCCTCCTCAACAATGATGTGGAGGTGCATCCCGATTGGCTGACGCCGCTCGTGGAGTGCATGGAGGCCGATCCCCAGGTTGCCGCCGTCCAACCTAAACTCCTGGCCTACCAGGAGCGGGACCGGTTTGAGTACGCCGGGGCCGCGGGTGGCTACGTGGATGTATTGGGTTATCCCTTCAGTCGGGGGCGTTTGTTTGACGTGACGGAAAAAGACGAAGGGCAATACGAAACTCCGGCGGAGATCTTTTGGAGTACGGGGGCCTGTATGCTGGTGCGCAAATCGGTCACGGATCAGATTGGCCTGTTCGAGGACGATTACTTCGCCCACATGGAAGAAATCGACTTCTGCTGGCGGGCGAAAAACTTCGGGTACAAGATCATGTACCATCCGGGCGGCGTCGCCTGGCACCTTGGCGGCGGTACCCTCCCCAAAACCAATCCGCGCAAGACCTTCCTCAACGTTCGAAATAGCCTTGTCACCATCCTGAAGAACTTTCCGGCCTCCTCGGCCTGGTACAAGTTCTATTTCCGTTTGGTCCTGGACGGCGTCTGGGCGGTGCGGGCATTGCTCAGCGGTGACTTCAAGACGATCGGAGCCATCGCCAAGGGACACTGGGCGGTCTTCGGCCGTATCGGCTATTGGCTGAAGCGCCGCAAGGAAATCTACCGGGACCTGGATCGGATTCCCCGGCTGGAAGCTGGCTACTACCCAAAAAGTGTGGTGTGGCAGCACTTTGTGAAAGGGGTGAAGCGCTGGGGGGACCTGCCCCCCAAAGCCTGATGGACGCGCCCGCCGCCTGGCGGGCCGATTGCGTGTTGGAACTTTTATTTATCCGGCTAAAGGCCGATATTGAGGGCAACCAACTCTGCATTGATCGTCAACAATCGCTGAAATGATGGCCCGCATTTTACTGTTCTTCCTCCTGGGAGCCACGGCGCTGGTATCGTATGCTGCGCCCTCCCGACTGGATTCCCTATTGTTGGACCTGCCCACCATGCCGCCCGACTCCCACCGGGTCAAGGCCCTGCTGGAAATTGGGAGCATTTATTATGGCCAGAGTGAGCACCTCGAAGGTCTGACCTATTTGGAAGAGGCCCGGGATCTGGGGGACAGCCTTTCCCTGACCGAGCCCCTGTTCAGGGTCTACAACAAGTTGGTGGATGTGCATTCCCGCCTGGAAGATTTCCCGGCAGCGCTGGAATATTGTGACCGGATGCTGGACCTGGGGCAGGCAACCGGGGATCGCTGGTCCCAATACCGGGCAATTCGGGTGACGGGAATGGTCAATATGCAGGCCAAGGACTTCCCGGCCGCTTACGATTACTTTGGCCGGGCGCGTGACATTGCGGTGGAGGAAGAATGGGAGGATGAGGTGCCGGCCTTGGTACACAACCAGGGAACGTCTTTGTTGCGGCAGAAGAAATGGGAAGAGGCGATTCAGATTTTTACCCAGAACCTCCCTGCCTTCGAAGCCCAGGAGCATACGTTTGGCATCGCGGTGACCCACAACAATCTGGGACGTTGCCATTTCAATTTGGAGGACTACGAAAAAGCCCTGGCCGAGTACGAGCTGGCCTTGGTATACAAGAAAAAAGCGGGGAATCCGATCAGTATGCAGGCCACCCGCCAGAACATTGGGGAGGTGCTGGTCTACCTCGGGCGCTATGAGGAGGCGACTGAAATCCTGCTCTCCGCGGCGGCAGCGGCGGATACCCTGGGGGTTCCCGGCCTGGTCATCGACGCCAAAGACCGCCTCGCCAACCTGTACGCCCGCCAAGGCCAATTTGAGCCCGCTTATGATTTCCTCCGCGACCACATTGCACTGAAGGACTCGATGTTGCAGGAGCGCGACCAGGCCAAGATGGACCGTCTCCGGGAAACCATCCGGTATAAAAACCAGGAGCTGGAGATTGCGGATCTCCAGACCGAGAACGAACGCGAAGTGGCCCGAAATACCGTTCAGAATACGGTGATCCGATTGGGGAGTGCGGCTTTGGGCATTGTGCTGGTCCTGTTGGGGCTCTTGGGCTGGTCGGCCCGGAAACGGAAGAAGGCGAATGAAGAACTGGCCCGCCAACATGCGTTGATTGCCGCCCAGAAAGGAGAGATTGAGCAGAAGAATGCCGCCTTGACGAAGCAAAACCAAGCGCTGGAGGCCCTGAACCGCGAAAAAGATGGGCTGCTGGGAATGATGGCGCATGACCTGAAGGCGCCATTGATCAAGACGATCAGCCTGATGGAGGTGGCCCGGCAAAGTAATGGGGTGGGGGAGCAGGAGGACCGGATGTTGGGGATGGCCGAGAGGTCTTGCCAAAGCGGGCTGGAATTGATCGATGACCTTTTGGAACTGAACCGTATGGACCGGAATGCGGATGAGTTGGCATTGGAAGCGTTGTCCTTGGGGGAATTGGTACGGGAAAAGAGAGATGAGTTTGGGGAAGCAGCGGGGAAAAAGGGGATTGAGATTGAGTTGGTCGGGGGCCTCCCGGAAGGGATGGTCTCAGGGCACCGCGTCTATTTGGGGCGCATCCTCGACAATTTGATTTCCAATGCGATCAAGTTCTCGCCTGCCGGCGGGGAAGTTCGCCTGGCCGCCGGCCAGGACGCCGCAGGGTATTGGCTCAAGGTCGCCGATACCGGCCCCGGCTTTTCCGAAGCCGACAAAGCCAAAATGTTCCGCAATTTTCAGCGCCTTTCCGCCCGGCCGACGGGCGGGGAAGGGTCCACTGGCCTGGGATTGGCCATCGTGAAGCACCTCGTGGACCGATTGGGCGGGACCATTGAACTGGTTTCAGAAAAAGGAAAGGGAGCCGATTTTCTCCTGCGTTTTGCCGAAGAAAAAGGCTCCCTGGTGATAAATCCCGAGTAGTCGGGGCGGGTGGTGGATGGATTATAGCTGGGTCATGCCACCGTCTACGACGAGTTCGGTCCCGAGGATATACGAACTGTCTTCGGAGGCGAGGAAGAGGGCGGCGCGGGCCAGTTCGTCGGCGCTGCCGAAGCGTTGGAGCGGTACACTGCTCATGATTTGCTGTCCAAATTGATCCAATTGCTCCTGGGGCATTCCCATTTTGTCGTAGATCGGGGTAGAGATCGGTCCGGGGGCAATGGCGTTGACGCGGATGCCCTGCGGGGTCAGCTCAGCGGCCAGGGTACGGGCCAGGGAGCGGACCGCGGCCTTGGTGGCGGCGTAGACGGAGGTATTGGGCATGCCTTTGGAATTGACCACGGAGGTGTTCAGGAGAATGCTTCCGCCCTTGCGGAGGAAGGGGAGGGCCTTTTGGACGGAGAAGAGGACGCCTTTGAAGTTGATGTCAAACTGGTGGTCGACGAAGCGTTCGTCGATGATGTCAAGCGGCGCGAAGAAAGCGACCCCGGCATTCGCGAACAAGATGTCGATGTGGCCGTATTTTTCCCCGATGGTCTGGAACAAGTTGTCGATTTCCTTGACCTTGCTGACATCCGCCTGGATGATGTCGATGCCTTCTCCTACTTCCTGACGGCTCTCTTCGAGCCGTTTTTGGTTGCGGGCCGTCACAATGACGGTGGCACCTTCAGCTTGGAACAATTTAGCGGTAGCCAGTCCGATGCCACTGTTTCCGCCGGTGATGACTGCGATTTTTCCTTCGAGTTTTCCCATGATGGTATTGAGTTAAGAGGAGATTGAAGTTGTGAGTGATGAAGACCGATTTAATATAGTTGACCGGTCGTCTATAAATTAAGGTTAAAAAATGCAGCCGGAGGCTGCGTACCTGTTGAGGTCAAAGAACTAGTGGATGATCCGGTTGAAAATGAGGTCCAGGGCCCGGTCCAGTGTGGCCGGGTCTTGGGTGGCCTTGGCCGTGACGACGGCTCCACGCCAGGTCATCTCGATGCCTTCTGCGAGGTGTTCCAGGCTCATTTCAGGATGGATTTCTCCATTTTCCTGGGCTTCCCGGACCAGATCTTTGACGGGCTGGGCCACATTGTCCCAGCGCTGTCGGATCAGCTCCCGGATTTCCGCGTGGGTCACACCGATCTCAGCCGACAGATTCAGCATCATGCAACCGCGGAGGCAAGCCTGCCCCAGCATTGAATCGCGTCGCATTTCCAAAATCTTTCGGAGCCGTTCGAGTGCAGTACCTTCCAACTGTATCTCGGACAGGGAAGATTGGTAATAGGCCTCAATGGCCTGGCTTACGAAATCTTCCTTGGAATCGAAATAGAAGTAGAAGGATCCCTTGGGAACACTGGCGGCCTGGACGATGTCCCGGACGCTCACGTTGTTGTATCCACGCTCCCACAGCAGCTCGATGCCTTTTTGCAAAAGCTCTTTCTGTTTGGCAGCTGATTTTTGTCGCGTTCCCATGAAATACTAGACGACCGGTCAACTTTTTTGTTTCACTGGGAGGCGATATTTTTTGAAAAAAGTTTTGGGTGGATTGGAGATAATGATAGGAAAGGGGTCTAAATTAATTCAATGGAGTGTATTTGGGGGTGCTTGAGTAAAAATTAAATATTAGAATAAATGCAACTCCGGTTCTTTTTTTCTGGCCGGACTTGCATATTTGTACAGTAGCCAAGGAAAACGGCTGCTCAGTAGCGTTCTTTTGTGTTATGAATGAATCCAACATCCGCTCGGTCCCAGATCGAGCGGATGTTTAGGTTTTTGGTAGCCCTGGAATGAATAATTGAGGCGGAATTCTGGGTGGAATTATTAGGAAATGAGTGGTGGAAGTTCGTTTTAGGTTTGTATTGATTGGTTGTTAGGAAAAATAAATATTAGAATGAAATCAACTCCGGTTCTTTTTTTCTGGCCGGACTTGCATATTTGTACTGTAGCCAATGAAAGCGGCTGCTCAGTAGCGTTCTTTCGTGTTATAGTTAGTGTTATGAATGAATCCAAC
>CAWUKT010000023.1:0-85305 GCA_963923035.1 uncultured bacterium
CGCGCTCGGGACTTACACCCTAGAGTCATTGCCCATGCCGGGCACACACGAAAAAAGCCAGGTGGGCACGGAGCCCACCTGGCGCTATCTGCAGGTATTGGTCTAAAATTATCTTAGTACAGGGCCATTTCGAACTGCTTCCGGTACTTGGCCGTGAGCGGGTGGCCCGGGCCAAAGAGTTGGAAGAGTGAAATGGAGGCGCGGCGGGGCAATTCGTTGTGGGCCTTCTTGTCCACGACAATGGCGTCGATGACCGCACTGATGGCCTGCTCAAAGTCTTGCTCTTTCAGGCCGTCGCGGGCTTCAGCCAATCGCTCATCGACCTGGCCTTCACCAGCTTCGAATTGAAGCAACTCAGCCAGGGTGCGAACCCCTTCGGCGTTGTCATAAAGCAGGTGACCGAGCTTGATCTCTTCCAGCATCTTCACCGCTTTCGCGGGATGTTCGAAGAGGACTTCGCGGGCGAGGTAGAACTTCGCCAGCAACAGGTCGGGATTTTCATCCACAAAGCCTTCGAGCTGGGCGAGGGCCAGGATACGGTCGCTTCCAAAGCGCTCAATGATCTCATTGAGGGCGGAGCGGCGCTCATCCGGGATGAATTCGCCGAGCCACTGACGGAGCGTCGGCTCCGGCAATGCGCCCACAAATTCCTGGATGATCTCTCCTTTGTGGAAGAGCTTCACAGCCGGAATGGACTGGATTCTATATTGGTAAGCAAGCTCCTGGTTGAACATGGTATTGACCTTGATCAACTCCCATTTTCCATCGGCTTCTTTGGCCAATTTTTCCAGGATTGGGCCCAGGTACAAGCAGGGACCGCAGGAGGGAGACCAAAAGTCTACCAGTACGGGTACATCGTGGCTGCGTTGCAGGACGTCTTGCTCAAAATTCAAGTTTTCTTTTTCCATGACGAGAGTGCCTTTCTGTATAAAGCTGTAAAGACATTAACGAAGTTATATGAAAAAAGTTTCATGTGTTGTTATTTGTGTCACATTTCTTTGGGTGACGGAGAGAATATTGTTCCGTTATCCTCTGCCCGAGTGCCCCGAAACCTACAATAACACTTGAAATCAGCCCTTTTTCTTCATTTCTCCCCCTCTCAGATCAATTCACTTTTTTATCCTTTTTCCCACCACCGCCACCAACAATCCTTCTCCCCGATCACTCATTTTCCCCACCAATTTCCCCTCCGCATTCCAATATGCACTCTGTCCCACCGCCACAAAGTTGTCCGCGGGCCCCACACAATTGGCCATGAGGACCGGCAGGGCATGCTGGCGGGCGAATGTGGGGAAATAGGCTTCGGCCTTGGTCACGCCTCCGGCTGGTTTCGCAACACTCGCCACATACACATCAGCCCCCATGTCCGCGGCCTGCTGCCCGTGTTGGGGTTGCAGGCTCTCGTAGCAGATCGCCGGCGCCATGCGAAGTCCGTTCCATCCCAACAAGACCGGACGGTCTCCGGCTTCAAACCACGGACGTTCGTCTTCGTGGAGGAGCTGTTTGGAGTAGAGTTGGCGGGGTTGGTGCGGGGAAAAAACCAAAAGGGAAATCCGGGGCTTGAGGATACCGGGAGTCGGCAGACCAATCCCGATCAAGACCTCTCTCCCATCTGCCAAGGCCTGAAAAGGGGCCAGGACGGGATCGTCAGGACGCATCTGCAAGGATTGGGCCAGTCGGGGTTCGTAGCCGGTCAGAGAGAGTTCGGAGAAAAAGACCGCCTCAGCCCCCTGGTCGAGGGCTGAGGCAATCCAATCGAGATGGAGGCTGAGGTTGACTTCGATCTCTCCCGGAATGGGGCGGATTTGGACGGCGGCGATCTTCATGGGATTCAAAGATAGCCGGAATCAACCTGCCGCCCCTACTTTTCCAGCTTGGCCCAGGTAAAGTGAGGATTGTGTCCATTCGCCCGGACCATCTTCACCCATAAAAGCGTCATGTGCTCGAGGTGCAAGGCCTGGTTCAAGGCGCCGACGTCCAGGGTCTCAAAGCCCAGGTCATCGTTCAGGGACTGCACCTGCGCCTTGCTCTCCGCGTCATCTCCGGCGATCAGCATGATGGGGCGCACCTCGTAATTGGGGAAGGAGGAATCGGCCAAAATTCTCAAAGCCGTAGATGTTGTAGGACTTGACCACCCGCGCATTGCCCGCCCATTCCTGTACTTTTTCCGCCCCCGACACTTCACTCTTCAGCCCGTGGGAAATGCCCGGGCCCACCGGATTCGTGCAGTCGACCAGGACCTTGCCGCCCAGGTTCAAATCGCCGAGGATCGATTCGTTGAGCATGAAGGGGGTCGCGAGGAAAACGATGTCGGCGGCGTCTACTGCTTCCTGAACGGGCAAAACGGAAAAGTTCGGGTTCTTTTCCAATGCGTTGACCACACTGGCATCAGTGGGGTCATTGTGGCCGACGACCACTTCGTGGCCCTTGTGATTCAGATTGTTGGCGAGTGAAAATCCCACCCGACCAATGCCTATAAATGCTAGTTTCATTGTTGTCTGAGTTAAAATTGTTTCCGGACGAATACACCGGGATTGGAGTCGGTGTTGTCCCGGCTGAATTGACGGAGGTTGAGTCCCAAGCCAAACTGATAGCCTTTCCGATCGACGCCCAAACGGATCCGCTGCACACTGACGAGGTGCCCTTCCGACCGAAAGGCCGAGAAGAGTTCCAAACTCGTATAGGCCCGCCATTTTTCGGACAGGGATGGCGTCAACCGCATGATGGAGAACCAACTGTACAGCGGATCATTGCTCACCTGAACAGCAGGCAGGGCGAAGACCATCCAGTTCTTATTGGCTTTGAAAAAGTGTACCCCTACATCCACTCCCGCGCCAGTTCCCGAGATGCGGCCCACCACCGTCCCACCGACTCCCAGCTTCGTCGTATAGTTCCCGTAGGCCCCGGCGAAGACATCGGTCATCTCGCCATCGTAAGTGCTCGTGGCCCGGGCCCGGGTGAACAAAGAGAATCGACTGCCCTGGGAAAAGGGCTCCAGGTACTGGATGTCCATGAACAAACGCTCGGTTCCGGGCATCAGTTCGAAACTCTGGCCCAGGGCGAATTGCGCCGTCAGGGTCCAAAACAAGATGAAGAGGAGCTTTTTCATGGGAGTGGAAATGCAATCCGAGGCCACGCGAACGCAGCCTCGGATCGGGTCAGTTGAATTAACGGTTCAATTGGTTGACGACCAGACGGGCGGCGGCAGCACCGGAGTTCTGTTGCTGACCGGTGATCAGGTTACCGTCTTCGATGGCGTAGGAAGAGAAGGGATCGGCCACTTTGAAGTTCGTGCCTTCGATCTTGCGGGCCTCGGATTCGATGCGGTAGGGCTGGATTTTGACGCCCGCAGCCTGGTCGGCGTAGTCTTCCTCGGCATCCGCGAAGCCGGTCCAGGTCTTGTCCTTGACGAGCAGGTCACCCGTGGAGGTCTTGGCTTCGAGGAGCAAGGTGGTCGAATGGCAGACGGCGGCGCTGGGCTTGCCGGATTCGTAGAATCCAGCGAAGAGGGCTTCCAAATCGTGGTTGCCACGGAAGGTGTACATCGGGCCCTGGCCACCGACCAGGAAGATCGCGTCGTAGGCATCGGGATTGACGTCGGCCAGCTTGGCGGTATTTTCCAGCATGGCATTGAACCAATCCTGCTGCATGTATCCCAGGGAGATCACATCGTGGGCGGAGTAGCCACTGGCATCGGTCGGATTGGAATAGCCATCCATTTCGAGCTTTCCACCTTCGGTGGAGGCCAATTCGACTTCGTAGCCGGCTTCCTGGAACACGTGAAGCGGGTGCGTCAATTCTGCCGCCCAGAATCCGATCGGCCAACCGGTCTGCTCGGAAACGGAGGGGCTACTGGCCACCATCAGGATTTTACCCTTGCTGGGCATTCCGTGGGCGTGGACATACTGCTGGACTTCCTTGATTGAATGGGTCATTTCTGCTGCGTTTTGAGTTGAGTTTTGGGCATAACTGAGCTGCAAGCCAGTGGCGAAGGCCACGGCCAAAAACAGTTTTGTGATATTCATCGTGAGTTTTTTTGCTTTGTGTTCCTCAAAGCTAGGGCAATCACTTACCTTTGCCAATATACTTCCCCATTTGAGAGGTACTTACTTCAATGAAAGTATATTCAAAATCAACTCATTATGCCTGAATTCCTCTACAACAACAAGCTCTATTACAATCCGGTCGAGTTCGCCATGGACCGCATCGGGGGAACCTGGAAGATGCCGATCCTGTGGCGCCTGAAGAACCGGGTGATGCGTTTCAGCGAGCTGAAACGAGACATTTCCCATATCACGGACAAGATGTTGACCAGCCAATTGCGTCAATTGGAGGCGGAAGGCTTTATCCACCGCAAAGTCTACCCGGTGGTGCCGCCGAAGGTCGAGTATTCGATCACGGAGAAGGGACAGACCGCCATTCCCATCATCGAGGCCATTCGGAACTACGGACTGGAATTGATGCGGATGGAAGGGATTGAAGAAAAATGAGGAACATGCAAATGCTACCTGTCACCAGGTAATTCCAGCAACATTTCGTATTGCAAGAAGTACTCCTGCATGCCAATGGTTGTCAGGAAGGCGATGGTTCCCTCGGCGCCACCATCCACGTTGATGGTGGAAATCTTGTGCCCCACAGTGTCGTGGATATAGCGGAACAAGTGGGTCCCGTAACCTTTCCGGCGGTGCCCGGGGTGAATGGCAAATTGCTGGACCCGGCCGGATGTGGCATTCACCACCGCATACCCCACCAATTCTCCCTGCGCTTTCACGCCAATGACCTCATTGGTTTCCCTGGATTGTTCCACCGCCACCGCATCATTCTGCCAGGTCGGCCGCCAATCCCAAAAGGACTTCAGTTGCCCCCAGTCCCATTGCTCCATCACCTCGAAATCCAGGTGGGCATCCGGCAGCGTACCTTCGATTTCCCCCCGGAAACACGGCAAGGTCCGCAGCACCTTGAAGCCCACCGACTCATAGGAACGAATGGCCGGAGTATTCTGCGCGAACACCTCCAGAACGCATTGCTCGATCCCTTTCTCCTGCAAAACCGGCAGCATATAGGTATACATTTGCCGCGTCAGTCCCTTCCCCCGCTGCTCCGGCACCACCCCGGTTCCCCCATTGTACACCGTCCTTTTTCCGTCCCGCTCCCCCACTCCATGCAGCATAAAGCCCACCAACTGCCCCGCATCAAAGGCCCCCACCGAATGGGACCAGTCCGTCCGGTCATTCAGCATTTTCTCCGACAGGGTCTGCCGGGTAAACTGAATGGTGATGAAATAATCCGCAAAGGCTCGGTTGAAGGTGTTCACCAGCGCGTCCAGGTCGTCGGGTTGCAGCGGTCTGAATTCCATGGGGAAGGGCGATTGAAGGTGATTAGGGCGTCAAATCCATTGCATTATACGACGAATGGAGGAAAGGAACTGGTTTTTCCCTGAATTTACCCCAGCCTTCTACACCACCAAATCCAGCAGTCCACAAACTGCCGCCCCACCGATGATCACCCAGGAAAGGACGTCTTTGAATTCGTTCTTTTGGTGGAACAGAAACAACAGGTGCAGCCCCAAATGGACCATCAAGAAGATGTCGAAGCCGCGCACGAATTGGGGAGAGGGCGTCCCCGGCCCCAGTTCCAGGAAGATCCAGGCAAACAATGGGATATGCGCCAGGAGGAAGATCGGTTGGCCCCAGCGGTCGTCCAGCAGGGAGAGCAACGGAAAGATCCGCCACTCCCGGCAACGCACCGCATCCAATTCGTGGAGGGTCAGGAAGGACATTCCCAAGTAGAAAAAGAGGGATTCAGTCATGGTGAAGGGGTTTCCAGTTGGAGAAGGGAGCGGGTTGGAGCTGGAGTTAGGGTTTCATGTGTCCCATTTCACGGCTCCATTTCTTCATTCAGCAAAGTCCACGCCACGGTAAATCTCTGCCAGACTCAGCTCAATGCCCATTGATTCCAGCCGCAGCGTATCCGCCACCGATTGCAGTTGAACGATCTGCCAGGTGTCGGAGGTCGTCCGGCGGTAGAGCGAAACGAATGCTGCGTATTGATCGACCAAGATGAACTCCTGCAAACTCGGCAGGCTCTGGTAATAGTTGAACTTCCCACCCGCATCAAATCCGTGGGTCGACTTGGAAGTCACCTCCCAGAGAACAGTTGGATTGACGATGGTGTCGGGTTCGGATTCTTGGATTGGAGAACAGACAATGGACAAGTCGGGGAAGAAGTATGAATTGCGGAGGGGAACAGCGATTTTCTGATCGGAACCAAAGACCTCACACTCCCCTCCTTTTTCCACCAACGCATTCCCCACTCCCCGGCTAAGGTTCTGGCAAATGCGGTTGTGGTTGATTGACGCTCCGGCCATGGCGACCAGGTACCCATTGACGAATTCAAACTTGTGGGTTGAATCCGTCAACAGCTGGAAGTACTCTTCCTGGGTATAGCGACGGTCAGGTTCGGGCCCCTCTATTTGCGACTTCATCACTCAATAATAAGTAATTCAAACCATCTTTCTCCCCCTTGTCTCAATTCTTCTCCCCCAGCGCCGGTACCCACATCGGTCCCACGGCGACCACCAAAATCAATACATTGAACAGGGCATTTGAAGGGTTGCCCGAGGCAATCGAGCCGGTGCTGTCCAGGACAAACCATGCCAGCGTGCCCACCAGGACCGAGCGGCGGACGGCTTCGGGGGCCTTGTCGTAGACCCAGGCAGACAAGCACCAAATCATGACGCCCCAGCCCAACAGGAAACCACCGGTCAGAGCCGCCAAAAAGCGGGTATCGGGATGGTCGAAAGTGGTCGCGCCATCCACGGGCCACGCGAGGAGGTCCAGGGTCAGGCGGGCGGGTTCATTGGTGGCGAGCATGGTGCCGAGGAAAAAGACCGGCCCAAAGGACCAAACGACAAAGGAAGTCACCTTGAGCCACATCTTGTGGAAGGCTTGGGTGCGGTATCTGGGAATTGTGGAGGATGCCATAATCATTTTGTTTAGGATGATGGCACAAGGGTACAGCAGAAAGACCGGGAATTTTAGACGGCACCGTTCAATGGGGGATAAAAGAAAAGCTCCCGGCCCTGTTGAATGGCCGGGAGCAGAAACTCAAAATTATACCTACCGAATAGCTGTTAATTTTTGGTTGCGGGGAGCAGCCCTTATCGCTCCCCTTTTTCAATCCTATCAAATCTACTGTTCAAATTGTCTGCCCCCACCTACTTGGGGGAAAGCGCGTTGGTCGTGTTGGTTGGCGCTGTAATGTGTTCTTGGTTGGGTCTGTTTGAGAATACGGGGCGGAGGGAAAATGAACGGGAGAAGTCAGTGGGCGGAGGGGAAATGGCAGTGGACAAGGGAAATGGAGCAGGGAATGGAGGGACGGACAATGGGCTCCGAGTCTCAGACTCGGAAACCGCAGTTCAGAACTCGGCCATTCGAGTCTCAGACTCGGAAACCGCAGTTCGAGACTCGGCCATTCGAGTCTCAGACTCGGAAATCGCAGTTCGAAACTCGGCCATTCGAGTCTCAGACTCGGAAACCGCAGTTCAGAACTCGGCCACCCGAGTCCCAGACTCGGAAATCGCAGTTCGAGACTCGGCTACCTGAGTCGCCAACTCGGCCATCGCGGTTCCGGACTCCAAAACCGCCCTGCCGGAGCCCGTTCCCCTTGTCAGCTGGAAACCTCACCCACCGCCCCGCCAAGCTAAAATCCCAAGCCCCAAACTTCCCCAGAAATCCACCAAGGGCATTGACTTTCTTGGGTCCAACCGGGAACTTATTGAGATGGAAGAACAACTCATCGAATTGATTCAGAAGGTGGACGAGCTGGCGGCTACCCTGTCGAACCGGAACAATGCGTACAGCATCTTCCTGCCCTTCATTTCGGCGTTGATCGGTGCGTTGTTCAGTGCCGTTTTATTCCACAACCTGGCGATGCGGCGCGAAAGGCGGCAGCAGATTTACCAGCACACCCAGGAAATAGTGAACCAATTCTTCAGCAAGGAGTTCATTGGACACCGGGTCGCCTTGTGGGCGATGAGAAGTGCCGTCCTGGAGAAGAAAGCCAGCATTCGGTTCATTGCGTATGGTTATATTTACCCCATCAAAAACAAGGCGTATGATGGCTCCCAGATCGATGGCCTGACCGAGCACCAGCACCTTACCTTGTTCTTTGGGTTCATTGAGCGGCTCGGGCTCTATATCAGGAACAAGCAAATCGACCGGGGGATGGTCAAGGCAGCGCTCTCCTACGAAATGCTGTGGAAAGCGGATTTGATCCGGGCAATTGCGGAAGAGATTCGGGCCATTGCCCGGGAAACTTCTTCCCAAGAGCCCACCCTCGTCAACAATGTCCTCCTGGTCCTGGATACCCTGGAGATCACCAAAGAGCGGGACCAGATCAACCCGAGCCATTTTCCCCTTAAAGAATTTGAAATAAACTCCCCATGATGAATAAACTGCGCCCCTTTCTTTTTCTCCTCCTCGCCCTGCCCATTCTCCTGGTCGGCTGCTCCCAAGACGGCGGCGCCTGCAATGAATGCCTGGAAATCACCACCAAAAATGTCCGGTATGTGGATGCGAATGGAAACAACCTCATTTTTGGAGACCAGGCCATTTACAACCCGAATGACATCACCGTCACCTCTGCGAGCAACGAATTCGTGGATGTACGACTCGACCCGGACCTGGAGGTCATCGCGTTCAGTCTCGAAGACGATTTTTCCTCTTACCGCATCCTGGTCGGTGATTCCTTGTTGGACGCCCTGGACTTTGAGTTGGCAGAACGGAACAGCGAACAGTGCTGTGGGACCGTGACCTTTTCCATCCGAACCCTTCTGAATGGGCAAGAGATCGACAACGGAGATATGATCACCATCGTCAAATAATTCTCTCACTCCTGCTGCATTCGAGGCCTCCATACAGGACGCATGAGATTCCGATTGAGACCCATCCTGTCCGAAATCAAGGAACTGTATGCCCAGCCGATCTCGGCCCAGCGGTTCCAGGCGTATATTTCCAAGCTGCAAGGCGGCAGCAAAGGCGACCTGGCCCTGCCCATTTCGGGTTTCAACCCGATGGCCAAGCCCCATGTCCTGGCCAAGATTGAGGAGTTGGAGCAGTTGGAGGCGGAGAAATGGATGGCGGAAACCATTACTGAATTCAACGCCTCCCTGGACCAGCCGGACCAGGGCGAATTCATGGTCGTGCTCAATCTCGCGGACGATCTGAAGGGCGGCTGGACCAATTACTATGCGACGGACTTCGACAGCAAGTTCAAGTTGAATGCCTTTGTGCGCCGGAGATTCTGCGTGCCCTATTTCTGGACCAGCGAATCGTATTCCGAGGCCATCATCCGGACCCGGACGCTGGAATACCTGAAGCGGACGGTTTACCGGGCCACCCAGCCGCAGCCCCAAACCCTGGCCGACCACCTCGAACAGGAAATTTTTTCCGCCTCCCTCTCCCCCGATGTCCATTCTTCTTCTTCCAAGCCCTCTCTCGAAGCCCCGGAGGCCTTCTTTTCCACCCACCGGGACAGCACCGCCCCCGACCTCATTTTCAACTTCTTCTACGGCGATGAAGGCTCGGCGAATCTGGGCTACAAAACGTATGGCATCATCGGAATGAATGGCTTTGAATATGCGCGGATCCTGGCAGCGCGCCGAGAAGGCAGGGTTTGAAAGGGGGTAAAAAAGAACCTTGGCAATGGAAGGGGGATTTTGGGTGAATGGGGTATATTGCTCGAAACAAATGATCCCCTATCCGCCATGAAAATTCTGACCCTCCTGAAACTGAGCCCGGCAATCGTCCTGTTGTTGCTCATCACCGCCTGCCAGGCCCCCGCGCCCGACAACCAAAATGTCCTGACTTCCGAAGAGGAGGCCATCGCCAAAGAGCTGATTCAAGGGTCCTTTGACAAGATTTGGGGCGGCGTGGACTCCACCGAGATCCCCAACTACCACACCGACAATTTCATGATCCTCGAGCACGGGGAGATCTGGGACAATGACCGGATCAAGACCTATATCCGGGGCCAGCTGCAAAATGAGGAGCGTCCGCTCCGGAAAAACAGCATGGAGTATATCTCGATTGAAAAGTATGGCTCCTCCATTCAACTGGCCTACCACAACTACGCGGAGTTTACCCGGGCCGATACCTTGGTCGGCAATATGGAGTGGCTGGAAAGTGCCCTCGCAGTAGAGACGCCGGAGGGCTGGCGTTTGAAAATGATGCATTCCACCCGGGTTCCCCGACGTCCGAATTAAGTTTATGGACTCAGCCGCTGTCATTCATCTGAAATGCTCCTCGTGTGACCAGGCCTACGCATACCAGTATGCGGAGTACCGGGCGATTGAGGGGGAATGGCGGGAACAACAGGAGCATGCGACGTTGTTGGAAACGGAGCCGGAGGTGGGGAAACAGTACCTATTTCTCTTGCGTCCTCCTCTGATCCTCGATACCGACCAACCATTCTGGGCCGTTTACCTGAATCCCGGCTCCAGTCTGAACGGGATTGAAACCGAAGTGGACCTGGAAGCCGTGAGGTTTTGCAAATGCCGAACCGATCATATCAGACGTGTAGGTCCCGATAGCGCCCAGCTGGGCATTGAAGTGCTGGCAGTAAAGCGGGCCGGTACCTTGGCGACGGATCACCGCCCCGACATTCAGATGAAATCCCTCCTGGACGAGGGCGATACCTTCAGTCGGTATGGGACGACCGAGAATTTCCCGGTCTATGCCTATCTCGACGTGAGCATCCAGTCCGACTTGGGGATCAGTGCCATCGTGAAAAAGGAGCGCCGGACCAGCCGCATTGTAGCGGTCAATCAATGGGATTTCCACTTCAATGAGTGGATCCATTGTTCCATTCCGCTCAGTCCGGCCGAAGAGAAGCGCTTCGGGATCCGGCATGGATCGTAGAAAGCCCCTTCTACCCTGACCAACATCAGTTGAATGGGCGCAAAGAACACCGCCCCATCGTTGATTGGGCTCCCGGGAATGTTTATTTTTGGCCACTGGGTTGCCCCTTCCTGAAAGCAAACCCATTTCTCTATACTACTGACCTGCAATCAAGATCCGGCCATGAAAGCCACCATCACCTCCATCGAATTGAAAGGCCCCCTGAAGTTCTTCGCTTTGTCTTCCCGGGCCCTCCACATCATCCGGCAATTGAAAACGACCGATTGCAAGGACTTCAAGAAGCGGGGCGTCTGGACCATGCACTATACGATGACGCTGTGGAACAATGAGGAAGAGCTGCAACAATTCGCCCGCAGTGGCGCCCATTTGGAGGCGATGAAGGCTAGCAAGGACATGGCCAAAGAAATCCGGACCATCACCATCGAGACCGACCAATTGCCCAGCTGGGCCGAAGCGAAGGAGCTGCTGAAAAAGGGCAAGGTGATTGCCTATTGACCTCACTTCATCCTCCCTTCCTTCTCAGATCGCCCCTGCCCCAGCGCCACCATTTTCCCGGCCACCCGGGAGCATTGGAATCCATTCTCATTTTACGAATCCTCCCCCATCCCCTTTTCCGATCCCTTTTTTACTACCTTTGCGCTCATAAATACACTTGATTTGCAGACATTCAATCAATTAGGGCTTTCGGAAGACATTTTGGAAGTGCTACAAGAGATCGGATTTGAAACCCCGACTCCCATCCAGGAACAGGCCATTCCCCTGCTCCTGACCACCGAAAAGCCTGATTTCATCGGTCTCGCCCAAACCGGGACCGGCAAAACGGCCGCATTTGGTCTCCCCCTTCTGGACCTTATTGATGCCTCCGCTTCGCGGACCCAGGCCCTCATCATGGCCCCGACCCGCGAACTCGGTCAACAGATCGCCAACCAGTTGGTGATGTTTGCCCGCAACCTCCCCCAACTCAATATCGAGGTCGTCTACGGAGGCAAACCGATCATTTCCAATATCCGCGCCCTCCGCAAACCCGTTCAGATCCTCGTGGCCACTCCGGGCCGCCTCCTCGACCTGATCCGACGGGGCGTTGTGAAGCTCGACCAGGTCGAATATGTGGTCCTCGACGAAGCCGACGAGATGCTGAACATGGGCTTCAAAGAAGACATCGACGCCATTCTGGACGAGACGGGTGAGCAGCGGTCCATCTGGCTGTTCTCGGCCACCATGCCTCCGGCCATCCGCCGCATCGTCACGAACTACATGGACGATCCGATGGAGGTCAAGGTGAATGCGCAGCAGATCAGCAACAAAGACATCACGCACCAATATGTGGTGACCAAGGTCGCTCATAAGATTCCGGCCCTGCGCCGGTTCCTGGACATCCAGCCGGACATGCGCGGGGTGCTGTTTTGCCGTACCCGCCGCGAAACCACCCAAATCGCCACGGAACTCGGCGACTTGGGCTATAACGTCGCCGCCCTGAACGGGGACATGTCCCAGGCCCAACGCGACCAGGTCATGCGCCAGTTCAAGACTCGGGCGATGCAATTACTCGTCGCTACCGATGTGGCCGCCCGGGGAATCGATGTCCAGGACCTCACCCACGTAGTCCACCATACGCTCCCGGATCAGATCGAGTACTATACGCACCGCAGCGGACGGACCGGTCGGGCGGGGAAAAAGGGCATTTCGCTGGTCTTCATCCACCCCAACCAACGGCGGCGGATCAAGGACCTCGAGCACCGGATCAAGATCCAGTTTGAAGCGGTCGAGGTGCCCAGCCACGAAGAAGTCTTGACCCACCGCATCCGGCGTTGGGCGTCCCATATTGTCGAAGCGCCGGTCCATCGCCGCGCGCCCGAGTTCCTGGACAGCCTCAAGGACCAATTGGAGGACCTGAGCAAGGAAGACCTGCTCGAACGCCTGATCAGCGGCCAGTTGGACCGCTTGATGGTGCGGGGAGAAGAGGAAGGCGACCTGAATGTCCGCCGCAAAAAGCGGGAACGGGACCGCGAGCGGGGCCCGGAGCGGGAGCGCGAACGCGGCCCCAACCGCGCTGAGCGCCGCCGGGCCTTCGAAGAAGAGCGTTCCGAAGCCAACCATTCCCGCCGTTACTTCATCAACGTCGGCACCATGGACGGTGCCACGGTCTACGAGCTCGTCCAGTTCATCGCCGAGACTTCTGGCATCGCTCCGCAGGACATTTCGCGGGTCTCCCTGCAAAAGAACTGCGCGTATTTCGATGTCCCCGAGTCCCTGGACAAGGGCCTTTCGAACAAGTTTCGCGGCGTGACCGTCGAAGGCCGCCCGATCCGGGTGAACCGCGACCTGGAACGCAACCGCCCGGGAAAAGGCCCGAAGAAAGGCAAAAAAGGCAAGCGCAACGGCGACCGCATCAAGGCGAAGAAGAAGAAAAAAGGCAAGAAGGGGAAGTTTTAGGGGATGGGGTGGCGTAGCCACGTGTGAACAGCAGGCGCCCTTGGGTGGCTGCTGTTTTTTTGTTGGGGGAGTTAGCTGTGGGCGAGGCGGAAGCCGAGGTTATTAAGCCTGAATTCAGGCCCCCAGTAGGTTTTGGAATCTATCCGGCAAACTTCCACAGGATCGTTCCAACTCCCTCCCCGGACGACCCGGTAATCCGTTTCCACGTACTCAATGTCCTCTTCACTCTCTTCGGCATCGTGGTTCAGACCAAACCAATTGTCCCGACACCATTCCCATACATTTCCGCAGAGGTCGTAAATCTCCAGCTCATTGGGCCTCAATCTTCCAACTGGCTTGGGTTGGCCATTCGAATTGTTCCGGGTCCAGGCCACTTCATTCACAGCATGGCTTCCCGCGTAGAGAAAGCCGTTGGTGAATTGACCTCCTCGAGCGGCATATTCCCACTCAGCCTCTGACGGCAATCTAAACTCCCCGCCAGTCAAGCCATTCAGGCCGGAGATGAAATCCAATGCTTCTTCCCAAGAGACACCTTCCACCGGGCAATCATCGCGGTTGGGAAAATGGAGATGCTCTGGCAATTCTCCCATTACCGATTTCCACAGGGTTTGGGTAACCGGATACTTGGCCAGAAAAAATGTTTCTAAATTCAATTCCCGCCATTCATTGGGCTCCTTCTCTCCTACATGGCTGAATACCGGCACATTCATGGTCCCGCCTTTGACCCTCACCATCTCAAAGTCAAACTCTTTGACCATGAACGACTTCTTGAGAATCAGAATGGAAGGAATCGAGGAGCTTTTCCTAGGGCTGGACTCATTTTGTTGGGCCTTGGCATCTAACTCAGCTTTCAGAGAGTTGATCACTTCTTGTTGAGCGGCATTTTCCTTGTTCAAAGCCTCAACCTCTCTGAGTAGCCCACTTTCCCGTTTTTTTAATTCTGCAATCGTTGTATCCTTTCTTTCACCTTCAGTTAAAAGCTGGTCTCGAACGGCTCCCAAATGGTCCACCTGGTTTTCCAATTTAGAGAAATCGCTGCCATTCCCCTCTTCAAGGGAGGAGATTCGATCTTCCAAGTCCTTCACCTGATCTTCGACCTTCTCCCTGATCAAAGGTTCTATGATTTCCTTGTAGCGGGGATACTGTCGGCAAAACTCTATCTCTGCTTCGATGGCTTGGAGGAGTTTTTCTTTTTCCGGGCCGTCTTTGAGATCGTTCAGCGCATCATCCTTGAAGCCTTTCAGCAGCCTTTGGGTTCTACGAACTTTTCCCAACCTGATTTCGGCCCGGTACTCTTCCAGATCGCGTAGGAAGTCTTGTCGTTTGATCAGATCGACATCGAAACGGCTGTTTTTAACGAATAAGAAATCCTCCCCTGTGATTTCTTCGCTGGCCCGGTACTGGGGCCGCATCCCTGGATTCCGGAGGCCCACCCTTCTTTTCAGTTCCTTGTACAAGGAAGCGAGGTCCACCATCTCGACTTCACTGGGAATCCCCTCTTTCAAGGTGCCCAGAAACTCTCGGGTGAATTCGCTGAAGTCTTCGTCTGGATTGAAATAAGATTTCTCAGTACTGTTTGAGGACGTGAGGGTGAAGGTTCCTTTGTGCGCGAAAAGTTCCTTTTCAAGTTCATCCTCTTCCCCCATCACGGCCATCCCCGAATGGCAGGCATCGATGATGACGATGCGTTTGTTGATGCCTGAATCGGCAATCATTTGCATGATTCCCTGGTAGCGAATGCCGGTATTTTGGAAGTTGTTGACGTGAAAAATATCGGTTTCCTGGCTGGCCAGGAAATAGTCTTTGTTGTCCCGGGTTCGGATGCCGTGTCCGGTGAAATAAAAAATCAGGTTCTCCAGCTTCTTTTCCCTGGCCTCTTTCCTACTCTCTGGCAATGCCCTCCTAATCTGTTCGATGATATCCTTGCTCTCGCCCCCCTGAATTGTGATCACTCGTTCCGGAGGGATTCCAAATAAGTCTTGATCCTGCAAAAGGTCGGAAAACGACTGAACGTTGTTGAAGGCTGGAAGAATTGAGGAAAAATTGTCGTACTCCTTTACGCCAACCAACACGGCCAGGGTGCGATCAGAACGTAGCTTGTATTTGATATTCCGTTTGGACATTTCTCCTCTCAATAGTCAGGTTTTGGGCTCATTCCTCCCCACCACACAATTCCTGAAAACGCCGTTGGAATTCGGCTTGCGCCTCATTCCTTTTCTTCTCGGACTTGACCTGAAAGGTCATCTTGAAGGACTGACCATTGTGGGGGCACATCGCCGAGAATTCTACTTCGGCGTCCACATGGGAAAAGCGTTCCCACAACTTTTTGAAGAGCCATTCAATCCGATTGACAATCAATCCTGAAACCGCCCCTGTGATGATGGGCAGTATAAGCTCGTCGGCCATGGTTCCTGCCTCAGGGGCTTCCTTCTTCAAATCCACTTCCAAATCCTCCAAATCATGCTCCACCACATAATCGTACAGCCATACCGCCTCTTGCTCTGCATTGGACATGTTCAGCTTCAACTCAAACTTCATAGAATCAAACGTTTATCGATGTCCTCTCAAATTATTCAATTTTCACTATTCATGCAGGGGTGATGGAGTATTTTTGTGACTTTACTACCACTAGCTTTCCGATTCCAACACTTTTTGGCAATTGCAAAGGCGATAAACGTCGGAAGTCATTATCTTTAAGGCTATTGTATTCCCACGCTTATGTTCATTTCAAATCATTCATCCGGGGTCCAATTTTATCAGCTCATCGGGAATTGCCAGGAAAAAATTCGCTTGGTCATGCCCTTCCTCGGCACCAATGAATTGGATCAGATCATGGACGCCCGCCAGAAAAACGTTCCCTTGGAATTGGTAACGGGCTATGACATTGAGGACTTGTTCCGTCGGGAGACGCACCTTGAAGCCATCGAGAAACTGATTCGAAATGAGGACAAGGTGGTGGGTATTCCTGGCCTTCAAGGCAGTTTCTGCTTGTTTGATCAACAGCATGCGATGGTACGTTCGGGTCCGATTACCCGGTTTGGCGATTGGGCAGAGCGGGATTATGGGGTGTTTGTCCTAAATCAAGGCGCTATCCAATCGATGCTACGGGATTATGAAAACCTACTCCGAAATGTTGATTCGAAGGTCATCGACCTAAAACGCTTGGAGGAAATTGCATCTGCTTTGGCGAAGTTGGGACTGGACGATGGGCCGGTCGAAACGCTGAGCCGGGAGGAAATCAAAGAGAAATACCGGTTGACTGGTTGGACTTTTGATGTCTTCGACTGCCTAACCCGAATCAAAGGAGATGAGTTTGTAGCTGGGGATGTGTATTAGTTTGAGAAAGAATTGTCCCGCCTTCACCCTCGAAATAACAATGTGCAAGAAAAAATCAGACAACAACTTCAGAAGCTACGTGACAAAGGATTGGTTGAATTTGTTAAGCGAGGCCATTACCGAAAACTAAATGGGTTAAAAGGGCTGTGATAGATTGTCGGACAATGCGTAAGGTTTTATTTTGAGAAATGATGAAACAGCCTGCTCTGCCCATAGAACTCATCTTGTTAAATGGAAATCCATCCGGCCCCAAGGTCGCATCCATCAAAAACTGGATCGGTAAAGCTGTCTACTCCCCTATCCACACTGCCAATGAAGTTTTAAAGCGAACTGAATTTGAAGGACCGGGGGTCTACATCATGAAAGCCACTCCCCCTGAAAAAATCTTTTATCATGAACAGGTCTACATTGGAGAATCGCAAGAACTCAAACAAAGGATTAAGACCCACCTGAACAGTGCCAAGGAACCGGATTATGATTCCTTTGTAGCGTTTTCCTGTTCGGATGACAGCTTCGACAAGGGGACCATCAAATACCTTGAACACCGTTTGATTGCGATTGGAAATGAAAACAAAACATCTAAAATCCTAAACGATGTGTTTCCCAGTCTTCCCCCTTATCTGAATCGTCCAAAATTGGGATGGACAGCTACCTCGCCAAGATGAAGCTATTGTTGCCTCTGCTTGGATTTGATTTTCTTACGCCATCCGCTTTTCCTCTTCGGGACCAACAAATTGGAGACCTTAGTGGTGAGACAGGGATCGATGTAGAAAGATCTACTCAAATTGAATCTGCGGCGAATCACTACCAACTCAAAAGCAATCGTCTAAAAGCCTCTATGTTCACGCGCGACGGCCAACTGGTTGTCGTCAAGGGATCCCAAATGAGCAAGGACACGTCTCCCAGCATTGGAGGTGGATGGGTAAGAATTCGTAATCGTTTGATTGCAGAAAAAATTGTCGTTGATAAAGGAGAGTACTTCGAATTTATCCAAGATTTTGCGTTCAATTCCGCCAGCGCCGCGGCTTCGGTCATCAGAGGCCGCCAAAGTGCGGGCCCACGCAGGTGGACCCACACCATCAGCGGCAAAACCTACCGCCAGCTACTGCTGGAAGGCATCGATCCCTGATCACTCATCGATCAAATGCTGCTTGACCCAGGCCGGCCGGCGCACCAGGTTGAACACATCCAAATACCGCAGCCGCTCGGAAGAACCTGTAAACTGAACCGCCACCTTGACCGCCTCTTCCAGCAATTCCCCCGGTTTTTTCAGGTCCCACAGCGGATGCACCAGGACCAAGGCCTTCCGCTCGTTGAGCAGAACGGGCAATCCCTTGCCCTCCTCATCCTGGTATTTATACCGTCCCTTGGTCCAGTCCTGTATGTCCACCGCGAGCTGCTCCGCCAGGCGAAAGTAATCCGCCACTTCGGGGTAGGTCCGGGCGTTCCAAGACTCATAGTTGACATGGGCGTCGAAGTCGGCGCTCCGCAGCGTTCGCAGGTACGAGATCCCCAGCCGCCAATCCAGGAGGTGGTGGACCTGCCGGTTCGTGTAGGTTTGCAAGCAGGAAGGACAACTGCTTTTACAATCTTCCCCGTGGTTCAGGGCAATGGTCAGAAACTCCTGGTCGCCCTCCACGAGGCATTTGTCCAGAACCCGCTCAAAGTCTTCCTTCAATTCCGCCACAAACCCTGCCCCGTTGGCCAACTTCTCCGCTAGGACGATCCGGGGATACTCCCCGTCCAAGTTCAGGTCCGGAATCTCGACCTCCTCGGGAGCGATGTCAAGGTACTCCGCAAAAACCTTTTGCAGGATATAGGCCCCGGAAAGTGTGGCCGCCATCCGAGCCGTTCGCAGAGCCCTCAGCTGACTGTTGGACGCTTTTGACTCGGGTTTGATTTGGAGATTAAGATTGGGATGGGGATGCTGGGGAGAAATGAATAGGAGATCGGTGACCTTTTTCATGCCCAAAGCAATCCGTTTGGGCGCCTTGGAACCGCTCTGCACAGCCCCTACAGGCGCAGTACCTTCCGGGAACCATTGGTCCTTCAGTTCTCCGTCGTTGTAGAGAGCGCCCTTGAAAAATGCGCCTCCGTTCGTATTCAGCTTCCAGATATGAGACGGCTTGTCATTTCGGCTATCGGAAAAACCCAGTTGGACATTCAAGTCGGGCAGGTCCACAAATTCCAGGTCGTTGGGCTCCGCAATCGACATGGATCCGGCTGCAGAAGAACGGGCATTTTCTTGCTTCACGCTTTTTCCATTCGCCGAGTTCAAGTAAGATGTCCGAAAGGCCTTGGGAACCACAATTGTAAATTCCTCGAAATCGTCCCGTTTCTGGGTCGTATTGCAATTGCATTCGAACTTCAACTCCTCCAATTCCTGCTTGGGATACAGCTTCCGGCATTCCTTGCATTGAAAAACCGGAAAGACATTGTCCCCTTCCTGAATGCTCGATTTGTCCTCCGGATTCGCCCCCCGAAAGCCCCACTTACTTTGGCTAGGAAACTTCCCGTAAAACATAGGATAGCTCAATCCGGCCACCTGGTGTTCGGCCTTGTCTTTGGTCCGGACGGCACCCGGTGAGAACTCGAAAATCGCCAACTCTAATTCCCGATCAATTGAGCGCATTTGATAGTTATTCCTGCCGTGGAAAAAGCTCCGCACGCTGCTCGGCATCCCGTAGGCCGGAAGAATGCCGAATTCAGACAGTTTTTCGGACAAGCGGGCATTGAGGCGGCGGTCATCGCTCAGGACATCGTCCCAGGTACCCCCCTCTTTGAACCCAAAGTCCTTGCGCAGAGCCCGGTTGATCGCATCGATCAGGTTTTCCCCCACCTTTTTGCTCTTCAACCAATCCAAATAATTGGCGAAGGCCTCCCCTTGCTCCAAAGCCGAACCTGGTTTGACCAAGGTCCGCCACATTCTGGTCACCATTTCCCGGCATTCCTCCGATTTCAACCATTCCCGCACTTTCTCCGGATAATTCGTCCCTCCTTTTACCCAGTCCCCCAAACTGCCGAATTCGCCGTGCATGTCTTTCGAAGAGGGGATCGGGGAAAAATCGTGGTGGTCCCGGAGGTACCGAAACGCCTGGCCCAAAATATATTTCGTAATGCTCCGCCGAATCACCTCTTCGCGGGCCGACAATTTGGGCGGCGGTGCGGCGTCCCCGGTGATCCGGTCCAGGCCATTGTTGAAGTAGTACAGATCGTGGCTGCGCCCCCGGCACAGGGTCAGGGCCACACTAAACGCCTGTCCGCTCCGGCCCCCACGTCCCACC
Source organism: uncultured bacterium (assembly GCA_963923035.1). Taxonomy (GTDB): domain Bacteria; phylum Bacteroidota; class Bacteroidia; order J057; family JADKCL01; genus CAWUKT01. The sequence continues at coordinate 19,973 of CAWUKT010000023.1, forward strand.
CGCTGCTGGTAATTGTACCGGGTGGGCGGCATATTGGCCTGGTAAACAGCTTGGAGTGAGCCAATGTCCACCCCCACTTCCATGGTTGTCGTCACGCTGAGTACATCGATTTCCTGGAACATACGCGCCGCCTGGTAGGTCTTGGGATCCTGTTCGGGGAATACCCCTTTGAAGGCGATCTGACGGGCCGTCGGATCATCGGTTTGACCGCTCAGCTCTTCGCAGCGGATCCGGATGGGCTCGCGGTTGTGGAGGATGGGATGGGAAACGTAATTCTGGGCGGCGAGGACCTTGCTTTTTAGGCTCGGAGTCGGTTCCTCCTCCAAAGGTTCGTAGCAGAAGGTGCAAACCTCTGCGGCGGGGTGCAAATGGTCACGTTGGCATTTGGTACAGCGCCAAACCGGATCTTCCGGCTCCGCCAGGTACAGGTGTAAATCATCGGGGGAAAGCACCCAACCCTGTCCGCCGCCGCTCCTACCCTGCTTCGGGGAATAGTGCTTCAGAACTTTGTGGCGGTGGGCTTGCTCGGCGAAAAAAACCTTCAGATTTCGGATATCTTGTATACCCCAACGCTCCCCAATCCTTTGGAAATAAGATTCGATTTTACGGCCCCAATCTTCCCGGGCATCGTGGGGAATGGGCATGGGGTCATACATTGATTTGGACAACAGGTACTTGAAATTGTTGCCCAGGACGCGAATCGTACCATTCAGGAACTCCAACAATTGGGAGCCTGGAATGTCCATGTCGGTCTGTTTCCGAAAATCGGCTTCCAGCTGAGTGGGGTCGGCCTTGAAGCACGGGTATCCCTGGCCCGCCGATTCGAGGCTGTACACTAATTTGGAGAAGAAAACATCGCTGATCGAATCCCGCAGGTGAGCCAGGACCTTATTCTGGAATTCCCAGAGGTCTTGCTCATCGCCGGTTTGGAGGCCCAGTTCTTGGGGCGTTTTCCAGCGGAACTTCCGCTGGATTTGCCCGTCGGAGCCGATGATTTCCGTCCAGCCGAAAAATTCGAACCACGGCCGGCCTTTGATCTCCTGGACATTTGCGTCGACACCGCCGGGATTGATGCCCTTTTGCAGCAAGCGCTCGATCAGAATTCCCAACTGATCGAATCGGCCCGCCGCCCCCAGCAGCCGCTGGGAAGAGACAATTCGGATATTTTCAATGTCGCTTTCCACTTCCTCTCTCCATTTTTGCTCTAACTCCTTTCCTTCCTCATTCTTTTTGGGAAGTGGGTGATCCAGATTTCGGAACAAATCATCTACTTCATTGTAGGCCTCGTAATCCTCTCCGGCCCACGCCAACAAATCCGGATCCCCGTCATCCTTTTTCATCCGCTCCAACATCTCCAACTGCTTTTTCCTCCTTACGCGCTTCAATACCTCCTTCTCCTGCTCTTCCGCCCGGTGGTGCTGAAAGATTTCCATCATGTATTCTTCCACCACATTGAGGAAGTGCTGGTTTTCAATGTCATAAGCGAGGCGGGCCGCATCTTCCCTTGAGTCTGAGAACGCTACCAACTTTCGGTTAATCCCTTTTTCCGGCTCGTGGTCCAGTTGATAGGCCAGCTCCTTCAGTAAGACCTGGTTCATTTTGCCAAAACCAGTGCGGAAGGAACGTATGGGCGATGGGGTAAATTTTCTCCGGTTCCAATTCTGCTTGCAACAGGGACACGCACTGGGAAGGGCTGTGTGGTACTCCAATTTTTGTTCATTCGTCTCGGGGACCAGCGTTGCTTTCTTGATTTTCCGGATCTGAAACCAATACCCCTGCACCCAATTATCCCCATCCGTATCCCCCTCCCGAATGATTCCCAGCCGGGTATCCAAACTCGCTTTGACCCATACCCCTTCACTATGCTTGCCTCCCCTATTATACTTGGATGGGATCTTTTGCCGCCACCGCATCGGAATATCATTGCTCAACAAGGGATCTGGATCTCCCTTTTCATTTCTTCGTACTCCATCGTAGTCCAGGGCATTGGGAAAGGGCCAGAAAACGGCGTAATCGGGAAAATGTTGCCGCGACACCGTCGGAATTCCTCCCATAGGATTTTCTAACACGGGCGTGGAAATCGTCACCTGGCATTCAGAAGGATCCTTGGCGTTGGTATAGCGTTTTTGGCCGCCCAGAAAAACCGTTCCACAGACTTCACAGCGTAAAAAATCAAACATCCGGCGGTCGCCTTCTTTCGAGGTCTGCTTAGGGGTATAGGACAACTCCAGCACCGGCTGTTGGTCCTTTTCGAGGTACTGGCCCGCTTCAGCACTTTGTTTGGGGCTCGGTTCCGCCCAGAGGCCCTGGATGAACTTAAAGAAATAGTGGAAGCGGAGACTGGGAAAATCCCGCCCCGGCATTTTCCCCCGCAGAAAAAAGAATCCCTTGAGCGCCTTTAGTTGCTCTGCCTGGCCCGCCAAAGTCGGAAACCAACGCTCTCCCAACTTCTCAATCGAACGGGGCACGGTCGGCGGCTCATTGTCCTGCCGGTCTTCCCGCTTGAAGGTCACCTTGATCCGGTCCACCAATTGGTGGGCGGCGTACCAGGCCGCGATCTGCTCTTGCAGGGATTCGCCCGAAGTCTCGGGTGCCATTTTGCTCAGGATTTCCTGCACCGCAGCGGGCTCCGGTTCCGGAAACCCTTCCAACTCGGCCAATTGGACCAGTTCGCGGGCGTGGGGCATCTGGGGCGAGATCGTATCGTCGTATTTTCGAGCATGCCCATTGATCACGGTGAATTCCTTTCCGTCCCGTTCGGGAAAAACCCCGAAAAAGTTCGCCAGAAATTCCCGCGTCTGCTCGCCACTTCCCAGCGAGGCGCTGGAGCACAGGATCCGCACGCGGTCGTGCAGGCTGCCATTCTCCTGGATCATGTCCAGGTGTAGCATCAGGCTCCGCAACAAAGCGGCATTCTCCATTCCCTCCGAATTTCGGTACAGGTGCAATTCGTCGATGATGATGTGGAAGACACGGTCCTTCAGGATGGCCGCCTTTTTTGCGACCGGGATAGCATCCAGGTCCTCCCCGTGGAACCACCGACGTGTCTCCTCCCAGATATTTTTCTCAATGGTCCGCATCAGCATGATGCTCAGCATCGAAAAGTTCGTGATGAGGATATCGGGCGGGGTCCGCTGCATGTCCCAGCGGCTCCGCATCTCGGCGCTGACCTTTACTTTTACCTCCTCGTGGCATTCAGGAAAGGCCGGAACGGTGAATTGAATGTCCTCGGACTTGTCTTTTTCGGGGATGGCTTCGGAAGAAAGAAAGTCGTGTATCTTCTTGTAGGAATCGCGCAGTTGTTTGATTTGCTTCCGGTTCTCATTCGACTTTTTCCGCCGCTTCTTCTTGTCCTGGTTGGCTTCTTCCTCCCCGGGCACCGGCGTCGCCCCGATATAACGCCCAAAATAAATCCGATTGCCATCGAATCCTTTGGGATCATCGTAGATGTCCCATACCTCGGGACTGTCCAGCGCCTTCCGCAGACGGGTCAGCTGGTCCTCCACCAGGGCGTTCATGGGGTAAACGACCAGGGCCCGGACAGCCGCCGGGCGGGATTCGTGCTCGCGGTAAGGATGGTCGTAGGAAGCCTCGCCCTCGTGCTGGTACCAACTGCGATCCCCCAACTCCAATGGGTTGATCGGTCCCCAATGCCCACTTTCTTTGACGATTTGGGCGATCAGAGGGAGCAAAAAGGATTCCGTTTTCCCCGAACCCGTCCCCGAAGTGATCAGGCAATGGTCCCCCCGCATCCCTGCTTTCAACATCTCGAACTGGTGCTGGAAAAAGGAGTATTTGCTGGAAAAGAGGTTGTCGGAAATGATTTGTTGAAAGCGCGCCAATTGATCCTCCAGCGCCGGGACATGCTCCAAGGTCAAATCGGCCACCCCGACCCCAGAGGATCTATAATCGGGCTGAAGCTCAACATACGGCCACTGAAACAGGTTCGGCGCTGTCTTGAGCAGGGCTTCTTTGCGTTCTTCGATGTCGGTGAAACGGGTCCGGAAAGCAGTTTGGAGGTACAGAATGAATTTATCGCGGATGGCTTCGAAGGCCGTAATCGGTTCTTTACTGATCAACTGATCCATTTTTCAGGGAATTAAAGTTGGATTGAAATGAAATGGGGTGGAAAAAAATGTCGGTTTCCAAATGGACGGAGAGCCCAAACAACAGCTTCACCAATGCCCGGCGCAGCGGGAAGCGAATGTCCTCATAACTGCGCAGCACAATGGTCCGGCCGGGAGAAATTTCCGCATCTACCAGCGGTCCAATTTTGCCGGAAGCCATGGTCAATGCCCGTTCGACCAGCGCGGGCAGGGGCAAAAAGGCGGGGAGAAAGATCCGGTCGGGATGATCGGCGTCGACAAACAAAGCGGGCGCCCGGTGCCGCCGCAACAACCTCCACACGGCCCATTCTCCATTGCAATGAAACCCTTCCGCCTCATTGTCCCACCACGTGAACATCGGATAGCCCAGGCGCTCGTTGTAGGTGCGGCTAAGGATGGGAAAATGGGGAATCGGATTGGGCAATTGAAAGGTGTACCGCTGCGGCGACAACATAAAATCGAGGGGCGAACGGCTTTGCACCCGCATGCCTTCTTCGTCGGGAAACCAGCCCCGCGTCGCGGGGATTTCCAGGCTTTCCAGCAGCGTCTGGGCGTACGAACAGGGTTGCCACCGGCCCACAACCCCCGGAAAACTCTCTTCCAGTACCGCTTGCAGCTGCTCCAAATGGCGGAGCTGCAAAAAGGACAACCGCCCCGTGGGCGGGAGAAAGGGGCTTTCCTGTTCGATCCATTCAAGTTGAAGCCCATTCTCCCCTTCCCGGCAGTGTGTCTCCACTGTATCGAGCAGCGGAGCAGTCCAAACTCCGGCCAGCATCGCTCGGACCCGATGGCGGTTGTCGGGAAACAGGACGAAAGAAGGCGGGGCCAATTGAAGCCGCTGGGCCTGGGGATTTTCCAGGAAATAGCCCAGCGAAGCCATCTGTCGACGCAATATCCGCGCTTCTTTCTTTTCCAACGGAACATCGATTTTCTCGCTCCAATCCTCCAAACAGGCATAGAATTCGGAGAAAGAGATCTCCGTCCTGCCTTTTCGCAACAAGGGCACCCAAAAATCAACGTGCCCGGGCACTGGCTCCGCCGATCCTGTCAAAGATATGGGCACACTCCACTTGGAATTCGGTGCGCAGCTGTGGTCGACTCCCGTCATCCAGTAGTGGGAAATTTGAATCGGGTCCGACTTGTGCAAACCGCCGTCCGGGGAATAGGTCCAGGCTGCCTCAAATCCCTGGGCCCGGATTGGAAACACAGGATTGGGGGCCTGGGAGGCATCCCGATCTGAGCGGGGTGCCGACTGATTCTCTCGTTGGGGTGGCCTGATTTCGTCCCCAAAAAACAAGTAGCAATGGGGAGGCAAATCCACTTCAATTTCCCTTTCCCGCCAATTCTCCACCGATTTCTCCTCCTTCCATTCTTTCCACTCCGCCAATTCCTTCTTCGGGAACCAATGAAAAAAGGGCGTCTCCTTCAATGGCCGGGGCGAGTCGATATAATCGGCTCCGAAAGCCCCCAATGCGCCCGCGGGATGGAAAAAAGGCGAGGGAAAATGCTTCAATTCCAAGGGAGTGGGTTGGACAAGGGAAATGCGGACCGGACGCATGGAGCTCGTATAATCCAACTTCAGCAACTCGTCTCCAATCCTGAAGCGCTCGGACCAGCCTCCCGTTCCAATGGTTCCGACAATCGTTTTCCCTTTCCACTCCGCCCTGAACTCACCTTTCCAACTGGGGTGGTACAAGCGCAGCCCCCAGCCCTGCCGGGGCGCCAATACGATCCGTAGCTGAAATTGATCTTCCCAATTGGCGGCCAGATTGTGGGGCTCCTCCGGCGCTGTTCCCGCCCAATTGCGGAACTCTTCCGCCATCCAATCCCGTACCGAGTCGCGGGCTTGCTGCTTCCGGTGAGACAGCATCCCCAGTAATTGGGGGATCATCTGATCCACCTTCGGCTCCTGCTCGGTCAGGTGGATGAGCCAGGCGATGGAGGGCTTGCTTCCCGGCGTAATGGCCTGGGAGCGCCAAATGAAATGGAGATTGTCCCGCTCCAGCGGTGAAACCAGGGCGTGGTGGCGAATCCGTCCCACGTACTTGTAGTCCTGGAGGGGCTCATCGGCAAAGGTGCCCGGAAATTCAGGCCACTGCTGCGACCAGATTCGGATGGTCTCGAAGTGATTGACCAGTTTCCGCACGAGATCCCGTGGAAAAAGATCGGCTGCGAGGAAGCGGGAACAGAAATCATCGAGCGCCGCGTAATAGCCGAAGTCCTGGTCCCGCCGTTCGGTCCAGGCGAGGACCAAGACCGCGATTCCACAGAGGAAATGCGGCGGGTTGGGAGATTCCACCCCTTGCCAGCTTTCCACGAGGTCCGGCAGGTAACTCGGGAACGACACCTTGATCGGTCCCTGCCGCAGTCCTTCGCAGAATTCTTCCCAGCCCCCAATTCCACGCTCGGCCCCAATTTTGTCGATGAGCTTCCGGTCCAGGTACAGTAAAATGCGCTGTCCGGGTCGAGATTGTCGGAAGAAATAGTCGCCGAGGGCATCGTTCCATTTCCAGTAGCTCATTTCTGCCCTCCTTTCTTCCGGCCTGCCTTTCTTCGCTTTTTGATGCACTCCTTCGTCTCATAAGAGGTCAGAATCAGTTCCTGGACCGTCTGGGGGTTCTTGCGCGGCCCAATTGTGCGCTTGAATTGGGTTCCGTGGTAGCACCAGTCTTCTTCCGGGTACCATTCGCGCAGGATGACGCGCCGGGGATCATCTTCGGGAGCATTGATGGGCTCCGCGATGGAGATCATGATTTGGGCGCCTTTCGTTTTGAGGCGATTCGCAAATGCCGCCAGTTCGTTGTGCTCCTTATGCCCGAACGGAGGAGCATTGTAACTGGTAAAAGGCCCGTTTTTGGCACTCTTTCGCTGGTTGAAGAGGTCGTTGGGATGGGCGTCAGGGTAAGGAGGATCGAGGTAGACGAAAGTTTGATGGTCAATCTCCGGTTCCAGCTCCTCAAAGCTCTTGTTGGTAAGGTTCGCCCCTTGGAGCTTTTGGCTGATCTGCTGGAGGTGCTCCAATTTGGGAACGTGGGTGAGCTTTTTTCCGAACGGGACATTGTATCCCCCGCTTTTGTTCACCCGAAACAGACCGTTGTAATTGGAGTGGATGAGGAATAAAAAACGAGCGGCTTGCTGGAGGTGCTCCGGGTGGAATTCGTCGTCAGGCAAATCCAGATTGGCATTGTAGGCGTTGCGAACGGTATAGTAATACGATGCCTTGCTCCGCTCAGTCGTATAGTTCGCCCAATCATTGTTGAAGTTGCGGCGGTGATCCTGCCGGAGTTGAAGGGCGTGTTCGTAAATCAAGTGGTGAAGTTCCTCCGGATGGTCCCGAACCTGGCGGTAGGTATTGATCAGGTGGAAATTCAGATCGTTGAGCAAGGCCTTGGGGTGGTTGCCGGCCAGGAAAAGGGAGCCGGCTCCGAGGAAGGCTTCGCAATACTTTTGGTAGGTACCGGGGGCAGGTATATTGTCCAGCAAGTTTCCGATCAATCGTTGCTTGCCACCCACCCAGCGCATGAAGGGTCGTACCAAATGTTCGCGCTGATCGGTTCTTAAAGGTTTCACGGTGAAGGGGTTGATGGTAAAAGGCATAGGTATCCTGTCCGGGCTGGTGCCCGGAAAATTTGATGGTGAAAAGACATGAAGAGAGGGGGCGACCGAAACGGTCGCTCAGGAAGTCAGTACGTGGGGTTGTTTAGGATTTATTCGTCGGTCAGTCCATAGCGTCTCCGTCTTCGGCGGGCCAGGTAGGCGCCCAAATTCTGGGCCAGGGGGCCAAATTTAAGGGCCGGGGGATGGCGCCCGATCAGGTCCCATCCAATCCGAATCAAGATGAACAGCAAGGCGATGGGGCCTCCAAACAGCGTCAAGGCTTGCTCCAGCAGTTCCCATTGACCGCCCCATCCGGGATTCACAGAAAGCTGGCGAATGAAAGCGAAGGTGCTCCAACCAACGAGCGGAATCCCGGTTCCATAGATCGCCAAAGCCAGCCATTTTCCATGCGCCTCCGCCCGCCGTACCACATTTCGGTCGAACTTCTCCCGGACTTCGGCCTGGAGGGCCTCCACTTGCTCTTCTTCCCAAATGCAACGCCGAAAGCAGGCGTCCATTCCGTAGATATTGAGCATGGTGAGGTGGAAATCGGCCAAGGGGCCAGGAAATTCCTTCTTGCGGGTCCGCACGAAGAAGTCCTTGAGCAATTGGGCCTGCTCTGGAACCGTTTCTTCGCTTTGAAGCAGTAAGTAAATCAAGTACGGATCGGGCAAATCGGCCGCGGTCGGGGCTTGGCCGCGGGTGAGGAGGCGATTGAATTCCACCTGGGAAGACACCTGGAGCAGGTCGTTGGACCACCGGCCCAGTTGCCGGGTCCACCATTGGGCGTCTTCCTTGCTTCCGAAATGCCGGATGCCGAGGGAAATTCCCATCAAGGCAGCCAAATCGTCCAGGATCAACGCTTGTCCACTCAGATCTCTTTTCCGGAAACTCCTCAGGGATTCGGCAAAGTGATCCTTTTTATGAGGGTTGCGCAAGGCCCAATAGCCCAGCAACGCCACCTTCTGAACCGCAGCCCCCGGCGCCCCGGCCACGATTTCGGCCGAATCCACTGGAAACGCCACTGAGCCAGGAAATAAATGGTGCAAAAAGGCCTGGTGCACGGGATGAGTCCCTTGCAAAAAGGGCTGGATCCTCTCAAAAAACTTCGGAATGAGTATCATAGGAACCAAGTTTTGAGGTCGGGGTGGCCTGAGATGGCCGCCAAAAGTTCGCGGAGCTTCCCAAATTGGGAAGCTTTTAACAGCTGCTCAGTCAGGACATTGCCGTATTCCAGGGTCGCGGGAAGTTCGCCGAGGTCGTAATGCCGCCACGAAATCGCCGCGAAGCGGAAGACCTGCCGGGTAAACTCCTCGATGTCAGGATTGTCCGAAGCGGGATGGATGCAAACACGCAGGGGATTTCCCTCGACCCGGGGATGGTCCATCCCCCGCAACTGGATCAATGACCAGTCTTCCATGATCGCAGACTGGCCGCGCCTCGGAACAAAGGCACCAGTTTCTTCTCTTCCCCTCCCCCTCCGGGCCAGGTCCCATTGCCATCGTGAGTGGTCGTAGTCGATCAGCAAAAAGCTAATGGTCGGGTTGTAATTGGCCAGTACCTTTTCCTCGAGAATCGCCTTCAATTGCTCAACGGACTCAAAGTAGGAGGCATCCGGCAGGTGGAAAATCAATTCTACCCGATCTCCTTCCTTCCAGTTGTCCTCCCGCGCAAGCTCGGCCACCTGTATCTCAACAAACTCGGCCAAATCCGCCCGCCAATCTTCCTGACTGGGCTTGTACGAGGCATTTCCAAGGCGGAAGGTGCCGTCGCGTTGGAAGAGCGTGCAGAATCCGGCTACGCCTTCCTGGAGATCGGTACTACCGACTCCGATCACCACCAAACGGTCACCGTGTTGATCGGAAGGCAATAACCAAGGCTTACCTCCCATCTTCACGTAGCCGTTCAAGGCCAATTCCCGGAGTGATAAGACCCATTCCCTGGAGTCGTTGTAGGGGATTTGGAATGCCTGGGCCGGAATCCCCAGCCCCATCGCGGCCAGCCGCGCTTTAAACGCTAGTTCGTCCGCCTTGGGAACGCGCGAAGGCACCGAGATCAGGACCAAATCAAAGTCCTTACCTGTTTTCCTATTTTTCTCACTGCATTTTTCCAGGATCAAGTGCTCGATGTCGTTCCAATCCCCCGGTCGCCGAATCCACTCGTTGTAGGTCGTCAGCGACTTGAACTTGAAAACCTCCGCCCATCCACTCCACGGCCGGTTAAAATGCTGTTCCGCATCGACCGATGAAGTGCCCTCCCTCAGGTCACCCAGGAAACGATTTACCCCTCCCCTTTTTCGCCAAGGCGCAATGACCAAACATTCAATTTCCCGATCCCGAAAATCCAGGTGAGTCAACGGGCCAAACTCTTGTAATCCTTCCCACTTATCCGCATGATGGACGATCCCATTCGAACGGAAATACAGGCCGGGCGACTCCTGGCACTTCCAATACACCTCGTCCCTCAAATCTGTAAAAGCTAGGCGGGTGCCGTGCCCATTGTCAAATTGGAGGGCCTTGAACGCATTGTAGGCATCGGCAACAGAAATATAGCTGGCCTTGGAGGAAGAAGAAGACGGTTCACGGGCGATGGAAAGGTAAAATTCGGCGTACCCAGGCAATGGAGGCAGGATTTCGAGGCGATTCTCCGCTCCATTTACCTTAGCCACCAAGGCTCCATCCGTAATTTCGACAGTCCCCGTCTCCAAGAGGATATGCTGAACAATGGCCTGGGCCAGTCCCGGAACAGAATAGGGTTCAATTTCCACCAATGACCCGCCTGCGGGCGGAACATCGCCTTTCCGGGGCCAGAAATAATGGCTTCCATTTTCGGTCCAATTCGGCAATTCCCGGTACTGAGGGGCATCCGCATCGTTGGCGTTACCTAACTTCCAGAGGCGGATGCGGCCCTCCGAAAATTCAATCGGAAACAAATTGAGTTTTAAATCCATGATATTTATCGTCGTATGATTTTTACCCGGCAATGCAGGGCACCGCATTTTTCAACCGCTTCAAAAAATCCATTCTGAATCCAATGAACCTGCACGCCTTCCCGTTCCCAGATTTCCTCGATCAATCGTCGTTGCTTCCTCAAACGCGGGCGCCAGAAGCGAGGGGGAGCCCCGGAGCTATAATCCGGGAGCAATATCCGATCTCCAAAACGTGTGCTTTCGAACAGCCCATTGCAAGGAGAGAAAACGCGGGGTTGATCCGGAGAAAGGTGCAGCACCAAGGGTAAACGAATGATTTCAAGCGCCTCGCCGTAAGCAGTTCGCAGTTGCTCACCACATCCCTCCAGTTGCTGGGACAGTCGCTGCGCCAGGATTTGGGTCGTGCTGTCTTCCGCGTGGGTCAGCGAAGGTTCCACTGAGGCCAGTGCAATCCTTGGTTGGCCTCGGCCATTGATGCCGGCCGGCTGGAGGTACATGTCGAGGTGGAAGAACGGCTGGTAGGTGAACCCCTCGCTGCACGGCTGTGCCTTTTCCTTGGCCTGCGGAATGGTCTCGCCCAACCAGGCCACCTCAGCCGGCGCCAGGTCCCGCTCGATGATCTTGCGGCATTTCCACGTATCCGAGCCGATCCCAGGATTGTGGAGCAAGGTATCCTTGCCCAAGAGGATTTTCTTGCCCCAGTACAGCGCGTTGCCCCCTTCAAAATGGACATTGGCCATCCGGATGTATGCCCCGCAACTGCGGGCCAAAGCGGTCACAATCAGTTGATCCTGAATGGACACCTTTTGGGGCAATACGAAATAAGGCCTTTCCCCCGGCACCACCATAAACGGATCCTGCAACCACTCCCAATTGCCGCTTCGCTGGCCGGGATCTACCAATGAAAAGGGAACTGGCTGAATTTGGAGCTGATTCCATGAAAAAGGTTCCCAGGCCAGCCCGGTCGTCGTTGCGGGAAAGAGCCAATGGACCTTGACCGGGTTGCGGAAGGCACTCCCCAGGCCCGCGAATTCTTGCTTGAATTCGTCCGGCTGGGCCGGGGTGCGGGCCTGGAGAACTGCCACTTCAGTAATGGTGGTGAGCTGGGTGCTTTCCGGGTTCATCGATGTCAGGCAGTTGCGAGGTCTTTGATGGTCACACAATTGGAATCGAAGCCAGAACCAGCCGCATTGGCGGGGGCCTGGACCTTCAATTCTCCGTTCTGGAATTGGAGGTAGACCGCACAACTCTCCATATCGAATTCGTATTCTTTGTGGGGGCGAAGCGTTCCTTCGATCCGCACAATGGTGATCCCCACCATCCGGGCCTGATCGAACGTGACGGTCTCTCCCTGGGAGGAGTCAAAGGTCTGGGCGAAGCATCCGGTACAGGAATTCTGAGTGACGATGTAATTGCCGGATTCGACCACCACCTTGGTGGACTGGGACAGGTCATAAGTCTGGACCACGGCATTGGAGTCGGTGCGGATCACCTCCAACTCCTCAAAATCGCTGGTGAGTTGGAGTTCATGGTTAGAGGTAGAAAATGAGTTGCTCATAAGATTAAAGGGTTTGAGTTAAAAATTCGAGTTCAAGAAGCGATTTAGGCACAGGAGTGACCACCAGAATTTTGGGGGATTCTGAGCAATTCACGGAGATGGGTAAGGGGAAAATGGAGAGCAGGAAGGCGAGAAAGGCAGGAAGAAGAGGGATCAGGTCAGAAGTTCAGGGTCATTTCAGAGTTTTTTGTTTTTTTGAGATTAAAAGATGAAGCCCACCAACGATTTGTTCCAACTGATCAAACGAATGAGCCGCTCCGAGAAGCGGAGCTTTCGACTGTTCACCCAGAAATACCGGGACGGAGAAAAAAAGTACCTGCTGCTGTTCGATGCGATTCAGGAACAAAAATCCTATCGCGAGGAGGAGGTGAAGCAAAAAGTGGAATCAGAAATCAAAGCGGAGAATTTTTCCAGCGCTAAGAACTATCTCTGGAACCTGATCAATGATTTCCTGGTGACCCATGCCGCGGAGACCTACTACCAGGACCGTTGCCGTCGACACTTAGACCGAGCCCACCTTTTGCACAAGAGGGGAATTGTCCGCGCCGCCCAGAAGGAGTTGAGGACGGCGGAGAAAATCGCGAGCAAATATGAGATGGTTGATTTTCAGCTGCGGATCAACCAGCTAAAGCGGAATATGCTCAAGCGGTACCAACGGAAGAAAATCCAGGGAGAAATGGAGTCCTTGCTACGCGCACACAAGGAACTGAAATTGTTGCGGGAAATGTATGAGGAGCAAATGGAAGTGTACGATCGCCTCGGAATTATGATGCGATCCAATTTAAATCATTTGTCACCGGAGGTCCAAAGCGTGATTCAAGCTCCTGATCTCCGGGCAGCGTTGGCCTCGGAGGCCATTCCCGAAGGATTCGGGGCCCGGCGCATGTACCTCCAGTCCCGCTGCTTCCTGGCGCACCAGGAAGGACGCAGAAAGGATGGATTGGAAGCCTACCAACTGTTGAAGGCATTTTGGGAGGCGCATCCCCACCAGATCAAAGAATTGTACGTGGAATACCGGTTGTTTGTGAACAATTTCCTGCACAGCGCGGCCGGAAACGGCCGCTTTGACCTGTTCCCCGAGATGCTGGATCAATTGGCCAAACTGCCAATCGAGAATGAAGAGGATGAGATTGAAGCGTTTTCGGTGGGAACATTTTACCGCCACTTGTATGCCCTCAACCAAAAGCGACTCTCAGAAGCTCTGAAACTGTCTGCTTCTATTCCAGCTCAGCTGGAAACGCTCCGGGGAAAGTTGTCGGATTCCACTTTCATCGGCTTCCAGGCCAACCTGATGTTCACTTATTTCATCGCCGGCCAATTCAAAGAGGCCCGAAAGTGGGCCAAAGACTTGCAGAGCAACCCCATGACCCAGCACCGGATCGACCTCCAAGGCCTTTCCCGATTGTTCGAGGCAATTGCCGAATACGAACTGGTGGACGACCAGAAATACGAGCATGTCATTTCCCGGATCAGGGCCGGGATGGAATGGCTCCGCAACCACCACCTGGCCCATGACTTTGAACGGACCACACTAAACGGTCTCCAACGATTGATTCAAAGGGGCAGTTCCAGGGAGCAAAATGAGGTTTTGCAACACCTAAAACTCGACTTGGAGGCGATTTTCGCAACCTTCCCGCTCGCGGGGATCGAAGAGGTCCTGCTCTGGATCCAGAGCAGGTTGCTGGGCCTCGACATTGCAATCGTTTTTGCCGGCAATATCACCGACAGCTAAGCATCAGGATTCGCCTTCCTCTCGTAGGAAATCCAGATGATAGGCGTGAGGCCTGCGTCCTGAGCGACACGCCGAAACTCGATGAGTTTCATCTTGAAAATGGTAGACTTAATCTCCGATAGACTTTCGATAGGGCGACGGGACATCAACAGCCAAACGCAGACTTCTTGAGGACGATAGTATTTATCCTTATACCTGAACTTCATCCGCATTTCCTTGAGGAAATTCACTGACGCAATGGCCTGGTCAATGGCATACGCCAACTTCTGAGGCCCGCCCCGTTTGACCACAAAAAGGGTCCGATCCTTGTAAAGGTCCATCAATTCTACATTGTGCCTTTGCTTCAAGTTTTTCATTTGGGCCGAAAACGACTCCTTGTGAAATTCAACGAATCCAGCATCCCGGGCGGTCACTTCTTTCAAAAACCAGTCTTCATCGTGCCCTTCAATTTTCTCTCCATCCTTTCTCCTCACCTTTCGTTTCGTGAAATCGTATTCCCGGACATTCTCAAAAGCCATCCGATCGATCAACTCATTCAAATACTCAAGGTAGGACTTTGAAAATTCAAACCAATCTCCCTCCAATAAACAATAGCTATTCTCTTCTGTTTCAATCACCGTATCCAACAGTTCCTTGACCTTCATTTGGAGCGGACTTCCGGTTTCCGATTGGACCTCTACCCTTACACTCCTAAGGATATCATGGGGATCAAGTTCCAGTTCTTCCACAAAATCTCTCAACAAAGCCAATTCAAGCTGTACCAGTGGCATTTTGGTTTGGTTCTTCTGCCCATAAACATACAGGAAGAATTGCTTGGCGGAAGTGAAGGAAAAATCACAGCCCTGCAACTCAAAATCCTCAAACTCGACCTGGCCATTGGGATCTTCACCATCTTTAAGCAGTTGCTCAGTGAGCAGTCGGTCTAACTTGATCAACATCTCGCTGTTATTCACCTTTTCAGTCCGTGGGAAAGAAAATGCTCCTTTTTCGGTGAGCAAAGAGATGATTTTCCGAATGAGTTCAGGTAAACGACCAGGGTCACGCTCAGACGAAAACCGAAAAGACATTCCAAATTCAGCCCGATTCCCCCAAACATTCTTGTCCATGGTTCTGGCTTTCAAGTAAGCAATCGATTCTCCGCTGTCGTAAGAGAATGGATTGTCCTTTACAAAAGATTGAATGGACTTATTCCGCTTGCTTTGGAAAAAATTAGATGCTTTTTGCTTGATTTCACTTTCATCCACAATCCGTTCCGCCAGATTCAGGCCAAACTCCTTGTCGGCCACCTTCTTGATGGCATGGAAAGCCCTCCCCATCGCCACCACAAAGCAGTGATCCGAATTGCGGATTACCAATGCGGCGGAATGTATCTGGTTGCTGAGCTGAAGCGACTCTGGAATAAAGTGTCGATACAGTCCTTTCCATGTAGGCTCTTTGGGGGCTTCCTTGCAGACGTAGAAGGTCAATCTGAAACCCTCGATTTCCTTAGTGATGCCCGTTTCCTTGAAATCGGCATCCTTCAGGTGCTCCACCAAAGACCCATGGTCCCTGGCTTCCACCCGGTACAAGTTGTACTGATTTGACATGTTCTCAATCCAATAAAAATTAAAAAAGGCGTTGTGGATCTAATGTAGATCATTGGGGAGAGAAGATCCAGATCGAATATGAGAAAGGGTGATCCTGTTTTGGAGAAGGGATGGACAAAGAGAACAGGAAGCCAATATAAAAAAGCGATCCCGACCAGTTAGCCCAAAGACTGCCCAATCGGAACCGCAATTCAATGCTTAGGTGAAAAGGCCCGGGACGAGCCAGCCAGCCCGCCCCGGATTCAGATCGCAATTATTCTATCACCAACCGCTTCGTGATCCGGTCCTGATCGGACGAGACCGTGATGAAGTAGGTGCCCGCGCCCAGGGAGCTGAAGTCAAACTGGGCAGAGTTGGTTTGTAAGATGTCGCGCTGGACCAGAACTTGTCCGTAGATGGAATGGACGGAGAGCTGGTAGGAATCTGACGTACCGGTGATGTCAACCTTCACGTTGCCGGAGGTCGGATTCGGGTAAGTTTCGAAGTCAAATGCCGGCTCCGATCCCGAAAGTCCTTGCTTGCCGAAGCCCAAGGCAGAAACCCGCATTTTCTGGCAAGTTACAATGGTGCAGTTGGAGGCCAGGAAGGTCGCGGTGAGGCATGCCATATACGTTCCTCCAATCGCGTAGGTATGGGTCGGAGAGCTCTGCGTCGAGGTATTGCCATCGCCAAAGTCCCACAGGTAGGAGACGAACTGACCACCCGTGATATTGCTGGTATTCGTGAAGGTCACATTCAGCAGGTTCTGGGTTTTGGTGAAGCTGATGGTCGATCCGTTGCCACAGGGGGCCGCGCAATTGACTTCGACGGTTTCGCAGGCCGTGCTCATCGAGCAGATGTCCCCGTTGGAGGTCATGCCGTAGGAGTCCAGGCAAATGGTATAGGTTCCATTTCCGGGCATCGAATGAACGAAGGGAACCGCTCCCCCAAGCCCAAAGGAGTTCCAGAAATAGCCATTGGGACCGGTAATCGTCCACTCATGGGCGCTAAGGGTACCTCCGATGATTCCTACGAGGGGAGTGATATTGTAATCCAGGCAGGGGCCGCCGGACGTGCTGGAGGAGATCGCCAACAAGCCGGAAGTGATGCTACAAGAGGTCTCACACGCGTCTCCAATGCCGTCGCCATCCGAGTCCAACTGGCTGGGATTCGGTGTATTGAGGCAGTTGTCGGTGGCATCGGGAACTCCGTCGCCATCTGCATCCGGAATCATTCCGGTATTGACCAGGCAGGGAATCAGCTGCGGCAAGGCATCTCCGGTTTGCTCTCCGGCAAGGCTCAACTGGTTCAGAACAAAGTTACTCGCGGCCCCGGCCAGGTCAGGGTTGTTGATCACGGACAAGCTGTTCGCAATTTGGATGCCGCCGGAAACGATTTTGGCGGCATAAATCTTGCCGTCCATCCCCATCTGGATCGTCACCTTGTTCAAGGAGAAAGCAGTCCCGGTATTGCCGTAGATGAACTGCCGGCCGAAATTCAGGTTGGAAGTATTGTACTGGATGATGGCCTCGCCCATGGTCGCATAGAGGTAGTTGCCATTGGGGGAGAACTCCACCGTATTGCCGAAGAATTCGAAGGTGGACGGAACCGTATTCGAATTGGGCGTTACGGCTCCGGTAACGTCGTTGAAATTCCAGAGGTACAGGACCGGGTTGGGCGTGGTCGTATTGCCCTGCCACAACGTAGAATAGCCGATCTTCGTCCCATCCAGCGAAGCCTTCATGCCTCCGGTACTGGCGGAATTGTTTTCCAAATAACCATTGGTAAAGTGGTCGCCTTCGGCATCGCTGATCACCGGGGCGCTGATGCCGGAGGAAGTGATCCGATACGCGAAGAATTTGTGGAAGGGATTGATGACCAGCCACCAGGACGCGTCGTCATCGTGCTTGATCAAGGTCATGTTGTGCTTGTAGACCTTGGAATCAATCTCGAACGTGCTCGTGTTCAGGTACGGCAGCAGGTTCAGGTTCGAGTTGAGGGTTTCAACGGTCCCCAGGCCGCCGTTGGCGGACATGTTGACGATTGAATAATAGTAAGTATCGCTTGTCACCCCATCCTTCAGGTAGAAGATGTAGTAGCGATAGGGATCCGACGGCATCGGCACGATGATCACGTCCTGGACATAGGAGCCATTGCCAAACAGCGTTCCATTGCCTCCTTGCATCGGGACATGGTTCTTGTTGTACACCGTGGTGCCATCGGTATAGAAAAGCAGGTTTCCGCCCAAATCGCTGATGGAAGCGGAGGGGCGGAAAGGATGGTTGATTTGCCCATTGGTCAGGGCACTCGGGGGAGAGGTATTAAAATCCACCCCGGCCCCTTCACCGAAATACCAGTTGGCATTTACCCCCTGGCAGATGGTTTGGGCTTCACTTCCCAGCGGAATGAAACAGAGAAGTAGCAGTAAGAGCGAAAGTGTGATCCGAATAGTTGGGGATGCAACCTTGGAATCACTTACATTTCGAGAGTGGTCGACTTTCATTTAAGATGTAAATTTATTGTTATGTTGATAGTGGCTGAAGACACATGTTGATTCTTCCCAATATCGCACCCATTTCCCCGAAATAAAGCAATTAACAGCACTTAATCCCCTGTCTGACAAACGGATATTATGGCACAAAATCATGCTGTAAACACTTAATATTCACACCTATTCAACTCACACGGATTCACCTACATTTTGCCCCCAAATCGTTACATCTGAAAAAGAGAATCCGACCTGACTCCATCGAGCCCGGTCGGATTTTTTTTCACTCCCGTATCCTTCCCTTCAACTCAATCCATCTTTTCCGCCAACCGATACTCCCCTTCCTTCAGTTCCGGCAGCCCCAATTCCTTTCGGGCGGCATTCGCAGTCTCCAGCGAACCGATTTCGGGAGGTAGGACCTGGCCGGAAGCCGCATCAAATTGCTCGTTGGTACCGTAGAGCTGGGGTTTCCGCATGATCTTGCCGAGGATGTTGTCGTAAAAGGTCGCAAAGGTGCGGGCCGGCATCCGACCGGCGTCCACCTCGGCCCGCAACAGCTGGCTGTATTCCGCGTGGTACTCCGGAATCTCCCAGTCCTTCTGGGGATGGACCAGCAGCAGCAACTGGACATAGTTCTTCTCCGGCACAATCTCCTCCGGAATGAAACCGTAGATTTCCCAGACGCCGCGAATCATCAGGTGGTTCTGGAAATCCAATTGGTGCTGGAGGGCGTGGAGAGAGTCTTTGGCGGACTCGGACAGCGACAGTTTCAGGCTCTTGGCGTAGACCAATCCCGGGCCGACGCCGTCGGTCTCCATGAGCGAATCAATGCGGGCGATGATGGCATCGTCCAGGGTCTGGTAGGTCAGGTAACTCCGGTAGCGTTGATCGGCCTCCTCGATGGTCGCGAAGGCCTGGCGCAGGTAGGCGATTTCGGCTTCGTTGACAGGCTTCTTCATGTCCTGGCTGTACAAAGAGTTGAGACCGAGGCTAAAGAAACCGAAGAGGGCGAGTAAGCGAATATGCTTTTTCATAAGTGCGATGTTATTTTTCCTCAAAACTATCCCGCTGCCTCCCTCCTTTCGCCTGTCCGAATGCAAAGGCCGGTTAAGAAAGTGTAAAAAACCTTAATGAAAACTTAAATCCCCCCAATTTTCCCCAATTCCCCTTAATTTCAAGCGTGGATCGATCCCTTCCATACTACAACCGGCTCAGCCTCTTCGCCGTCCTGGTCCTGGCCATTCTGGTCAGCCTTCAGATTTTGTGGGTGGTCAAAGCTGTGCGGTTTCAGGAGCGGGTCATTGTTCACGAATTGAAGGAGGTGGTGGGAGAATTGGGACTGGAAATCAATGCGTTGAACCACGATGCCTTCCACCAGGACCTCCCCCAACTGGAAAGCATTCCGGTCGATACCCTGGCCGCGACCGTCCAGGCCTTTTTACACGCCCGGGGATTTACCGAGGACATCCACTTTGCCCTGTTCCAGGACTCCACCGCGGGGATATTCCGCAGCAATGCCCCGAACCTGCGGCCGGAATTGATGGCCTCGGAGGTCCGGACCTGCATGAGCTGCATCGTGTCGTTTTGGACGGTGCCGACGCCCAGCGAAGAAGACCCGGACCTGGATTCGTTGCCCAGAAACGACCTCAAAGCCGCCTCGACCTTCCAATATTACCGACCGGTCACCGGCCTCAACAACAGTTCGGGCCGCACCCTCTGGTTGTCCCTCTACCAACCAAATACCCTTTCGATTGCCCTCAAGGCCCTCGTTTACCTGTTCGTCCTCAACATTGCCCTGCTCCTCATCCTCCTCGTATTGTTCCGCTACCTCATCCGCTCCCTCTCCCGCCACAAGTTGTCTTCGCAGGTAAAAACCGACTTTTTCAACAACATGACCCACGAATTCAAGACCCCGATCAGCTCCATTCGCCTGGCTTCCCGGGTCCTGCGGGCCGAGTCCAATCCCGAAAAACGCAGCACGTACCACGACCTGATCGAAAAGGAAAGCCGGTCCCTCGAACAGCAAATCGACAAGCTGCTGGAATTGTCGTTGTTGGAAAATGATCAGTTGACGCTGGAAATGGAGCCGGTGGAATTGTGCGGGTTGATCCAGGAAGTTCCGCGTCGGTTGGCGCCCTTGCTGGAGGAAAAGGAAGGCCAACTGCGGCTGGATTGTCCGGGGGAAACGCTGTGGATCCAAGGCGATCGCTACCACCTCCTGAACAGCCTGTGTAACCTGGTCGAGAACAGCTTGAAATACGCGCCCAAAGGCGTCCAGATTCAAATCCAGGCCGCTCAGCGGCCCGAAGGCGTGGTCCTCACCGTCGAGGACAATGGGCCGGGCATCTCCGAGGAAGACCGCAGCCGCATCTTCAGCCGCTTTTACCGCGGCGACTCCCAGGGCCGGGCCCGGGGATCGGGTTTTGGGATTGGGTTGAGCTACGTCAAAAGCATCGTCGAGGCCCACCGGGGCCACATACGCCTGGCACCCGGCCCGGGGCCGGGAACCACCTTCATCATCCAGATCAAGCCATGAACAAGATTCTCCTGTTGGAAGACGATCCGAGCTTCGGGTATATCCTGTCCGAGTACCTGCTGCTTCAGGGATTGGATGTGGAATGGGTGAAAACAGGAAAAAAGGCGTTGGAAGTGCTGGGAAATAAGCGCTATGACCTGGCGATCCTGGATGTGATGCTGCCGGACACGACGGGGTTTGAGGTGGCGGAAAGGGTCAAAGGCCAACATCCGGAATTGCCTTTTATTTTTCTCAGTGCCCGCTCCCTCAAAATCGACCAATTGAAGGGCTACAAGGTCGGCGCGGTCGACTATATCACCAAGCCGGTGGACGAAGAATTGCTCCTGGCCAAGATCAGGGTGTTGGTTGGCCACCGACAGCCCCCCGCTCCTACTCCGACGGCCTTCCAAATTGGCCGTTACCACTTCGACGCCTCCCTCCAACAACTCACCCTGGGCGACCAGACGATCCGGCTCACCAACCGGGAAACCGCTCTCCTGCGGCTCCTGTGCCAGCACGAAAACCAATTGTTGCCGCGCAAGAAGGCGCTTCAGCAGATTTGGGGGAATGTGGATGAGTTCAGTCGGCGCAGCATGGACGTGTTCATCTCCCATCTGCGCAAGTACCTCGCCGATGATCCGTCGGTGCGGATCGAGAATGTCCACGGAACAGGATTTGTCCTTCGGACCTGAGCGCTTTATTCCAAGACCTTCAGGATCGTCTCATAGTAAATCCGGGCACGCTCTTCGGAGAAATAATCGATCACCAAACCCGCCACTCCCAAGACCAGCAACCCGATGGAAATGGATTGAAACACCGGACTTTTGAAGAACCAGAAGGCTATGATCGCCACCACAAAGCTGACGGTCGCAATCACCTTGGAGACCGTATAGAGATATTGGAAGTCCTCCACCCGCTTCTTTTCCGCCTGGATGAATTCGCTTTCTCCCTCTTCAAACGTCGCCCGCATTTTCTCCACCCGGCTCTGGTTGCTCAAATACATCGAGATTCCGACCCCGGTCAACAGCACGGCCACCACCAAGGTGGGGATCACGAGGGCCCTCCCGTAAGGCGTCATGGCATATTTCCATAGCAGAAAGCCAGACACCAGCGCGATGGCTCCAAAGCCGGTAATGATGATCGCTTCGGACATTTCGCCCTTCAGCCAGTTCAGTGTGTCGTCAAAGAAGTTCATGTTAAAATAGAGTCGGATACGGATCAAACATATTTCTGTCTACAATGATCGGAAATCCACCTGGCCCGGCTATGCACAAATCAAGGTTTGCCCAACACATTTAACCGAATCCAGGGTCAAGGCCGATCATTTACATTTTCCCCCTCCGCAGCCCCTCCCCATCAAACCACCTCACAATCAAGCTCATAAACATGCATTGACTTCCATTTTTCGAAAAATATGTTATATTATACCTGCAAGGCTTTCATTTTTTTTCAATTCAAACCTCATCTGTTATGCGCGTATTGCTCATCATGCCTGCTGCTCTTGACCAGCAGGGCCGTCCCGTCAAACTGAAAAAATTGTACCTCCCCGCCACGACGATGGCTATGCTGGCGGCCGTGACGCCCCCCGATGTCGAGGTCAAAGTGATTTACGAAACCATTGAAGACATTCCCTGGGACGAACATTGGGACCTGGTCGGGGTGACGGGGATGGGTTCGGGAACGGTTCGGGCGTGGCAGATTGGGGATGCGTTTCGGGCAAAAGGCGTCAAGGTGGTGATTGGCAGGGTCGGTCCGACGCTGTGTGATCCGTCTTGGAGCCTGGCCCACGCCGATTGCCTCGTCCTGGGCGAGGCCGAGGATTTGTGGCCGGGATTGATTGAGGACGCACGGCAGGGAAAATTGAAGCAGGTCTATAAAATGGACAAGGCGCCGGACATGGCAACATTGCCCACGCCCCGCTACGATGTCATGAATGTGAAGCGGTTTGGCTTCTTTCGCAGCGTGCAGGCGACGCGGGGATGCCCGTTTCCCTGTGAATTTTGTTCCGTCCAAACCTTCTTCAAACGAACCTACCGCAAACGGCCCGTGGAAAAGGTCATTGAGGATATTCGGGCCGCCAAGGCCACGGGAAGCCGTTTCATCTGCTTCCTCGACGACAATATTGGCGTCGACTTCAAGTACTGCGCCAAGCTGTGGGAGGCCCTGATCCCCGAAAACATCATCTGGATCAGCCAGTGCTCCCTCCACATTGCCCAGCGCCCCGATCTCCTCGACCTCGCCTACCGGAGCGGTTGCCGCCTCCTCGCCTTTGGCCTCGAATCCCTCAACGAGGGCTCCCTCTCGAACATCAGCAAAACCTTCAACCGCCCCCGCCAATACGCCGAGGCCTTCAAGACCATTCGCAAGCACGGAATCGAAATCTCGATTTCCATGATCATGGGACTCGACGATGACGACCATCCCCAAACCTTCCAGAACACCTACGAATTCATCACCGAGAACCGGGTGAAAATCCCCCGTGTCCACCTGCTCACGCCCACTCCCGGCACCAAGCTCTACGACGACCTCAATGCCGATGGCCGTATCCTGACCCAGGACCTCCAGCGGTTCACTGGCGGTCAGGTAGTCTTTCAGCCGAAGAATATGAGCGCCTCCGAACTGGAAGGGCACTATTGGAAGCTCTACGACAACCTGTTCAGCTGGCGGAACATTTACAAACGCTCCCGCCCGAATCCAGCCCGGCTCAGTCCATTCTTCTACGGGGCCTTGTTCACCATCAACCTGAATTACCGCATGAACATCCGCAACCGGGTCATTCCCGGCAATACCTAAGTCTGGCCTCACCAGATCCACCAACAGCAAAAGCTCCCGAGGGAGCCTTTGCTGTTGGATTTGATCCATCATCAGGTTTGGATGGACTGGGAACCCGTCTCCTTCCTCTGTTCCGCCTCAAAATAAGCGGGGCGCCAGGTCAGGTCACCAAAGACGATCCGCCAACGGTCCCGCCATGTCCGGCATTTCCGCAGGTCTCGCCAGATATTCGCATACTCAATGAAATTGATTTTCAGCGGGTTGTTGGTATTGATGTTCTTGGTCAGACCGTACACGACCTTTTCCTCTTCCCGCTGAAACGTGCCAAACAGCTTGTCCCAAAGGATGAAAATCCCACCGTAATTCTTGTCCAGGTACTTTTCGTTCGACCCGTGGTGGACGCGGTGGACCGACGGCGTATTGAAGATTTCGTCGAGGATGCCCAGCTTCCCGATGCGCTCCGTATGAATCCAAGACTGGAATTGGGCGACGAGGACCATGCCAATGATCGCCTGGAAAGGGGTGAATCCGACCAGGACCATCGGAACGAGGAAGATCCATTCGATGGCGCTTTCGATGATGCTCAGGCGGAAGGCAATCGTCAGGTTATAGTCTTCCGACGAATGGTGGACGCTGTGGTTGGCCCACAAGATTCGGTTCTCGTGCTCGATCCGGTGCATCCAATAGTAGGAAAAGTCCGCCACCAGGATGGCCAGCGCCCAGGTCCACCCGTTGACGGGGATCGAGAGTGGAGTGAGCCATTGAAAGGGCAGCAGGCAGAGGATGCCAATCGTGCCGAAGAGAGTATTTTCCAGCAATTGGCCCAGGATAAAGATGACGAAATTGGCGCCGGAGTCTTTCCAGCGGCGTTTTTTCCGGGTGATCAGGTCCACCAGCGTCTCGATGGTCACAAGGGACATGTTGAAGATGAAGAACAGCCCTACGTATTGCATGATGGGGGCCTTTTCGTAGAGGTAGACAAATGCAGTCAGGTCCATGGGCTAGTGTTTGGGGTTGGAAATGGGAAAAAGAGAATCGGGTCGGATTTCAGGCGACCGGGGTAGATTTTTGGGGAATGAAATGGGAGAACCAGAGGAACCACAACAGGCCCGTGAGGGCCCACGCCGAGTGGGTGCCCTGGAAAAAGGAAATGACGGAGGGCAATTCGGCAAAGCCGATCAGCCCCAGGAATCCCAGGTACCAGAATCGGGAAAATTGACGGGTGGGGGAATGTGGTTCATTGCTCATGAACCAAAAGAAGGGGAACCGGAAGTGGGAAACTTGTCCGTTTTGGACAATGTTACTGGACGGGGATGTAAATCTCAGTCAGCAGATCGGCCGGAGCGGTGTCCTCCTCATCATTGAGGTAAAACTCGAGGATGGGGCCATCGTCCCACTCCAATTGAATGCCTTCCAACCAACTGCCGAAAATCCGGTGGTAGGTCTCCGCACTGGCCTCATGCGGGCCCTGGTGCATGAACTTCGCGTAGCGTTGACTCGGCAATAGCTTCACTTGAAACAAGCCTTGGGGGGCTACCGGCAAAGGCTTTTCGAGGACCAGGGCCACATTGTAGCGACAATTGATTTTGTCGGTGATGTCTTCGTCGTCGAGAATTTCCGCCAGAAAAATGGAATTGGGGCGGATCAAATCTTGCCGGTCCACAAAGCTCAGGAATTTCTCCCAGGTCACCTTGATCCCCTCAAAATCGTCGTAAGGACCGTGGTATTCCAAACCCAACACGTACATGTCCGGCAGCACTTCGGTCTCAAAGGAAATGGGTTCCAGCTCTGCGAGCTGCCCTTCCGCTTTCCATTCCTCCAAATGAACGGAAAGGCTGGCTTTTCGGAAGGCCCTCGGCGAGCAACCGAAGCGGCTCCGGAAGGCCTTGCTAAAGGCCGCCACCGCGCCAAACCCCACGTCCATAGCAATTTCAGAGATGCTCTCCTCCGAATAGCGCAGATACTGAGCCGCCAACTCCAAGCGCCGCCGCTTGATGTACTGCCCAATGGTCTCCTGCTGGAGCGCTTGAAAAATGCGGTTGATATTGCGGTAGGAATAATGACAGGCGGCTTCCAGCTGGGGAATCTGGATGTCCTCCTTGAAATGCGCCTCAATGAAGGAAACCAATTTCTTGTAGCGGTCAATTTGGGTTTCGTTCATGCCTGTTCCCTGGGTTGGTTTGCTTTTTTCCCACTACGCCCCGGCTTCTACGATCAAATCCACGGCCTCCTGCCCGACCAGCGTCCCGATGGCGATCCCCATCCCGCCCAGGCGGACAGCTGCATGGACGTGGGGCGCGACAGCCTCCACGATCGGCGCCTTTGATTTCCCCACTCCCATGATTCCGGTCCACCGCTGGGCGACGAGAAAGACCTGCCCCGGCAGAATCCGGTCGTGCAACAACGTATCCAAGGCATCCTGAATTTTGGGACTCAGACCCTTTTGCGTCGTTCTTTCCCCCGCAAAATCCAGATTTCGGCCACCACCGAGGAGAATCCGTTCCCCTACATTGCGGAAATAGTAATAGCCTTCGTCCAGGTGGAAGGTGCCGCTAAGTTGGAGGCCGGGAATGGGATGCGTGATCAAGACCTGCGCCCGCGCGGGCTGGAGGTCCAGTTGGGGATAGAATTGGCGGGCAAATCCATTCGTAGCAACCAAACAGTGGCGCGCGAAAATGGCTCCCTCCGACGTGTTCACAATGACGCCCTTTTCCCGGGATTCCAGCTTTTCCGCCGCAATGCCATTCAGCACCCGCACTCCGCGGTGACGCGCCAGCTCCAACAGGCGCTGCATCATCATGCCCGTGTCGATTTGCCCTTCGCCCTGGATGCGGATGGCGCCGGCCATGCCCTGAAACTTGAATTCAGATGGATGCGGCCCCGGCCGATAGGGCTTCCAGCCCAGCACCGGCGCGATCATGTCGTTGAGCCGGTCCAATTCGTTGAGGGTGGCCTCGTACTGCGGGGCGGCCTCGTCCAGGAACAGCTCGTGGCTGCCCGGATCTTCGTAGCCGATCTCCCGATCGCCGAGGACGCGCTTCAGCGCGAGCAAGCCGCGCCAGCGGCGGTCCAGGGTCGCCAGGACCTGCTCAGGCGGATTGTGCTGGAGGTCATCCAACAGCTCTGTTGGGCTGCCAAAGCAGGCGAAACCCGCATTCTTGGTACTGGCGCCGGCCGGCAACGGCCCTGCTTCGAGGACGAGGACCTGGCGTCGGGGATGGCGGTGCGCGTACTCAATGGCCGCATTGAGCCCGACAATTCCGCTGCCTATGACCAGCAAGTCCGGTTGTCCAATGAAAGTAGACCGCTCCCAGTAACTCCACATGGCGTTTTTTCGTTGTACAATTAGAAATAAATTGCTCCCATGAACCGCGACCCGATGCAACTCATTTACCTCATTGCCCTCCTCGGCACCCTGATCGCATTGTACTTTGGGAGGCGTCGGCCGCCCAAAAAGTAGCCTTAGCGGGAGCTTTCGCCCCGGAACTGGTCGTCCCGGTTCTTGAACAGCACGTTGAACGTCGTCAGGGACCCGTAAATCCGGGTGATATACTGTTGCAACCCGACTTTATCTTCATCCGAAAGTCCTTTGTGCGCATTGATCCGTTGCTCCATCACCCGGAGCCGGTCGCGCAGCATCACGATCTTGTGGAAGAACGTTTCGACCGGAATTTCTTTGGATTTTTGCCCTTCATCCGCCGGCTTCAGGACCAGGGTCCCTCCTTTCCAGCGATCTCCCAACGGCACCAATTCAGTCACATCACTCCATTTCCGCAGTATTTTCGTCAAGAGCAATTCTACATCCAACAAGCTCACCCCATCTTCATCCGGATCGACCCGCTCAATCAATTTGATTGCCGGATCATTCTTGGGAAGGTCGACTTCACCTTCCTCGATGAACATGATGGTATAGGTCATGCTGTTGATTTGGATAACCACGCCTTTCCCGTAGTCCTCATGCGCGATTCGGGAACCAATTCCCAGATAGCCTGCACTCATATTTTTATCTTGTTGATAGGATTGGGGGATGAATATAAAGGGAATTCGGGAAAAATCAGTGGCCACAGGGAAATTGCGCCTTTCCCATTATGAGAGTAGATTTGCAGCATGTCTTACTTCTCTTCGAATTTCTTACTGGGCATACTGGGGGGTGGTCAGTTGGGGAAAATGATCCTTCAGGAAACCTCTCGTATGGACATCCAGACCGCCGTGTTGGATCCGTCCAGCTTTTCTCCCTGCAAAGGCCGGGCCCAGGTCTTCGAGGTCGGTGACCTCAAGGACTTTGACACGGTCTACCGCTTCGGAAAGATGTGCCAGGTCCTCACCATTGAGATCGAACACGTCAATGTGGACGCGATGGCCCGTCTCGAATCGGAAGGCATCAAGGTATATCCTTCCTCCCAAACCCTGCGCACCATCCAGGACAAGCGGGTCCAGAAGGAGTTTTATGCCGCCCACGACATTCCCACGAGCCCATTTTTCACCTACGACACCAAGGCTGAATTGCTTCAAAAGGAATTGGAATTTCCCTGTGTGCAGAAGTTGGCGACCCAGGGCTACGATGGCCGGGGCGTGAATGTGCTGCGGAGTCGGGAGGATGTGGAAGAATTGCCGGACGGTCCCGGGTTGATTGAGGCGTTTGTGGGAGAAATGAAAGAAGTATCGGTGATTGTGGCCCGCCGTCCCAGCGGCGAAACGATTGCTTTTCCCCCCGTGGAAATGGAATTCCACCCCACCGCCAACCTCGTAGAATTCCTCATCAGCCCCACCACCCTCAACGATGCCGAAGTCCAGTTGGCGACCGACATTGCGATGAAGGTGGCGGAAAAAATTGACCTGGTGGGTATTCTGGCGGTGGAAATGTTTGTGACCCAAGACGGCAAGGTGCTGGTCAATGAATCGGCGCCCCGTCCCCACAACAGTGGCCACCACACCATCGAAAGCAATTATACCAGCCAATACGAACAGCATGTTCGCGCCATCCTCGACCTACCGCTCGGATCGGTTGCTCCTCGTTCGGCCGCCGTCATGGTGAATCTGCTCGGCGAAGCAGGGCAGACCGGATTTGTCCACTACCAGGGCATCGAGGATGTCCTCGGATTGGAAGGGGTCTATGTGCACATCTACGGTAAAAAACAGACCCGGCCCTTCCGGAAGATGGGGCACGTGACCATTGTGGCGGATGACCTGGCCGCCGCCAAAGCCAAAGCCCAGGTCGTCAAAGAAAAATTGAAAGTCGTCGCATGGAACAACCCCGCGTAGGCATCATCATGGGCAGCACCTCCGACCTGCGGGTCATGCAGGCTGCCGCCGACATCCTCGAACAACTCGAGGTTCCCTTCGAACTGACCATCGTCTCGGCGCACCGGACCCCGGAGCGCCTGATGGAATATGGCAGTACCGCCCGCGAACGTGGCCTGCAGGTGATTATCGCCGGCGCTGGTGGCGCGGCTCACTTGCCGGGCATGATCGCCAGTGTGACGCCGCTTCCGGTCATTGGGGTGCCGGTCAAGGCCTCCATCTCGATGGACGGATGGGACTCGGTCTTGAGCATCTTGCAGATGCCGGGCGGCGTCCCGGTCGCCACGGTCGCCCTCGACAATGCGAAAAACGCGGGGATTCTCGCCGCGCAGATCCTTGGGGCGGGTGATCCCGCAGTTTTGGACCGCGTAGCGGCCTACAAAGAGGGCTTGAAAGACAAAGTGATCAAAGGCGCGGAAGAAGTCGAACGCCTCGGTTGGCGGGGGTATTTGGGGAAGTAAACTCGTTTACTACCTGTACTGGGTAAAATCTTCTAAGGGTTCGTCAAAATCCTTTGACATCTGAATTAAGCCTTTCGCCAAACCTGACATCCTTGGCTGGATGAAGCAAAAGGAAATATGTTTTTGCCCTCTCCTTTCGAACCAGCTCTCCATTTCCCTTCCAGTTTGCCAATACAAAAAAAGGCTCAACTTCTTTTTAATATCTGTATCCATTGGATTTTGAAAGAAGACAATCGGATAAAAATTACTTGTGCAATATAAGAAGGGAAACCCGTCGCCGGATTTCCCTTTTTTATTCCATCCTTACAAATCAAAAACAGATGGATTTTGGGTGGAGGTCCTCAAACCTCTACCATCACGCAGTGTCTCAGTTGAGGCCGGAAAAATCGCGGATGACGTTGTAAAAACTACCATCATCCATGCTGTAACGGGCGTCGAGTAATTGTTGGGCGTCGGCGCCGGCAATGTAGCGCATCTGGCTCTTGCCATCGGTGCTGGCTTCGTAGATGACCTCGGCTACCAGAGAAGCAGGACTCGCCTGGTTGGAGGTCTCGGCGAATACCGCCATGATTTTTTCCATGATCGGAGCGTACTCGGTCAGTTCGGGATTGTGCTGCATGTCCAGGGAGCGGCTGCCGAAATCGGTCGCAATCGCGCCGGGCTCGATGAGCTTTACGCCAATTCCAATCGGTGCCAACTCGTATTGGAGGGATTCGGTAAAGCCTTCCACGGCCCACTTCGTGGCGTGGTAAGGCGAGATCACCGGGAAGGTGATCCGGCCCCCAACTGAACTCACGTTCAGGATCAAGCCGGACTTGTTCGCGCGGAAATGGGGAAGGACGGCACGGGTCACGTCCATCAGACCGAAGACGTTTACGTCAAATTGGCGCTGGATGGATTCGCGGGAAATAGACTCAAACGTGCCCATGAGGCCGTAACCGGCATTGTTCAGGAGGACGTCGATCTGACCGAAGCGCTCAAGTCCGGCGTCGATGGCGGTCTGGATGGAATCGTGGTCCTGCACATCGAGTCGGGTGACGAGGACATTGTCCAGTTCATTCAGTTCAGTTTCATTCTCGGGGCGGCGCATGGTAGCAATAACGTTCCAACCTTGCTCGTGAAAGTACTTAGCGGTGGCTTTGCCGATTCCCGTGCTGGAACCGGTGATGAGAATTGTTTGTGACATGAGATCTTGAGGTAATTATTTAATTGGATATCGCTGGCACCAGGAACTGAATGTGGGAGCTTTTTCACGGCAGCAATTCAAGCCCCTGATGTCAACCTTTTGTTTTTGCTTTGATACAAAGGACGCCTATTCTTTTCCACTTTTTTAACACCAAGTCCAGAAGGCGTAACACATTTTACTTTTTCCTACATCACGAATCCATCCTTCGATCCAATGGGCTCCGGCAATTCGGTTTCACCCAGCATTTCCCGCAGGTCAATCTCGATCGTCCGCGTCAGAGAGGTCATGGGCGTGTCAAATGCGAGGTTCTCAAAGGGGTTCTCGGCGTAGTCGCCGACCTTTTCCATGAACCAAAACACCCAGCCAATCAGGACGGTGAAGGGAATCGTACCGTAGACCATGGCGTCGTTGAAGCCGGTAAAGGTCGACAGGAGGCCAAAGGGAAGCAGTACGATGAGGATGATGACGAAATACATGCTGGTGCTCGCGTACTGGCGGGGCAAAGGGTAATTTTTGATCCGCTCGCATTTGCCCTGGTGGGTATAGAACAGGGCGAGCATCTTCTGCATCTCCATGTGGCGGAAGTCGTCGATCAGTCCCTTACGCTTGAGCTTTCGAAGCTGGTCGGACTGATTTCCAATGAGCTGGGTCGCAGTATTTTTCATCCCCAGCACCTGTTTCGCTTCATCTTCCTCCAAAAAATCCCGCAACTCGGCGTCGGGTTCCTTCGACGGAAACAACCCATTGATATAGGCCCGGTAGCGCTTGTTCAGGGCCCGGTCGTGTTCCCATTCCTTCCGCACCCGCAGTTGGCGCTTCAATCGGTACAGCCAGGCGATGTGCCGGTACATCAACTGCTGGTGGTTCTTTTTCAGTTCGCCTTCCCCCACCTCCGTTTCCGCATACTCATCCGTCACAAAATCCTTCACCATGATGCCCCAGGTGCGGCTGTCGTTCACGATGGCACCCCAGATTTTCCGGGCTTCCCAGGCCCGGTCATAAGCCGAGCTGTTCTTAAAGCCCAGGTAAAACGCCACGGCAATCCCCATGAGCGTCATCGGGACCCAGGGTATTTTCAAATACTCCAGGTCGAAATGCAGGTACAGGGAAACCACCACCCCAGAGTAGATGGCCAGCATGAGCCACATTTTCCATGAGTAGCGGGCAATGGAAATGGGCTTGAAAATCCGGGTCGTATACATAGCGTTAAGCGTTGGTAGCGTGCTCGCGGTACTGGACGGGCGTCATGCCCGTTTTTTGCTTGAACATCCGGCTGAAATAATGCGGATAGTTGAAGCCCAGATCGTAGGCAATTTCACTGATGTTCCCAGTGGAATTCAGCAGGAGGGTCTTGGCCCGTTCGATGACATATTCGTGTACATGGTCCTTGCCATTTCTCCCCGTCTCCTTCTTCAGCAAATCGCTCAGGTAATTCGAGGACAGATGGACCTTCTCCGCCAGGTAAGCAATAGAGGGCATTCCATTTTCCAGTTGTTGTCCCTGGCTATAATAGTCCCGCAAGAGGCGCTCCACCTGGCTCACCACATCGACGTTCTGCTTCTTCCGGGTATGGAATTGGCGTTCGTAGAAGCGGCGGCTGTAATTGAGGAGGAGGTCGAGGTGGGAAACAAAAATGTCCTGGGAATGGGCGTCGATATTTTGTTGGTATTCGTACTTGATCTTCTCCACGATGTCGCTGATGAGGTCTTGCTCCCGCTGAGAGAGGTGAAGGGCCTCGTGGACTTCGTAGGAGAAAAAGGTAAAGGAGTCGATGGTCCGACCGAGTTGAGAGTGGCGGATGAGGTCGGGATGGAACAACAACATCCAGCCTTCGGCTTCAGAAGGCGTCCCGTCGGAGCGCATGACCTGTTTCGGGGCCATGAAACTGAGCACCCCAGCTTCAAAGTCGTAGTAATTTCGACCGTATTGCATCCCGCAGCTACCATCTTTCAAGGAAATCGAGTAGAAATCCGAGGAAAACCACTTGTTCTTAAAATCCTCCGGCTTTTTCATTTCCTCCACCCGCAACACGCTGATCAAAGGATGAAGGGGATCGGGAAAACCGAGGGTACGGTGCAATTGGGTGATGGATTCAATGTGGAAAATGTCGTTCGCCATAACAACGGGGTATAATTCGTTGGGAATGTAACAAAATTAACCCGTCGTCTCTTAGCGCTTGTACACAGAATCCAGAATGGGAAACACATTTTCCGGTTTGCCTATTGTCCCAAGTGAAAGGTCTCCAAGAGCAACAGGCCCGAAATCAGCGGGAGGAACAAACAAATGATGATCGCGGCAATATAGGCCATGAACCCCCGGTCCTGACGGTGGAGGAAGGTCATATAGACGGTGATGGACAAG
Organism: uncultured bacterium; assembly: GCA_963923035.1. Lineage (GTDB taxonomy): Bacteria > Bacteroidota > Bacteroidia > J057 > JADKCL01 > CAWUKT01. The sequence continues at coordinate 52,544 of CAWUKT010000023.1, forward strand.
AAAACAATGCTCAACAAGCCGGTGAGCCAGGTCAGTTCCTGAATTGAAAGCAAACTATCAACCCGGACCATTGACCTTGCAAAAAGCAGCCCAAAAAACCCGGCAAGCAGCAAGGATACTGTTGTCTTTGTAATTGTGGCTTTAGACATATCGTCCCCCTCTTGTTTGGGTGAATCTCTTATCTTTACGATAATTTAAGTGATTGGTTTGATTCGAACTCCTTCAAAATGAGGCGATTCATTTCATCACCAGCCCACAATCGATTACCATCCATGTCAGATAGCAAGACCCGCACGGCCCCTTCCGCCAACCGCGTCCTCGAACCGGACTTTCGCCGCAGCCCCAATTTCTTTGACAGCGACCGCATCCTCCGGGCCTACCTCGAAAAGTACCTGTCCTTCATGGGACTCGCCTACATGAGTCCGCACCTGAACCGCATGGGCCACCGCGCCGCCCACGACATGGATGCCCTGTCCCTGACCGCCGACAAGAAGAGCCCTGAGCTCGTCAAGCGGGATGCCTTCGGGGAAACCATCGACCAGGTGGAATTCCACCCTGCCTACGACCAAATGATGGCCTACGCCGTCGATTCCCAGATGATGCGGGTCAAATGGGAGCCTGAATTCAGAAAACAATTTGCCGGCGAACGCCATGCCTTGGGATTCGCGGCCGGCTACCTTTTCGCCATGGCGGAGTCGGGCCAGTACTGCCCCCTCTGCATGACCGACGGGGTCGCGCTGCTGCTCGACCGCTTCGCCACCGACGAAGACCGGGAGCGCCTCCTCCCCCACATTTATACCGACCAGCCCGAGGAATTCTTTACCGGGGCCATGTTCCTCACCGAGAAAGCCGGGGGCTCAGATGTCGGCGCCAATTTGGTGCGGGCCGAAGCCAAGGGAGACGGTTACCACCGTTTGTACGGTGAAAAATGGTTCTGTTCCAACGTCAACGCCGAGATCATATTTGCCCTCGCCCGGACAAATCCGGAGATCACCGGGACCAAAGGCCTGTCCATTTTCCTCGTCGAACCCACCACACCCACCGGAGAGCGCAATCCGCTGGGCATCGTCCGCCTCAAAGACAAATTGGGGGTGCGGTCCATGGCTAGTGCCGAATGCGTCCTGAACGGAACCTACGGCAAACTCATCGGGGAAGAGTCCCAGGGCTTCCGGATCATGGCCGAGATGATCAACCTCAGCCGCCTTTACAATTCCGTGGCGGCGCTCTCAGGCGGACGCCGGGCCCTGGTAGAGGCCTACCAGTTCCTCAGCTTCCGTCATTCCTTCGGCAAGATGGCCATTGAGCACCCCTTGGTACGGGCCAAGCTCTGGGAACTCGGCAGCCTTCACCTCGCCAACTTCTACATGGTCTGGCGCTGTATCCGTGCCCTGGATGCCGCCGAGTCCGGCAATGCGTCGCAGCAACACCTGGTCCGCATCCTGACGCCTATGGTGAAGCGGGAGTCCGCGGAGATTGCTGTATACCTGGCCCGGGAGAGCATGGAGCTGATGGGGGGCATGGGCTATATCGAGGATACCGTCCTCCCGAAGATCTTGCGGGACGTCAATGTGCTGCCGATCTGGGAAGGCGCCGGCAATATCATGGTCCTGGACATGATCCGCGCCGCCGCCAAATCCGATGGCTTGTCGGTGATGCTGGAAGAAATCAAGGGCTTGGTGGACGGAAAGAAATACGGCGAAACCATTGTGCGGGAGTCTGTTGCCACGATAGAAGGCCTGAAAGGCATTCTGAGGGCCGATGCGGAGACGCGGGACTTCCTGGGGAAAAAGATGTTTCTAGAGTTGACGCGGCTGTACCAGGCCTCCCTGTTGATTGGGGAGATGGACAGCACCAATGAAGGCCGGATGACCCTGGCCCTGAAGTGGCTGATGCAGCCGTTTGACCGTTGCTACCAGCCGCAGACTGCCCCCTCCCGGGAAGCGGTGGAGGAGTTGTTGGGTTGGGAAATATGAGGTTTGTCCCAAAGCACCGGACTCCCCCGGGTCACCGGGGGAGTCGTAAATGGTACAATTGCTGAATCTGAATGCTGAGATAATTAAAGTCGCTGTCGGGCGACAGCCTTTGAATCCACTGTAAAAAACTGTTTCTCTTTTCCTTTTCAATACAATAATAACCCCACCCCTTGACACCCCATGTCAAGATCAGACGCCCTTTTTTCCCACGGCCCGATTTCCTTTCCAAAGACAAAAGCCCCACAACCGAAGTTGCAGGGCCTTTGGATCAATGGATTGAACGCAATCAGGCTGCCTTCTTGGCCGGCAGGACCTGGTGGTAGGGATTCTCTTCCTTGGCCATCTTCCGGAGGAAGCGCCAGTGCGAGACGATGGCTTCCCACCACGAATTGGACTTGTAGTGGAGCCCGGTTTCCTCGGCCGCATCCTTGATGATCTCTGTCAATTTTGGATAGTGGACGTGGCATATCGTAGGACACAAGTGATGGGCCAAATGCAAATTCAGCCCGCCGCAAAGCCAGGTCACCAGCGGAGAATTGACGGCAAAGTCCGACGTACAGTCGACCTGGTGGTTGGGCCAGTTGTTCGGGAGAACGTCCTGGTCGTTGGTTTCCGGGAAAATGGTATCGTCAACGAGGTGAACGGGCAAGAGGATCATGACAGCTGCAAATCCAGCCACCAGGTGGGAAAGATACCAGCCGAGCAAGACCATACCTACGGACAGGTCCAGCACCAAGCACGGGATGATCACCGCGTAAGACAGGTAGAACAGCTTGGAACCGATGATTAGCGCCACTTCTTTGAAGGGATGCTTCAGGTCTTTCTCCGCGCCAATCTGGCTCTGGAAGAGCATCATAAAGTCCTTGATCAGGACGAGGAAGAGGGTAAAGTTCCCGTAGACGAGCGGTGCGTAGAATCGCTGGTATTTGTGGTGCGGCAGAATGGGCGTCAGCGGAGACAAGCGGATGAGCTTCTGCTGGGCAATGTCTGCGTCGAAACCAGCCACATTGGTATACTTGTGGTGCGATTTGACGTGCTTGATGGTCCAGAGATAACCGCTGATTCCCACGATGTCAAATCCGCGCAGGAAGATATAATTGAGTTTCTTATTGCGGAACAATGCGCCATGGGACGCATCGTGGGCGGCATTGAAGCCAAAGGCGACTCCCATGAGGTGAACCATGAGAATCATTGCCGTGTAGAACCAAAAACCTTGTACCACCTCCGTGATCATGAGGGTATAGGACCCGATCATGAGGGTCAGGATGACCGCTACTTTTCCCCACCAGAACCCATCGGCGAACGGCGATTTTCCAGTCTCTTTGAAGTACTCTTGGGTTCGCTTAGAAACCAGTACAAAAAAAGATCTATCCTCTCGGTTGTTAAACCGGACTTTTTCCATCGTTTTCATCGATATTGATTGTTAGACCCCAGTACACATATGCTGACCTTCAGGGCCAGCGAATTTGCCAAATATACAATTTTTGCCGGTCCGGCCTTCGTCTTGCTCGTCCCGGCCATCTGAATCGTACCATTTACAGGACAACTCAGAGATCATTGCCCCTTATGGAGCAGGAAAAAAAGCAAAGGCCAACCCGAAAGCTGGCCTTTTTATCGTGGAACTGAGTTTTCTCAGTCTTCCTTCAATTTTTCGAGGAAGTCCGTCGCGGTGATTTCTTCTTCCGCGGGCGGGTTCTTCTCGTTCAGGTGCTCGAAAACTTTGTCTTCCAGCAGGTCGTCGTACAATTTGCCGACCATTTTCTCATCCTGGAGGTAGTAGTTGACAAAGCTGTCCAGACGCTCATCGTCTCCATCCGGAATCATCTGGCCGAACTGCTGACGGACGGCTTCTGCGGCCTTGGCCCGGAGGTCTTCCTCCTCAATCTTCATGGTCTCGTCATCGACACTCATCTTCTCGACGAGCAAACGCCACTTGAGGGAGCGCTCGTAGCTCGGATACAACTCTCCGATGTTCTCTTCGGAAACCTGCTCCCGGGTGCGGACAAGCCAGTCCTTCAGGAATGCTTCCGGCAGCGGCATTTCGATGCCTTCAATCAGGGAGCGGATGGTTTTGACGCGGTAGAACTTCTTGGCTTCGTTCTGGAAGAACTTGTCCAGGTCGCCGTGCAAGCGGTCCCGCATTTCGTCTTCAGAGGTGATATTGCCTTCGCCGAAAGCCTTGTCAAACATCTCCTGACCAACTTCCATCGGGGTGATGCGGTTCATCTTCCGAACCTCAAAGTGGTAGGTCTTCTGCTTCAATTCTTCGAGGAGCTCATCGCTGACATCACGAATCTTCTCCCGCTGGACATTTTGCTCCCAGAAATTCCGGATTTCGTGGTCGTTTTGGAACGCATCTTCCAATTTCACCGGAAAAACATCGTCGGCTTTCTTGCCATCGGCCATGACGGCCTTGAGGTCCTCACTCGGTACCCGCTCCGGGTTCAAAGGAGCCATTCGGGAAAAGCCTTCTTCGACGGCATTTCCGTCGGCATCCACTTCGAAGAGCTTGCCGAAGAGAATATCGCCAGCTTCGCTGGTTTCGGGATTTTCCATCGGACCATAGGTCTTCTGGAGGTTCTCGACTTCTTTATTCACCGTCTCATCGTCGATGAGAATTTTGTAGAGCGGATTGTTGCCGGCCAGACCGTAATCGATGCTGAAGATCGGAGCCAGCCCAATTTGGAACTCGAAATCGTAAGCGGTTTCGGCCTTGGGATCCAGGTCGATGTCATTGCTGATCGGGAGCGGCTCACCTACCAACGGCAGTTCCTCGCCTTTGATATAGTTCTCGAGTTCGGAAGAAATGACTTTGTTCAATTCTTCATACACGACGCCCCGACCGTACATTTTCCGAATGACGCTGGGGGGTACTTTACCCTGACGGAAGCCCTTGATATTGGCGCGCTTGGCGTAGTCCTTCAAGACCGCTTTGACCTGGTCCTGATAGTCTTCGGGCTGAATATTGACATTGAGTGTGGCGGTCAGATCGCCAGTGTCGGTTCTTGTGATTTCCAAGACTGAGTAAGTTTAGGATAAAAAGAAGGCGCGGAAATGGAACCATTACGCCTTGTTGTGCGGATGGAGGGACTCGAACCCCCACGAGTTTCACCTCACCAGATCCTAAATCTGGCGCGTCTACCAATTTCGCCACATCCGCTTTTTCGCAATTTGAAGGAACGTTAGGTGTTCTAAAAACTCCGCAAAATTATCCGGTTTTTTCCTCCTTTCAAAATCCTCTTCCCCTCATTTTTTTTCCACCCAGCTCAATTCTTCCTTCCACTCTGGTTTTGGGCCGGATAAGGGGAGTAAAAAGCAAAAAATAAATGGTGAGGAATCGGGTAAAAATGGTCTGAAAAGCACTAAATTGTAGGTCAATCCGAAAAGAAGCGAAAGGAATGAGTCGAAAAGTGCTGGAAATGCAGGCGGAGGCAGATCGGAAGGCCATCATCAGTGCCTACCGGGGTTTGATTCGCGCTAGCTATCCCAATACCGACAAGGGGGAACGCAAAACAATCCGCCAGGCATTTGAGTACGCGCTGGAGGCCCACGAGGGCGCCAGACGCAAAAGTGGGGAGCCTTATATCCTCCATCCCATCGCGGTCGCCCGCATCGTCGCCAAGGAAATCGGCCTGGGAGCCACCTCCATCGTCTGTGCCTTGCTCCACGACGTCGTCGAAGACACCTTCGTCGAGCTCGGAGACATCCGCTTCGAATTCGGACAGGAGGTCGCAACCATCATCGATGGCCTGACCAAGATTTCAGGGGTGTTCGACAACAAAAGCTCGGCCCAGGCCGAGAATTTCCGCAAGATGCTCCTGACCCTCAGCGACGACGTCCGCGTCATTCTCATCAAGCTCGCCGACCGCCTCCACAACATGCGGACCCTCCAGTTCATGAAGCGGGAATCCCAGCTCAAAATCGCTTCTGAGACCATTTACCTCTACGCTCCCCTCGCCCACCGACTCGGGCTCCAGGCCATCAAATCCGAACTGGAAGACCTCTCTCTCAAGTCCATGCACCCCGGGACCTACGAGGAAATCAGCCAAAAGCTGAAAAAATTCCAAAAGGGCAGCCAGTACTATATCAAGACCTTCATCCGGACGGTCAGGGACCGGCTCAAAGAATCCGGACTTAAATTCCATATTCTCCACCGCTACAAGTCCATCTATTCGATCTACGCGAAGATGATGCGGCAGGACATTCACTTCGAAGAAGTGTACGACCTGTTCGCAGTGCGGATCATCCTTGATTCGCCCCGCGAGACCGAAAAGGCCGACTGTTTCCGGGTCTTTTCCGTCCTGACCGAGGCGTACAAGCCCAATCCAGAACGTTTTCGGGACTGGATCACATTGCCCAAGGCCAATGGCTACGAGGCCCTTCACGTGACCGTGATGGGCCCCAAAGGCCGCTGGATCGAGGTCCAGATCCGGTCCGAGCGCATGGACCGCGTCGCTGAGCGCGGCGTCGCGGCGCACTGGAAGTACAAGGAAGGCGGCCAACTCCACGAAGAAGGCTTCGTGAAGTGGTTGGGACAGGTCCGCGAACTGCTCGAGAATCCCGCGATGAATGCGGAGGAAGTCGTCAAAGAATTTAAGACGCACCTCGTCACGGACGAGATTTTTGCGTTTACGCCGAAGGGAGACCTCGTCCGCCTGCCCCAGGACTCGGTCGTCCTGGATTTTGCCTACGAAATCCACACCAACATCGGCCACCAGTGCATTGGTGCGAAGGTGAACAACAAGGTGGTTCCCTTCAAATACAAGCTCCACAACGGGGACCAGGTGGAGATCATTACCTCCAAGAAGCAGGTGCCCAAGGAAGAATGGATCGACATCGTCAAGACTTCCAAGGCCAAAAACCGGATCAAGGATTCGCTGCGCAAGCAGCGCCGGACCACCATCGACAATGGCCACAAGATCTTCGATTGGTACATGCGGAACTACGACTTCAACCCACAGCAGCTCCACCGCGAAATCCAGGCCTTCTTCAACGTGCCCTCCGAAGAAGACTTTTTCTATCTCCTTGGCCTTCACAAACTTGACAACAGTAAGCTCAACGAGTTTATCAACCTTAAGAAGAAAGGCGCCCGGATTCCTCTTCCGGCCGTCCGCCAGAAAAACCGGGCCTTTGCGACCAAGGAAGAGTTTGAGGATTGGTTGCGGAAAAACAAGGGGGTCGACTCGGATGCGTTGATGATTGGGGAGGACATGGAGGTCCTGAACTACAAGATTTCCTCCTGCTGCTCCCCCATCAAAGGCGACGAAATCCTAGGGGTCTGGAATCCGGCGGTGAACCAGGTCGAGATTCACCGGGTGGACTGCAAAACCGCTGTTCAGCTGATGTCCACGCACGGCCGGAACATCCTGAAGGCCAAATGGACCGAGCGCCACTCGGTCACCTTCCTGGCCGGGATTCGCATCCACGGCAAGGACCGCGTCGGCATGATGGGCGACATCATCAAGGTCATTTCCAGCAAAATGAAGCTCAATATCCGAAGCATCACCATCGATTCCCCGGATGAAATGTTCGAAGGATTCTTCAAGATCTTCGTTTCCGGCACCGACCAATTGGAAGAACTCAAAAGCCGTCTCCGGGATGTGCCCGGGGTCATTGGCGTGTCCCGTCTCCAGGAAATAGAAGGCGAACAAACAACTGACTAACAGCGCCTTACAAAGTTAAATCTCCCTTTTCAGATTGACGAAGGCTGTCAAAGTCTATGCCTATCTTAGGGTTGTGCCCCGGGAGCCAATCCCGGGACGGATCAACTCAAACATATAGCTAAACCAAATGAACTACCCTTACCCCCTCGTCGCGTCTATGCGACGCCAGGAGAAACGTCTGCGCAAACGGCTGACCGACCGGATGTTGCGGGCCGCTCACCTGAAACACCTGCCCATTCTGTACCACGATCTGATGATCGTGTCGCGGGGGCGGGACCTCATGGTGGCCGCTGCCGTCCTCCCCTGTCGGCTCTGGCCCCAAAATGAAGCCGAAGACTTTGTCTTGCTTTACCTCGATTTGGAGCACATGGACGGCCTCCCGGCGGGATTTTACACGGTCCAGGTGAAGCGGGACGAAAAGGGCCGCATCCAGGAAAATGCGCGGCTCGTCGACCTGCGAGGCACGTATGTACGGAATTGCAATTTTCTGTACGAAGACCGCTATGCAGCCTTACTGGGAGACAAGATGGCTTGTGAATCACGCAATACACTGCTGGACAGTTGGTTGCGCAGAGGAGAAGCCTACGGCCTGGAAGGCGTCTTGGGCGATGGTTCGCCCTTTGTCATCACCATCGAATTCTAACGGGAAAAGGGGATGGGTCTGGGGCCGGTCCCCTACCGAATCCAGATTTCGACCCGCTCCAAGGGCGCTTCTGCCAATTCATCCGACGAGAAAAAGCTGAACCCATTCTTGAATACGCGGTCTTTGTTGATGCCCGCCAACACGAACTCCACACTGATCAATTTGTAACGGATGTCCTGCCGTTGGGAATCGTCCGGCAGGTAAAGGCCCACCTTCTTCTTGGGATGCAATTGGAGATAGGTGGACAGGTCGCTCAGTTGGGCTTTCTGCTCATCCGACAACAAAAACTCATCCCCTTCAAACTCGGCCACCAATTGGATCTCGGCCGGCTCTTCCAACAGATAATCGGCCAAATCACTCTGGTATTGGCCTTTTTCCACCGTCACTTCTTCCATCTCCACCACCTCGACATTGATTTCCTCCACGGGTTCCTCTTCTATCGGTTCCTCCTGGTCCCGGTCCGGGACACCTTCTCCGATCAAAGTCGAATTCATTGCCGCATTGACGCTGTCCTGGTAGGCTTCCGCCGCCGCGATACTGTCCGCGATCGCCTGCACCTGCGCCAGGCTGTCCGCCCGCCGCTGCTCGGCAATCTGGCGGCGGCGCACGATCCGCCAACACTGTTCGTAGCTCTGCATCGAGCCCGCTTCCAACAGCACGGCCGAATCATTGTCACCATCTCCGGCATCCGCAATCAGAATCTGGAGGTGGTACTTGGTGCGGGGCTTGACCCGTGATCCTACGCTGAACACCCGGGTCATTCCGTCGTACTGGCAATTCGCCATGAGGTCCGGATTGAGCTTGGCCTTCTGCTTCTCGTTGATCTGGTCGTTAAGGTTGTAGGGGTTGTTGTCGATATAATAACGGCGGTTCTCGTGGACCGAGACCGTATTCACGTTGACGAGTTCTTTGGTGCCGGGGATCACCGCGAGGTGCTTGCCACTGCCCAACCCGGGGCCTTTGAGCAGGATTACCAGGATGTCCTGGTAGGAGGAACCGACGAATTCGCTGTATTCCTCGCTGGCAAAGTAGAAGTTGAAGGCAAATGAATCGCGGTCCGTCATGAAATCAAAATCGAGCACGGCGGCGTCGAAGGTCCGCGAACCGGCCAACAGATTGAGGTCCCGGTCACCGGGGGTCATGAGGGAAGAGGACGTCTTGGAGCGGTTGTTCGGGCCAATAAAGCCACTGGCTTTGCCAGTGCTCATGATCAGGGCTTCTTCGAAAGCCGGAACTTCTCCTTCATTTTCCATCCGCGCAATGGCTTCTCCCGATCCGGCGTAGCGCTCCCCCCGCGTCTTGATGCCCCGACCGGTGAACAACTGCACGGCATCAAACGGCTCCAAGCCTTCAGTCACCTTCAATTGTGCGCTCCCCGTTTGCCAACTGCCTCCCCAAAGAAGCAGCCAACAACACGCCATCAGAATCCCTTGTTTTTTCATTGCACCAACAATTTATGCGTCCATTTGCCCGCTGCTCCTTCCAACTCCACCAGGTACATGCCCGGCGCCAAACCACGAACCGGAATCTGAAACTCCTGTTCCCCCACTTCCAATTCCTCCCGCTTCATCACCCGTCCATTCAAATCCACCACCCGCAAAGACAAGGCTTCACTGAGGGATTGGTCAAATGTCAGGCGGAAATGTTCGGTAGTGGGAGTCGGATACAGTCGAGCTTGTTGGAGGTACGCAATTTCAGGACGGCTGGTTACAACGCCTGCCCCTTCCAAAGGAACCCGAATCTCCGGATGGTTGGGATCATTTGTCGTAAAGACCGCTTCTGCGGAAGACGACACTACCGCTGTAGGAGCATATTCAATCTTAAAGGCAAAGTAGTCGTCCCGTTCGAAGAGGGTCTGGGAATTGGTGACGGTAAATTCAGGTTGGGTGGTGGAAATATTGGAAATCGTCAGGTCGCCGAAGCCCTGGTTGGACAGGACGAAGGTACCGGTTGAGGTATTTCCGGTCGGTACGTCGCCAAAATTGAGGGTATCGTCAAGGAACCATGCTTCCGGCGTCGTAGGGCCGGTATTGGTAGAGGCGATGGACGCAATGCGGTCACAAAATTCGGGGTGGTCCACGAAGGGATTCCGCACATTCTGGTAGCTCTCCACCAGGGTATTGCGGTTGATGTCGACGCTGTCGGGAGGAAACTGCTTGTTCCACTGGCGCAGGATCGCTTCTTGCCCGGCAAAAAAGCCATTGTAGTCCTGGTAGCGGATGACAAAGTACATCATCGCCCGGGCGACGTCTCCCTTGGCCGCGTCACGCGGCTCAAAGGTGCTGCCATTGGCTTTGGCGCCACCGTTCTGCCAGGTTGGATTGCTGACCACGCCAAAGGGCTTGTTGCTCCGTTGGGTATTGCTGTTTTCCGTCACCGCAAAGAGGTGGTGCATGTCGGAGCGCATCGGCTGGACCTGGTTGAACAGGCCCTGGGGAAAGGTATGCTCGGTATTGAAATTGAAGGTCGTCTGGGCATCGGGGCGGGTCGTATAGCCCACGGCCTGGGTGCCCGTATACGGGCAGGTCAGGGTGTTTTGGGCGGCGCCCTGGCCATTGGCGGCTTCGTTGTCGATGTCCATGAAGACGCGGTCCCGGGCGGGGTTGTAGCCCAGGTCGGTATAGCCAAACGAGGTCAGGGTGGAGAGGGCCGATTTGAGGTCCTCGTGCCAAACATCGAAGGTGAGGTCATAATAGGAGTCAACGTGCCGGACGAAGGCAAAGACAAAGGCATTGAGTTGGACTGGGTGGGAAGAGGAACGAATGATCAATTGGTCCCCTGTGCGGACATTCTGGACCGGCTTGCATTTCACATCAAAGGTAAATGTCCCCCCGGGAGCGACCGAAAAGCCATTGGTGGAGGCGGAAAAGGCCTCGCTTTCCCAGAGTCCGACCTCGGTGGCCACGTAGGTGATAGGCGTATTGTTGGTGACCGTGACCTGGATCGTTGCCGAGTCGCCGGTGAATACGGTAAAGAAGTTGATGGGATCGGGCGAGATCGTCACTTGAGAAACCATCGGAAGGGGAAGCAGCAGCAAAGCAATCAGGTACCAGTTCAAACGCATGCGGCAATTTAGGAAAAATATCGGGTCGGGGAATGTCCGCCCGGATGGCCTTGCACTCCCCGGAAAGTAGCCGGTTTCCCTCGACAGTACCCTCAAAAGGGTGATTTAAAGCCCAATTTGTCCCAATCATCGAGTTTATTGAGGCATTTCACCCTTTTTTAACTTAATTGATGGTGCTAGTATTCACGACCATTCAATTTATTACCCGTAGCGTTCTTCGTAATCGATATCTGTATCTTTTTCAACCAATTGTAGCTCTACTTATCAAGTCTAATATCCATATACCCCGGCAAGGTAGGCACCTGTTTTTGCTCCCCTTGCCCAAGTTCATTGCCCTCTTGTGCAGCCTGCTCCTTATCATCGGAGCATCCGGCTTGGTCCAAGCTATGCCCGGTCCTGGAGGGGGTTGGGGAGCAATGGAAGATTCACTGGTGTTGGGGAAAATCGATGAGCTTCCTACCCCTCCTTCCGCTCAAGCTGATCCCTTGAATTTCATGTTCCCGCCCAGTTCCGGCAATCCGGATACCCTGGTCAGCTTTAGCTCTGCCGGCGAGGAATACGCCCATGACATCGTCGTCGATACCGCCAACCAATGGGTCTACATGGTCGGTGCATTCGAAGTAAACAGCCTCTTCCCCGGATTGAATCCCAACGACATGAACCGGGGGACCGGAAATGGCTTTCTGGACGGCTTCCTGGTCAAAGTGGACTACAATGGAGTCATCCAATGGGCCGTGAACATGGGCGGTCCCGGAGATGACGAATGCCTCGGCTTGACCCTGGCGGCCGACGGAAACATCTACGTAACCGGATATTTTGACGACGAAATACGATTCACCTCGGTCGGCCTCGGTTATACGACCCTGAGTCCCTTCAATTTCCGGGACATGTTTTTGGCGGCTTACAGCCCGACCGGGGACCTCCAATACGCCACCTTTGGTGGGGGCCCCAACGACGATCTGGGCCTTGGCATCACCTCCAATGCCGCTGGCGTGTATGTTACTGGTGTATATGACGCTACGGCCAACTTCAATGGGATTTTCACTGAATCCACCTACAACAACCGCATCAATGGCTTTGTGGCCCACTATGGCTTTAGAGGCCCCGCCAAGTGGGTCTCCGAAATCAAGAGCGACGCCGACGATATTGGAACGGGGCTGTTTCGGGAATTGGCCAACGCGATCGTCGCAGACGAAGCCAATGTGTACGTGATCGGAATCTCGGAGGGGGACAATCTACGGTTCACGGATAGCTCTGGAACCGTCCTGCCCGCGCCCATCCTGACGGACGTCCGAAATGGTCCCAATACCTTCATTTGCAGCTACGACAGTGCGGGAACCTTTCGCTGGGGGACCCAAGTGGACGACGGGAGCCCGAACAAACGTGGCTACGGGATTGCCGTCGACTGCGACGGCGTCTATGTGTCAGGGACGATCCACGACCAGGCCATCTTCCCCAGCGGATTCGTCGCCAATCTCCTCTACCATGACCTGCCCTTCCTCATGAGCCTGGATGAAAATACCGGCACCGAACAATGGCGTCTGTTCCTGGAGAATTCGAATCCGGCCAACCACGAGGATGCCATCCAGGACGTCGTGGCCGATGGCCTCGGCAACCTGTACCTCTGCGGCAATTATGGAGCCGCTGATTTCTGGACCCCGGACACCACCCTGACAGCCGCCAATTCCCTCGATGGGTACATTGCGCGATTCTCCAATACTGGCAATTTTGATTTTGCCGCTTCCCTCAACGGACCGGGCATTGATGGACTGTACAGCCTGGCCCCCGGAGGATTGGACCTTCTATTCTCAGCGGGAGAATTCGCCAATTCCATCAGTTGTCCTCCCCAAACCCTTTCCGGCCCCAACAACCCCAATGTCCTGTTGTCGCGGATGGAGATTGATTCGGGAAATGTCAGCCTGTCCAATTGTTGTGCCATTCTTCCCATCGGGGGAACCACCGCCAGCAGCGCTGATTCTATTTGTCTGGGAGATTCGGTGACCATCTCCCTGACGGGCGAGCTCGGCAATATCCTCTGGGAGTTCTCCACCAACGGTGGAGCAACCTGGCTGCCCCTGGCCGCCCCTGCCACTTCGACCATCACGGATGCGCCCACCCAAAGTACCCAATACCGGGCCATCCTGTCTACCCAGCCGACCTGCCCCACCGATACCTCTTCCGTGGTGCAGATCGACCTGATCACGCCCCCTACCCCGGCCCAGGCCGGGCCGGACCAATTCATCTGTGGCGATACCTTCGCCATCCTTGCGGGCAATGCCCCCACCGTCGGCACCGGTGCATGGAGCATCGCCAGCGGCCCCGGAGCCCTCACGAATCCTTCTGCGCCCAATGCGCTCGTGACCGGGCTCGGGAATGCCCCTACCGTCCTCATCTGGACCATTTCCAATGGGCTCTGTACCGACAGCCAGGACACCGTGACCTACCGGTCCGTGCCTTTGCCCTTGGTCGATCTCGGGCCGGATTCCACCGGCTGTGCCAGTGACAGCATCCTACTGGATGCTGATCCCAACAACCTGTACCCCGGCGCGACCTTTACCTGGTCAACCGGAGCGACGACTCCTACCCTCCTGGCCCCGATTCCCGGCACCTACGCCATCACCATCGATACCCTCGGCTGTACCGGCCGGGACACCATCAACCTACTGGCCCTCGGGAATCCGGTCCTGCCCCTGCCACCCGATACGAACTTCTGTGCGGGGAGCTCGGTCTTGCTCGATGCCAATCCCAATGGCGTCAATGCCAACGCGCACTTCCTTTGGTCGACCGGAGATACCACCCCGCAGGTCTCCATTGTCCAAGGAGGATGGGTAACCGTTCAAATCGGCATTGGTACCTGCCCGCCCATTACCGACTCGGTCCTCGTGAATGCCATTCCCGTCCCCCAAGTCAATTTGGGGCCCGATACCACGGCCTGCGCCGGTGACAGCATCCTGCTGGACGCCGACCCCGGAAACCTTTATCCTGGCGCCACCTTCTCCTGGTCCAATGGAGCCACCACTCCTACCCTCCTGGCTCCGGTCCCCGGCAGCTACAACGTGGTCGTGGACACCCTCGGCTGTACCGGGAGCGATACCATCCAACTCCTTGCCTTGGGCAATCCAGTCCTGCCATTGCCCCCCGATACCACCATCTGCGACGGAGACTCTATCGTATTGGATGCCAATCCCGGCGGGGTCAATGCCGGGGCCCAGTTCTTGTGGTCGACCGGAGACACCTCCGCCCAGATCATCGTGACGACGGGCGGACTCGTACAATTGGAATTGAATTTTGCAACCTGTCCGCCCTTGTCGGACTCGATTCAGGTCACGGTCGCGCCGCTTCCCCAAGTCAATCTGGGGGCGGATACACTCTTGTGTGGGGGAGACAGCCTGTTGCTGGACGCTGACCCGGGGAACCTCTATCCAGGGGCCAGCTTCTCCTGGTCCAATGGTGCTACAACCAACAATATTTGGGTGACATCAGCCGGGAACTACGCGGTGACCATCGATACCCTGGGCTGCACAGGCAGCGATGACATTGGGGTCTCATTTACCAGCATTCCCCAGTTAACCTTGCCTTCGGACACCAGTTTCTGCGATGGCGATGCGGTTCAACTCGATGCCAATCCCAACGGCACCAACAATGGTGCCCAATTTCTCTGGTCCAGTGGCGATACCAGCGCCCAGATTTCGGTCAACCAAAGCGGGATCTTCTCCGTGGCCATCAGCTTCGGCAATTGTCCCCCGGCGAGCGATTCCATTCTGGTCACTGCATGGCCCAATCCCGTGCTGGACCTGGGGGCCGATACGATGATTTGTCCCCAGGACAGCGTCGTCCTGGTCGCGGATCCCGGGATGGCCTATCCCGGTGCCACCTACAACTGGAATTCAGGCGATACCACCAACCAGGTGGTGGTCGGCAGCGGCTTCTGGCTCGTCGTCCTGACCGATGCCAACGGCTGCATCGGGACCGATGATGTCCTCATCAATCCGGCCAGCTCCAACCTGTCCTTTACGGGCCTCGACCCGAACTACTGCGAGGGCGATCCGGTCTCCAACCTGCTCCCCAATACACCCGGCGGACAGTTTTCCGGACCGGGTATCAACGGTAATAATTTTGATCCAGGCGCGGCGGGGCCCGGCCTCCACATCGTGCAATACAGCTTCCTCGACACGTCTGGTTGTCTCTTCACGGTCGGGGATTCCACGCAGGTGGAAGCCCTCATCGTCGCCGATGCCGGTCCCGACCGGGAAGTCTATTTCTCCGAATCCAGCACCCTCCAGGGCAATGCTCCGCTCCCCGGAACCGGCCTCTGGACCATCGTCCAGTCTTACGCCCAACTCGCAGCGCCCAACTCCGCCACCTCAGCGGTCGCAGGGCTCAGCGCAGGCAGCAACGTCTTCCAATGGACGGTCACCAATGGAAATTGCCAGAGCTCAGATGAGGTCAATATTGTTCGGAATCCCTTCATTCCGGAGCGGATCTTCACCCCCAATGACGATGGGGTCAACGACTTCTTCGTCATTCCGGGGCTGGCCGACTATCCGGGCAGCAGCATGCAAATCTTCAACCGGTGGGGCGACCAGGTCTTCGCATCGGATGACTACCAAAACGACTGGGGCGGCCTGAATGCTTCCGGCAATCCCCTCCAGGACGATACCTATTTCTACCTCCTCACCCTGAGTGACGGGCAACAGATCAATGGCTATGTGGAACTCAAACGCTAACTCCAGGACCGGGATGCTCGTCGGGATCCTCTGGCTGGGGATGCTGATGGGTTTCGGGGGGCTTAAAGGCCAACACCTCCCCCACTTTGGGCAGTACATGTTCAATGGCCTGGTGCTGAATCCGGCCTACGCAGGACACAAGGGCGCACTGGACCTCGGCCTCCTCCACCGGAACCAGTGGCTGGGATTCAATGGAGCGCCGAAGACCTTTACCTTCGCGGCCCACGCCCCCTCCCGCAACGGGAAAAACAATTATGGGGTGGTCCTGGGCCACGACCGGCTGGGACCGCGCCGGGGCAATATGCTCCGCGGCATGTACAGCTACCGCCTGTTCACGGGCGATTGGAGTGTGGCGATGGGTTTGCAGGGCGAAATGGGGTGGTTGAGTGTCAATTACAATGATCTCGGCCGGGAGAGCCAGGGCGATCCCATTGCCGAGGCGAATTACCCGACGGTGATCGTACCGCAAGCGGGCACCGGGCTGTGGATCAGCCACTCCAAATTTTACCTGGGACTGTCCGCTCCCACCCTCATTCGGGTGAACAATTCCGCCTACGACCTCCACTTTGGCAATGCCATCAATTACCGCAACTATTTCCTCACCACTGGCTTCATCCTAAGGGCCGCTCCCGATATCCTGGTGAAGCCTTCAATCCTCGTAAAATACACCCGCGAGAGCCCCTGGCAGGTCGACCTCAATACCAATGTGATCCTGAAAGAACAGCTCAATCTGGGCCTCTCGTACCGCAGCAACGGCGTCGTGCTCGGCCTCATGGAATTCTATTTCAATGAGCAGTTCCGCTCGGGCATATCCTACGAATGGAACTTCGGTGACCTCAGCCGCTACCAATCGGGTTCGCTGGAGTTCACCATGGGCTATCTGTTCGGATACAAAGTCAAAACCCCCGGCCTCCGTTACTTCTGACCATGCAGCGATTGAAATACATAGGGATGGTGGTATTGCTGGTGGTGTCCACGGGGCTTCAGGGACAGGACCGCCTCCTCCGCGGAGCGGAGAAAGCCTTGGCGCAGCAAGATCTGGGGACGGCCATCCTCTATTATGAGGCGCTGGCTAGGAGAGGCAACCACGATGCGCAGGAACAATTGGCGCAGATCCATTTCAAACTGCGGGACTACCCGCAGGCACACGCCTACTTCCAGCAAGCGGAAGCGTCCGGGTCCTTGGCGCCGGACGCCTGGATGGCCCGGGCCTCTACCTGGCTGAGCCGGGGAGAGCCAGATTCCGCCATTCACTCCTACCAGCAGGTCCAGGCGCCCTCTCCCCGCCAGGCGGAGGCCCGGGAATTCATCGCCTTCCTGCAACAGGCATCGGCTCCGGTACCCGACAGCCAGTTTGTGACGGTGGACCGCCTGCGCTTCAATTCTGACTTCTCCGACTTTGCCCCGATGCGCTACGGGAATGGATTCTTGTTCTGTTCTGAGCGCCTGAATGCCGTGGCCGGGGTGACCTACTATTCTTCTACCAGTTCCACGCCCCTCCTCAATATCTACTACGTGGAAGCGCGGGACAGCTCTTTGGAGGCGTTTGGCCGGGCCGGGAAGTTTGAAGGAAAGATCAGCACGCCTTACCACGAAGGGCCCGCGACGTTTGCCGAGGGCGATTCCTTGGTCTTCTTTACGAGGAGCCGGGGAGCCAAGGGAAAAGGAAACCAGGAGATCGGGATTTATTGGGCGGAGAAAAGAAATGGAGAATGGGAAACGGAACAACGGCTGGAAATTCCGGGATTCGAAGACCGGGACGTCGGGTATCCCAACTTGGGGCCCGGGGGCCAATTTCTGATCGTAGCGGGGAGGGTCCAACGGGAGGCTGGTGACTGGGACCTGTACCGGGTGCCCCTGACGGGGACGGAGGCCGGCACTCCGGTCAATCTCGGCCCGAAAATCAATACCCGGGGCAATGAATCCATGCCCTTCCTCCACCCCGACGGCTCGCTCTACTTCGCCTCGGATGGCCATCCCGGTTGGGGCGGCATGGACCTCTTCGTGAGTTATCCGGACGGTGATGCGTACCGTCAACCCACCAACCTCGGGCGCCCCATCAACTCCAATTACGATGATTTCTCCTGCTGGATCAGCCCTCAACACAACCTGGGGCTGTTTGCTTCCAACCGCAAGGCCGGGGGCCGCGACGATGACATCTACCGCTTCCAACTCAACCGACCCCAGTTCGAGGAATGCCCGGAGCAGGTGACCGATAGCTACTGTTACCGGTTCTCCGAGGACGGACTCGACCTGCTCATGCCGGAAGGCTTGTACTTCGAGTGGGACCTGGGCGACGGGACCAGGACCACGGAACTGGAACCGGTCCATTGCTACGAAAAGGCCGGCGACTATGTGGTCAGCCTGATGCTGATCGATTCCATTAACGACATTCCCATTTCCGCGCTGACCACCTATGAGCTCCAGCTCGAGAAGACCGTCCAGCCCTTCGTCTTGGTGCCGGATACCCATTACCGGGGTCGGCCCCTGGAACTGAGTGCGGCCAACAGCCATTTGCCTGATCTGGAGCCAGAGGAATGGTACTGGGACTTCGGCGATGGCAGCTTCGGCAAGGGGCTTGAAGCCCTGCATACCTACGCCGACACGGGCATCTACGCGATCCAACTGGGGATCCAGGCGGAGGACCGGGCGACCGGACTGCCGGAGAAGGTCTGCGTGGTGAAGAATATCCGGATCGTGGAAGCCCGCGGAGAGGACGGCGATTATGCGGCCGTGGAACCGGTGGCGCCCCAAATATCTATGAACGCTCCCCTTCCGGGCCGCCTGAGCTTCGGCGTCCAAATCGGCACGTCGATGAGTCCCATCGAGGTACAGCCCCGGAATTTCCGGGGGCTCAATTCGATTCGGCGATTGCGGCGGGGGAATCACTACCGGTACCTGATGGACCAAAATATGGACCTGGAGGCGGCCTACGAACGGCTACAGGAGGCCCGCCAGCTGGGCTATCAACGGGCGGTCCTCCTCGCCTTCCGGGGCGACAGCCTCCTGCCGGGCCAACCCTTCCGGGACAACTGGCTGCCGGGCGCTGACTATGACTTCTCCACGGTGCTGGTCTTCCCCGATGTGCCCAACCGGGCTTCCCTGTCGAATGCCAAATTGGTCTGGGAGGACCTCAATAACGGCGCCAAGGTCGCCGAATCACCCGCCGATACCACTACGGGTTTCTTCCAATTGGATTTGGAAAAAGGTGCGGTGTATAGCTATTACCTCGAAGCCAAGGACTATTTCCCTCAGTCCAGCTACCTCGCCCTCGACGAAAAATCAGATGCCCTGGTCTTTCAGGACACGCTGAAATTGGTGTCGGTGCAGGAGTTGATTGAGGAGGGGAAGCCGGTCCGGCTGAACAATATCTTCTTCGACTATGACAAGGCGACGCTGAAACCGGAGTCCCACCAGGAACTGTACCGGGTCCTGCGCTTTCTTCACGAAAACCCAGGGCTGAAGATCGAGATTGCGGGCCATACGGACAGCCGGGGCGCTGATGCGTACAACCGGGACCTGTCCCGGCGACGGGCCTCGGCGGTGGCGCGCTTCCTGATCAATTCGGGGGCCCAGGTCGCGGGCATTGAGGTGGAAGGCTTCGGGGAGTCGCGGCCAATCAGCTCCAATCGAACGGCCCGGGGCCGCAAGCTGAACCGACGGGTCGAGTTTCGGATTCTGAAGCGCTAGCTTCGGCGCGGGGCCGTCAGGGGCCTTCCGCGATAGGGATCGGAGACTTGTCTGAGATCCTCGGCCAACCGGAGGGAGGCCGAGATCGAGGTCGGAGAGCCCGGGCCACAGGCATCGCCCTCCCCCATTTCCTGCTCCTTCTCGCTGAACTTGTAACCTCATGGG
The DNA here is from genome assembly GCA_963923035.1 of uncultured bacterium. Taxonomy (GTDB): domain Bacteria; phylum Bacteroidota; class Bacteroidia; order J057; family JADKCL01; genus CAWUKT01. The sequence goes on from CAWUKT010000023.1 coordinate 72,469, forward strand.
ATTTCTGCATTGAGAGAGTAAAACCTTTTGAGTGTATGCGTAAGTTCCTTGTCACCAACGTCTTCCTTCTGCTATGTTTCACTTTCCAGGCGGCTTCGGCGGTTGTGGGGGCTCCGGATGGTCCTCCCGATCGGGCGGGTTGGACGGAGGGGAATGCGCTGAAGGCGATTTTGGTGGTGGGGCCGCAGGAGGATGGGACGGTGGATGCGATGGAGCGGATGGATCGGGTCGCTGAGTTTCTCCACGGACAGGGGGTGCAGGTGCGGCGGTTCTATGATGACCGGGCGGTTTGGGAGGACATTACGGCGATCTCGCACCGGGCCAATATCTTCATTTATTCGGGTCACGGCGGGAGTCGCGGGCCCAATGGGACGGGCGGGCTGACGCTGACGTCCTCGGTCCATACGGCGATGCTGCTCGAGGAATTTAAGCTGGCGCCCAATGCGCTGGTCTTGTTCCAGTCGGTGTGTCGGGGGGCGGGCTCGTCGGCGGATGACGATGGGGATATCGGGATGGAGGAGGCGGGGAAACGGGTCGTGGAATATGCCTGGCCGTTTTTTGATGTAGGGGCGGCGGGCTACTTTGCCAGCAATTACCACGATGGTTGCCTGGATTTCCTGCGGGATTTCTTTGGGGGGAAGACGCTGGGGGAATGCTATCTGGCCTCGGTGGATCCGTGGTGTACGGTGGAGTTTAGTCGGCCATTCCCGGAGCGGGCGGGCCGGACGGTTTCGGTGGCGAGTCATCCGGGTGGGGGCATGGCGACGCGGACGTCCTACGCGAATGGGGTGAAGACGAAGGTGGAGCAATTCATCTCGCCGAAAGATTATCCGATTGCGTACGCGGGGTTGGCGGGGTTCTCGATTGGGGATCTGCGGGCGGATGGTCGGTGATGGTGGGAAATGTTGTTGCGGTAAGTTGGGCCCTACCCCACTCTCATTTATGGAAACCACTCTTTTTCAACTGAGTAAAATCAACAGCTCGATTAAGTTTTAGAAAATTTCGAATAAATCTTGTCGGACCACAACATGTGCATACCTTTGCACGTATAGAAAACGCATGGCAGAAGATCCACATAGCATGAAAGAGATCGTGAACCCAAAGTTCTTCCTCACGATGTTCGATCCGGTTCGTTTCAAGCTGGTGGAATACATGTATGATGGGGAAGAACGGAGCATCAATGAAATCGCGAAAGATTTTCCTCAAGACAGATCGGTCATCTCCCGGCATCTGGAGCAATTGTACGCGCAAAAGATCGTGACCAAGGAAAAAAGATCGAAGTACACCTTTTATGCGCTTGATTGTGAGTATGTCACACAACAGTTTGAGAAGGCCTCCAGGATTTTGAGGGATTTGATGGACTCGCATACATTGGAATAGAAAAATTTTTAACCCAATATGTGCATGCGTGTACACGCGTGCAAATTTAAGAGAACATGAAAACAGAAAAGAGACATTTCCTCGTTGTCGCCTCCGCATCTCGTGGTGCGCGCTTTTTCGTCAAAAAGGCCTTGAGCCAAGGCCATGATGTTAGGGCCTTGTGCCGGGCCGAAAATGATGCGGCTGCGCTCCAACGCATGCAGGATCTATTGGCCTCCACAGTACTTACTCCTGGCGGACCTACACCCCATGTCACATCTGGTAAGTTGACAGCCAGGAACAGCAATATCCTCAAGCCGGAAACCTACGCTGACCTGCTGTCGGAGAATCCTTCCATAGACGCCATTTGCTGCTTTGTGGGCGTCACCAAAATGAAGGCCATGATGAGCTCCAAGACCACGCTGTATACCGATACCATTCGGGCGATCGTCCGGGGCCAGGAAAATAGCCGGTGGGTCGAAACCTTTTACCATGGTTCGGTCGGGACCGAGGGAGTGCCGGGAGAAGGTGTCACCGCATGGCCGGCCAATTATTATCCCTTCTCCAATGTCACCCAACTGATTTTCCCTGTCTTCAAGGATGTCACCCGCAGTGAAGCGATTCTTGCCGAAGCCCAAAGTCGGGGGCTGGAATTTGTCATTTTCAGGCCTTCCAGGCTCTTCGATGGGCCCGCCAAGCGGCAATATGGATATAGCTTTGACACTACCGGCCTGGACAAGGAAGACCTTCCGTTGAGGTACGCCAAGAGGTCGATCAGCCGGGAAGATACGGCGGAAGAAATCCTACGGGTGGCTACATTGCCCACTACTGAACGGGCGAAGTGGCATGGGCATGGCATCTATTTGGTGGACATGAAGGAGAAATATTTCGTCCAAAAATCTAAACGGCATTTTTCCGCTGCTTCTGCCAGCTCATGAAAATCAACGTGGGGGTTGGTCATTGGTGGGGTGATTTTAGTCTACCAGGACCTTTCCTCCTTTTTCCCAAATTTCTATCCGGGGGTGGGGTATTTCGATTTAGGTGCGTTTCAAAGGGGAAAACACACTAGAACCCCCCTACTATCGATGAAACTTCAACCCTTAACCCGATCTCTCCTGCTCCTGGCGGGAATCCTTTTCTTCACTGGGACTTCTTCCCGGCTCCTGGCCCAGACCAGTCCACTGGATTTGTTGCCGACCAACCATGCGACCCATACCGTCCAGAATTCCGGCAATTGGAGCAATCCTTCGACGTGGGCCGGGGGCACCGTTCCCTCTGCTCTGGCCAAGGTGGTCATTCCGCCAGGGCTGACGCTGACGGTGGATGGCGAAATCTCCACGCGGATCAAGATCATCCGCATCCAGGGCAAGCTGGCTTTTGCGACCACATCCAATACCGCCCTGAATGTCGAGACCATTGTGCAGGACATGATGGGCGAATTGGAAATTGGTACCGCCAGCAATCCGGTTCCGGCCGGGACGACGGCCAAGATCACCTTCATCGACGAGGGCGATATTGTGCTGAGTACGGCCCAGTGGGAAAAGGGCATGGTGCTGATGGGGAAAACGGTCATGTACGGAGCTCAGAAAGATAGCTGGCATACCCTCGCGGCCAATCCCGCGGCGGGGGCGACGTCCATTACGTTGGCGGCGGCGCCCAGCGGCTGGAATGCAGGAGACCGCATCGTCATCACGGGTACGGACCCCGTCGATGCGACCAGCGATGAGGTGGCCACGGTCCAATCCATTTCCGGCAGCACCATCAACCTCGTGTCCCCCCTGACCAAGAACCACCTTCCGCCGGCCAGCGACCTCCGCGTCCACGTAGCCAATCTGAACCGGAATATCCTCCTGGAATCCGAAAATCCCACCGGCAATATGGGCCTCGATCGCGGCCACGTGATGTGGATGCACACGCGGAATGTCGACGTGAACTATGTCCGTTTCCACCAGATGGGCCGGACCCGGAAGGACATTCAGGTGGACGATTGGTTCATCGACGAAAACGATCAGTTTGTGACAGGGCCCAAAACGAATGTGCGGGGCCGGTATTCGGTGCATTTCCACCGCGGCGGCGTCAACAAGGCGGATACGCCGGCCCGGGTCCGGGGCTGCGTGGTGGAGGACGATCCGGGATGGGCCTATACGAATCACTCTTCCAATGTCGATTTTGACAACAATGTCTCTTACAATGTGGTCGGTGGGGCATTCCAGACGGAGGCGGGCGACGAGGTCGGCTCCTTTCGGAACAATATCGCCATCCGCACGGTGAATTCGGCGTATCCGTTGCGGAATGCGGCTCCGGACGACGCTCCTGATGTGCGGGAGAACTCCCAGGACTTCGCTTTCCAGGGGGATGGTTTTTGGATTCATGGTGGCGGAGTTGGGGTGACGGGGAATGTTGCTTCCGGTTGTTCGGGGCACGGTTTCATTTACTGGCCGGAGGGGTTGATTGAGCCGGGTGAGCCCACCAATACGTACTTCAATACCTTCCTGCCGAGCTACCTGGGCCTTCCCAACAACATCAACGTCGTTCCGGGCGAGGACGCCCTGGCCACGGGTTGGTATTCCATTACCGATTTCAAGGACAACCAGGTCTATTCTGCGACCATTGGCTTGGCGACGTTCTACCTGCACACCACCTTCTTCCAGGACATCGACGACTACGATCAGAACTATATCGCCACGGTGCATTCGACCTTTGAGAACTTCACCGCCTGGAATGTGAACCGGGATGGGATTCAGCTGAACTATACCGAACGGGTGACTTTCCAGAACATTCGCCTGGTCAACAACAATGCCAATGCCAGCACCCGGGGAATTTGGGCCAGTCATTTTCGGGCGATGAACAAACAGGTATTCAACGAGGTGGATATTCAGGGCTTAGGGACGGGCTTTTTGCTGCCGACCCAAGGAGAAGTGACGGTGAACTGCGGGTATCTCAAAAATGGGACGAATTTCTCGGTGCCCGCTCCGGCGATGGCTCCCCGGGACATGCGCATTGAAGGGGTGACGACGGCTCCCGATCCCGCTTTCGGCACCAACCAAGAGATCAACATGGAGGTGTCCTTCACTTCGCCCGGCGACAAGTACACCGCCTATTTCTTTTTGCCCGACAAAACCATCCTCAACTACGGTCCCTTTGCCAACCAACGGCTTTTCTTCAACGAACAGGCGGCCAGCTACGTGCCCCTACCCTCCGATGCCGCACCCTACACCTTTGAGGACACCGACCGGATCATCTTGGGGGAATTTGCCACCAAGAGCAACCAACAATTGCAAAGCGATTATGCGATGTCCTTCGGGGGTTCCTTGTTGCCGTCGAATGCCAGTACTTCTCCCGGCATCGTCGGGGGACAGATTGCGCCCTGGCAAAGCAATACGGTCCTGAACGTCCCGGTCTGCATCAATTCCTTCCCGGAAAACGAGCCCAATGAAATCAACAATTGTCTCAATGCGGCTTCGAACAAGGTGGCAGGGCCACTTCTGGTCTATACCCATCCGGTCAGCACTTGTCCCCCCCTGTCGGTGAGCAAAGAGGCCCTTCCCGAGGCCCGACTGGTCTTTTACCCGAATCCGACCTCCGGTCAATTCTCCATTGCCGGCCCCCTCGCTCCTTACCACGTAGACATTCTGGACATCAGTGGCAGCCTGGTGGGGACGTATTCGGCGACGACTGATCTGATGGACTTTGACATCACTTACCTGCCGACGGGGATGTACTTCGTTCGGGCGGTGAATATGCGGAGCGGGGTGGTGCAGGTGGGGAAGATTGTGAAGCGGAATTGAGGGAATAGATTTTTAAGAGCTTTTGGAACGAGCGGGCGCAGGTCCGCTCGTCCTTTTTTTAGGTGTTACCCCACTGGTTTTATAATGAAGAAAACTAACCTCATTGCCTCTATGACAACCTTCTATGCTTCCCCCGGCGGAACCGGCTCCGGGAATTCTCCCTCCTCTCCCATCGACGTGTATGCCTCCCAGTTGTTTTCGCAGCTCGTGCCCACTGCCCTGGCCAATGGTCCGGTCACTGTTCAGGTGGAAGCTGGCATTTACACAGGCTGGTTGAGCCTGAACGGCATTGGTCACCCGCAACACCTGCTGACGATTCGGGGGACGGGTGCCGGACAGGTGGTTTTCCAAGGGGATACCCTGCCCCAAGGGGCCGGGAGCGACGGGGTCATAAAGACCCGCTACGAATTGATGCGCTGCTATACCTGCCAGAATATCCGACTGGAAAATCTCCAGTTCTCCGGGGCGGCTCCGCTTTGGAATGGGGTTCTGGTAGACTATTCCTGCCAACGGATTACATTTTCGCAATGTCAGTTCATCGACTTGCCCGAAGTGAAGTATGCGGCGATGGCCCTGACCTGCCTGGCGACCCAGGTTGAGGTTCTGAATTGTCGGTTTGAGCGGGTTGGGAAAACAGACCTTGCCCACATGATCTATGCCTCCCACGGTGTGACTTACCTGCGGGTACAGCATTGCTATTTCGAAGACTGTCCGGGAACCCATATCCAGCTACGGAATTGGGTGGATCACTGCGTGGTCAGTGATTGTCATTTCCTGAACACCGGGAATTTTCCCATTGGGAACCGACAGGCCCGCGGCTTTGTGGGCTGGGTGGCCATGAATGACCGCTACGCCAAGCCGGGCGGCTGCCAGGACGTGAATTTTGGACCTGATGAATGCTTCGGGACCCACTTCACCATCACCAGGAATCGGTTTCGGTACGGACCGGATGTGGAAGCTGGGGTTGCAGGTTTCCGCTGGCCACTTCGCTTCTTCCACCTGGGCTGGAATCCGGTGCCTCCCGGCAGCACGGTCGCCCGGAAGCACCTGCTCTCCGCCGCCGAGGTTCAATTGCTCAAAGGCGATGACAAGTCGACCCGAAAAGCCCTGCTCAAGAACAATTTGGCCCTCGACACGGAGCATTTCGTGGTCTACGGCAATGTGTTTGAGCATGCGGCGGGCACGGCTCCTGACCAGCGGCGCTGGTTCATGTTTTTGAGTCAGGCCCGTCCGCACCAGCCGACGGGCACGACCACCTGGCCCACGGCTCAGCCGTGGGACGAAGCCATAGAGGTTTTTGACTTGTTCCAAACTCCATCCCGTTCCGTCCGCCACCGTTACCACCGCAAATTGATCCATTTCTCATAAACCCATTCTCATGACCCACTTAGATTTTACCGGCAAACTCACCAAGTTTGTGGTCGACCATACCTTCGTCAAGGTGATGATCGATTCCGATCCGCAGGAAGGCAGCCGCTATTTCGAACTGAAGCCCAGCCACCCCAATTATGACAAGGTGTATGCCCTGATGGTCACCGCCTTCCTGGAACAAATTGACATCCGGCTCCGAATGGAGGACAGCCCGAATGGCGACAGCAAGGTGATCAAATATATCGTTCTCCGTCAGGTTCATCTGCCCACCTGATCCGTATGCGACCAACTGCAATCCAAAGAGAATTTCCGTATGTTTGGTCGCAGCATGGAGAACCCAGCCTTGGAAACCGGTTTGATTGGAGGTATAGAGCAACGTACCATCCAAATCGTAGCTTCTGATCCGAACTGGCCGGCCCGGTTCGACGCCCAGAAGCGTACAATCCGAACCGCATCGGGGAATGCGGCCCTTGAGGTCGAGCATATCGGCAGCACTGCTGTGCCCCAATTGGCGGCCAAGGACATCATTGATGTGCTGTTGGTGGTCGCGGATTCAGGCGATGAATCGGCGTACCTGAATCCGCTCGTTGAGGCTGGGTACCAATTAAGGGTTCGGGAACCTGAATTTGATGAACACCGGATGTTCCGGACACCAGACCGGGATGTACATATCCATGTCTACAGTCGAGGTTCCGTTGAGATTGAGCGTTACCTGAATTTTCGAAATTGGTTGCGCCAGCATCCGGATGATCGCCAAGCCTATGAACGGCTGAAAATTCAATTGGCTTCCAGGGACTGGAAAGACATGAATGCGTACGCCGCCACAAAGGGGACGTTCATTGAAGAGGTCATTGTTAAGGCGAGGGGGTAAAATGCCCCCTGTCCGTCATCGCCTTTTTCCTCACTCCACCCACATTTTCTCGCTCCACTCCCCCACCCGGACCACATAGATGCCCGGAGGCAGCGACTGTACCGAGAAGCGCACATGGCCCCGGCCCAAATGCTGCATATCCATGCCTCGAAGGGCTATCTGGCCCAGGGCATTGATGATCTGGATGTCATTCTCTACGCCCAAAAGTCCTGATAAATGAACCGTTTCAGAAGCGGGGTTGGGGAACAATTGAAAACCGGAATGGGCAGGAGTCACCGCCGTCATCGTCGGAGGCGTATGCTCATAGGGTCCCATGTCCACATTCCCGCCCATGATGCGGTCCTGGCCGAGGAGATCGGTGGCATGGGCCACCGTCGAGTCGCCCGCGTCAATCGCCACGGAGCTGCTGTCCAGCCGCAACCCATCGTCGGCGGTGAACCAGCAATCGTCGGGGCCGTCACCGTCCATCACATCCACGAACATCGGATCGATGTCGATGTTGCCGGTGCTGGCAGGGGCCAGCACATGCGCTCCAGACTGGCCCGTCAGGCTGATGTCCGAGAATTCAGCCACCACTTCGGCATTGGCGCCCCGCACGTAGAACTGCGGAGAAACCCCAGTCGCATTGTTGTTCCAGACGATGCAGTTGTGGAGCGTCACGCGGCAAAATCCGGAGGAGCCCCCGCCGAATTCGTCCTGGGCATCGGCGATGAAGGCCCCACCGTAGCCATTCTGGGCGAAGTTGTTGGCGAAGACGCAATTGATGAGGGTGGGCGTGCAATTGCCCCCTGCATTGCCGCCCCAGGCATACATGGCGCCGACGTTGGTGGCGGCGGTATTTTCGTAGAAAATGCTGTTGATCACGGTGGGCGCGCCGTGGCCGCCGACCGCATAAGTGTCCATTCCACCGGCTTCGATGTAGGAATGGTTGTGGTGGAAAATACAATTGATGTAGGTCGGCTCGGTGCTGCCGCCGTTGTAGCCGTTGTTGAAGGCGCCAGCTCCCCAGGAGGCCTGGTTGTTGGTGAAGACGCAATTGCGGATGGTGGGATGGCAGAAACCCAGGGGATTGAAGCCGTGGTTGTAGACGCCGCCACCAAGGCCGTTGCCAGCGGAGGTGGGCGATCGGTCGTCGTTGCCATCGCGGATGGTAAACCCGTCCAAAATGGCCGAGCTGTCGAGATCGGCGTTGTACACAACGGTATAGCTATTGTCCGCCTCCCCTGCATTTCCAATTTCTCCACTCAAGATACTACACGGCCCACAACTCAGGTCCCGTTCGGACAGCATGGCCTCGGTGCCCTGGAAGCCCCCGTAGATGGCCACGCCGTTGCGCATGCTGAAGGAGATGTTGCGGTTGGTGGTTGTGGTGGGCAAATAGGTTCCGCAGGCCACCCAAATTTCATCACCCGGCAGGGCATTGTCGATGGCCGTTTGGAGGTTTTCACCAGAAAAGGCATCGGACCAGGAGCTGCCATTGTTGGCGCCCGCTCCCGAAGAGGTGACGTACAAGGTAGCGGAATGGGCCGACGAAATCGCCAGCAAGCAAATCAGCAGGGTAAGCACAGAGGGCAGATGGTTTCGCATGTTCGTGGTCAATTGGAGGATGAAAAATGGTTTCGAGCTGATATTAAGTTAGGATTTCCCCGCACCAGAATCAATTTCATTTCCTTGCTCTCATTTCACCCGCCAAATAAAAATTTTGAAAATTGATTTGAATAAAATATAATTGCAGCATCAACTATTGATTTATCACATGGATATTGAGCGTGTCATTCTGTTCCAGATCGATAAGACCAGTAAGCTGTCCAAGCTGTATTCACAGCGGGAATTCGACCGAATCGGACTGGGGATCACCGTTGACCAGTGGGTCCTCCTGAAGATCATTGGCGAAAATGATGGCTTGACCCAGAAGGAATTGGCGGCCAAGTCTTACCGGGATCCGGCCTCGATCACCCGGACCTTGGACATCCTCGGCAAGAAAGGCCTCGTCGAACGCCGCCCCGTTCCCAAAGACCGGCGCCAGTACAGCATTTGCCTGAAACCGGAAGGCTCCAAGTTCATCGACACCAACTTCCCCCTCATCCAACAGATGCGGTCCAAAAGTGTGGAGGGGCTCTCCGAGCAAGATCTGAGCGACCTGATGCGGATCTTGGGGCGCATCCAGGAGAACTTCAGTTAAAAATTTTATCCATTTAATTGATGTATCAATTTTTGATAACGAAACGAAATAACATTCCATTTATCATACCATCCATTAATCACCAGATCATGAAGCATTTTATGTTCATCCTTACTTTGACCCTCCTCGCCTCTACGGCCAGCCAGGCCCAGAATTCTGATGTACAGGCCATTCACGCCACTATCGAGGCGTTTGCGCAAGCCGGCGACGACAACAATGCCGATCGCCTGGCGGAAGTTCTTGACGACAACTACCAGGTTGTGATGAACCAGCTGTTTGGCAGCCAGGAAGTCAGCGTGATGCCCCGGGCCATCTACCTCGAAAAGATTCGCAGCAAGGAATTTGGCGGGGATGACCGGGAAGTGACCGTCGAATCCGTCCTCCTCAATGGCCTGACGGCCTCCGCCAAAGTTTCACTGGTTGGCGAAAAAATGACGGCAGTCTCCATCCTGACCTTGGTCAAAGATGCTGAAGGCCAGTGGAAATTGATCGGAGATATGCCCGCCATCAATTGATCCGATTGCTCTTTTCTCTCAGGGGACTGCTCCTACCGGGCGGTCCCTTTTTGCTTTCCCCTACCCTTCTGACGCTTCCCGATTCTTCCGCAGGCTCTCCCGGATGGGAATCCCTTCCAGGCGACTTTCGGTCCACAGGATCAACTCGGGCACGCCCAACGGATACAGGCGGTCTCCCTGGTCGCCAATTGCGACCAATTGGTCCCGCATTTCTTGCAGGATGGCCCGCGACGCTTCGGAATCGGGCGTCGCATTGCCCAGCTTCTGCATGCTGGAAATCAAGACCTTCTCGTAGGGATAGAGCCGGTTGGCCCGGCGGAAAGAGCGGTAGGCGGATCGGACCAAATAGGCCTGGAGGTCCAGGTTTCCCAGTTCGTATTGGAGGACGGTCTGGAAGATCTTAGCAAAATCCCGGATGTCCTTCCGCTCAGATTGGCCGGGCAGGTGGAGAATGCGCAGGAGCCATTTGTTGGCTTGGGGGAAGCTCTCTTCGATGAAAAAGAACATCGTGATGGAGTAAAAAAAGGACAGCTGCTTGGCGGGGGGGAGCTCCTTTCCGGCCCCCGCCAACCAGGTTTCGATCTCCCTGATCAGGACTTGACCTGCCTGCGGAGGCAGGAAATTCAGGGTATAGCTCAGTTGCAAATTGTAGGTGATGCGCTCCAGGGTGAATTGAAGGCCGGGGTGCTGGAAAGGAAAGGCCCGGATTTCGGTGAGGATGGAGACGAGGAATTCGTCGTGGATGCCCGCGTACAGCGCGGTGTTCATGGTATTGTTGAGGATATTGAGGAAGGTGGCGGGCGCTTCTTCGATTTCGTGGGGCCGGTCTTTCCATGCTCCCAGGACGGCTTTTAGGCGTCGAAAGGCCTCGTGGGGATTTCCCTGAAGGTAATCCCAGTTGGCGTGGGCGCGTTCGGAGTCGCTCCAGGCGGAGAAGTGGTCGGGCTGGGGGAGTGAATTCGCTTCGGAAAACCAATCGGGCTTTTGGAGGAGGGTGGATTTCCCGCGTTGTTGACGTCGCAGGACGGAACGGCTATGGGCCAGGAAAAAGGAGGCTTGGTAGCTCCGGATAAAGTTTTCCAAGCGCTGTTCCATTTCCCTTTCTTCGACCTGATCAATGGCATTCCCCTGCGCCAAATCCAATTTCCATTCCCACTCTTTCAATTGGAGCGCCGCCAGATCATTTCTCGTTTTTTCCGCCCTTTGCATCCCTTTTTTCAGCCTCCGCCGGCATTCCCCGTACATTTTCCGTTCGAACAACAGGTCCAAGTCCAACAATAGCCGCGTCAACTCCCAGTGCGTGCCTCCCTTGGTGTTCATGTTCCGCAAGGCCTTTAGGATCAGCTCCAACAATCGGTTTTGCAGGGAAGGGAGGTGCTTTTCGAGTGAGGTTCCCTTGATTCGAGCATCCAGCGCCTCCGGGGAGTAATCGGGCATTTCGACGAGGATGTCCAACAATTCCAACGGACGGGAAGACTTTTTCCCGGAGGAAAACTCGGCAAACAATCTGATATAGCGCTTTTCGGATTTGCTCAGGCCACGGACCAAATTGTACAAGGAAATTCCCTTCTTGCTTTTCATACTTAGAGATACAAAAAATATGCCTTAATAGACCCTTTTATGGCTAAATTTCGACTGGAATAGAGAAATAGAAACGCAAAAAAGCAGAACGAATTGGATTTTATACTTGCTTTCCCCTCACTAGGTTTGTTCCATCAACATCAACCTACCTAAAACCCTTTCCCAAGATGAAAACAACAACCAATGATTCCCGCTGCATTACCATCAACCGTTTCACTTTCCAGGAGAATCCAGTCTACACTCGTCTGGAAGTGTATTATATCAATCAGCAAGGCGAAACCACGCATTTCCCCCTTTTACAGGGCGAACACAATAACCTGGGCGATGGTGAATTAACCCAATCCATCCCCATTTCAAATCGGGAAAAAACCTGTCCCAATGCAGACGGCCCAGTCTTACTCACTTTGCATGCGTACTTCAGCGAAGAGGAGTACCGAACTTTTGAAATGTCCCTGGATTCCATCAATCCTGACGAAGGCTGGCTGTGCTGGCGATTCACCGACGAAGAGGATGGCATGCGGTACCAGAACATTGGAAATTACAACGCAGAAGATATCCACCTGGCCCTGACCTTACAGGAAGACGGCGGCATCCTGATCATCGGCGATTGTGACATGGACCCCGCTCCCAAGCTCAATGTCTATGCGGTCCGGAATGGCGTGCAGGAGGGGCAATTTGCAGAATTGATCTACGGAAATGACAGCCCGAATGGTGAGACCAGATTCAAGGCCATTCCTTCGGAAACGGCCATCCACATCGAATCGCGCCCCTTGCCCATCATCGGGCAACATCCGCAAGCGACAGCCCGGGGATTCGATCCGGTCGAGATTACAGTTCTGGCCAAGCAAACAGACGGTGGCCTCGCGGTCAGTAAATTCCGCTGTTACTGGCTGATTCGGCGGCAGGGAAGCAGCGCGTTCATCGACCTCGAATTCTGGTACTACCTGGACGGCGACTTGCGCACCCGCCAGCGGGTCAAGCGGATCACATGCATGGACCTGTTCTACCAATTCGTCGAGATCGTCCTCGACCACGATGGCGAAGCCTTCCGCATCAAGGACCTGAACCTGATAGAAAAATTTACTTAGGGTTTGTTTTCATCTATGTTTTGTTCTGGAGGCTGTCTCAAAAGAGGCGGCCTCTTTTGTTATCCATAAAAAAGCGTTGGCA